>NZ_JAGXGF010000006.1 GCF_024636815.1 Marivirga sp.
TAGGGCTTGCTGAAAAACGCATTTCCCCCTAAAAACTGACTTTTAACAATAATATATGTTAAAAACTATTACACTGTTGATAACAAGTGCATGGCTTTTTTTAGATTTCCCCACTTTTCCTTGCACTTCAAAAAATGCGAAATCGAATTTTTTGAGCTAGCCTCAGGTACGCCACCTACTGCCCGGTCGAAGATTGAGGTATAAGCACATCTTCACTTCGACCGATTGTATCTGACGCACCTGAGATTTCCAGCGAGCCCTAGTCTAGATGAATCTCGCATTACGTCATCTGAATGGGGAATTCTAAAAATAGAAGCAGAGGTTCCTGAAGAATCGAATACCATTAATTATGGTATTTATCTAAGAGATTTTGGTTCTGTTTGGTTGGACGGTATAGAGATTGAGATTATAGAATAAATGAGGCATACAGTCGAGTAGAAGTTCCTGAGTCATAAATCTACAAGTTGCCCCTAAGTCTCATGATAGTGCTAAAAATACCTAAGAAAACATGGGGTTGGGCAGTGATTTCAGTGTTTTATCAAGTTAATCTTCTAGCGTGACAAACAATTGTGATTGGATCAGCCAGGTCCCAGAGGCTTTGGTCCATTGAGCTGAATATTTTCCTCCGACAACAGCTTCTTTGGAGTTTTCATAATATCCTTTCCATTTTCCTGTTTCCCAAGCCAATAGAGTTGTAGGATTGACTAGTACTTCCTCTGGAGTACGAACCCAATACATTTTTGCACCTTTTCCGGATTGAATATATCTGGAAAGTGCTTCCTTACCTGCTATTAGTTTACCCGCGCCTGTGGTGATGAAGGCATCATGAGTTGAAAAAGTGGCATTCAACTCATCATCAAAATTCCGAAGTGCCTGATTGGAAGCCTCTCTTTGGGCAAGTATTTGAGCTTTTTCCAACTCTTGTCCCTGAGAAAAACTGGGTATTAAAATCGCCATCATCATCATTAGTATTTTGGCTATAGTGTTTTTGCGATAGGTGTCTACCTTTTTTTTAAAGTCGTGTGTTTGATGAATTTTTCGAAAGATTTTTATCATTGTTTTTTTATTTAATTAGTAAAATATGGTATCTTATTAATCTTCAAAACATATCTCATTGATTCATTTTTAAATGCCATGTAGCTATGATCAATGGGGTTAACAATTAGCTATCTAATCTGCTTTGTTTTTCCATTTCCTATAGATTTTCCCTAAGAAATAAATGGCTGTTATGACTCCTGCAAATAGGAGTGTTCCCTTGATCTCAAGTCCGGTCATATTTGATAGAAAATAAACAATGATACCAGCTGATAAAATTGGAACCGTATAACCAAAAGGGATTTTGAATCCATCTGCAGCAAGGGTCTTAATTTTCCGGAGTTGGATAACTGAAAGTGAAACCCCTAAATAGACGACTAATATGCTTGATGAGGCGATGGCAGCCAATTGCCTAAAGCCACCAAATGAGGCGAGTGTAAAACCAAGTCCGGCATATAGTAAAATAGCTAAATAGGGTGTTTTGAATTTACAATGGATGGAAGCCAGCCTGCTAAAAGGAATCACTCCATCACGGGATAATCTAAAAACTACCCGTGGCACATTCAGGATTGAGCCACTAAGCATTCCAAACATAGAAATTCCTGCCCCAATAAAGAGGAGATTGTAACCCACAGGACCAAATGCAATTTTGGCTACCTCCGCTAAGGGTGCTTCTTTGAAGCTAGTCAAATCATTACCTAAGACCCCCTGAGATACCAGTTGTATCAAAATATACAGCACCAAAACGAAGGAAATTCCAAAAAATATCGCTCTTGGAACTGTTCTTTGTGGATGCTTAATTTCTCCTCCAATATTTAATCCAGTCTCTGCACCTATAAAAGCAAAAAACAAAATCAAGGACGTCTCACCGAATTGTTTTACGGTAGGGCTAGCTCCCCAATTAAGGTTAGCCCATTGGACATCTTTCCAGCCAATACTGACCAGTAATAGTAAGGGAATCAACTTTGCTACTGTATTGATTTTGACTATTCCAATTCCCTGTTTGACGCCAACGACATTCAGTACAGCCAAACTTAAAAACAATAGAAATAAGGTAATTACTCTGACAGACGGATCTTTGAAAACTGGAAAAATCAAACCTAAAACTTCTATTAAAGCATTGGAAACGGCTGCATCAGCAAAAAGGGCTCCTGTCAACGAAAATATAGAAACCAAAAAACCAGGATAAGCCCCAAATGCAGTTTCCACATAAGCATAAGCTCCACCTGAATGGGTAACCTTACTTCCTGCTTCAGCAAAGCAGAGCATCACTAAGCCAATAAGGAATCCGCAAATGAGGTAAGTCATAACCGCGGAAGCCCCCATTATTCCTGCTATAATAGCTGGCAAAACAAAGATTCCGGCTCCAACAATGATGTTGAGAATATTGGCGGATAGTCCCCATACACCAACTTCTCTTTTTAATCCTTCCTTGCTGGTATTCATGTGTTTTTAACTATTTTTAATTCTTACCCATTAATAGTTGAAGTCTTTGCCTCATTAAGAACATGAAGTGAAATGCTAGCTTTTTCAATCATTCCAATTTTAAAAACCTCGCAGCATTATCGTAAAATATACCGGTCTTATCCTCTTCGGTCAGAAAGTCTAAGCTATTTAAAAAATCTATTGATTTTTCGATGGCGTAAGGCCATATCATCTGGTCTGAGCCAAACATGACTCTATCTAAATAGCCGGCATGTTTGATGTTTTTCAGAAACTCTGTGATGTATCGTTGCGTATTGGGCTCCACCCAAAGCATCACACCCAAATCCGTATAGAGTTGCGGATAATAAGCCATTAGTCTGATAGCATGCTCAGGCCAGTCTTCACCACCTGCATGCATCATGTAGATCCTGAGTTTCGGATAGTTTACCAGTACATCTTCAATGAGGTAGGGGTCACCTAATTTAAGTCTTGCTTTCGGAGCCCATGTATGCGTACCGAGTGGGTCACCTCCACCCGTATGCACCGCTACAGGAATATCATATCTTTCGCAAATCCTCAGATAGGGTTGCCATTCAGGATCACTTAATGTGGTTCCGCTGTAATAGGGTCCTAATTCCCCAAATATTTCAATATCCCCATCTTTCACCATCTGTTCAAACCTGACACTATCCATACCATAACTATCTGGAGCAAATTGTAAAATACCCTTTATCACTCGATTGGAATTGTCCTTTTGTGCCCAGTTGATTACACTCTCAGGGTTTCCGCTGACCATCGCTTTTACAATATTGAATTGCTCAAAAGCCTTAAAAGTCTCCTGCCGATGCTGCTCCGCAGTAGCTGAACCTTTCATCCCATAGTGGTCACTGGCTGGCTCCCGCTCACCAAAGTCGCTATCAGAATAGGAATGGACATGCATGTCGATAATTCTCGTTTGCGAAAATAAAAATTGTGGGAGTAGGACAAATAGAATAAGTAGGTGTATTTTCATATTTATTATGTTTAATAAAGACATTAATTCTTCTTTTATAAATCATTTAAAAAAGTAAATATTTCAGTATAAGCATCTTCTAATTCTTCCGCTGAGGGGCTGTGTTTCCCTTCGGGTATATATTTTAAGAAATCTTTATTTCCCCTGAATTTTTTTACAAATTTCTCAAATGTCTCTGGTGGAATTTGATCATCTTTCCCGCCATGCCATAAGAAAATAGGAGGATCTTTTTCGTCAAAATAGATAATAGGCTCGTAAACCGAAACCACTTCTTTCTTTTCGTAGCCATCAGAAGGAAATAGTGATTTACCTGCCTTGCTAAATAGTTCGTAATCATAATCGATGAATATTTTCTCTATAACATCTAAGTCATCTACCGGGCCGGAGAAGTTAATAATGCCTGTGATTGAAATGCCTTCCATTAGCTGGTCCGGAAATTCAGGATTGTTTTGAGCCAGACCAACATTACTGGCAATCTGTGCACCCGCAGAGAATCCAGTTACAATCACATTTTCCAAATTCAAATTGTATTTGCTGTTATTGGCTTTGAGAAAGTTTAATGCCTTTGTCAAGTCACTGGTTGCCATTGGAATACCTCTTTTTAATCGATAATTTAGGTTGACCACATGGAAGCCTTTTTTGAGGTATGGTTCAATATATCTTTCTTCTAGGCTTTTGTCGCTTCCGTAATAGGCTCCTCCATGAAGAAAAACAATGGTGTAGTTGAGCTTACCATAAGATTTCGCCTTTTCAGAAAGATAGATATCCATATTTTGCTCTGCATCTGATCCGTATGAAACATCTTTCATAGCCGTATAATTTTGTGCTTGTTGATCAGTTGACAAGTCTTCAATGTCAGAAAACTTTTTGGTGCAGGAAGAGTGAAGCAACAATAAGCTAGTAGTAAGAATTATAGGAATTATTTTTTTGATTAGTATTTCTGTAAGCTTCATCAGTTTCTATCATTTAATTAATCCGTCTTAAAATACGCTCATCTTAATGACATAGTCTTGTACAAATGCGACATTCTAACAATAAAAACGAGTGGCTTTGGTTGATAATTCGATTCTTCACCGATTCAATAAGTAATTAATAAAGTCCATGTCTAGCTTCACCAAGCTGTTTGGAGGAATTTTCAAGTATTCTTTTACGTAACGTGACATATGCGACTGATCATAATATCCGTTTTCGTTTGCCAATTGCATCCATGTAATTCCAGAGTTGGCATATAAAAAATTGATCAAACATTTAAAGCGGTAAATCTGTGCATATACTTTGGGAGAAAGCCCCACCATTCTTTTGAAATGACGCTCAAGTGTTTTCCTAGGGTAGGTAGCATATTGCTCGATATCGGCTATGCTAACTCTTCCATTCTTTTCATGAATGAAATCCAAAACTTTTTCAAATTTATCCTCTTGCTTTTCTGTTGGGATTCTATTTTTAAAGAAATTATCTAATATATCTATTTGCTTTTGATTATCGGATTGCTCAGTCAAATCATTCCAAAGGACATCGGCTTCTACATGCCCTAAAAACTCAGATAATGATTGGGAAGTATTAGTCAATTCAGATAGATCATTTCCGAAAAGGCGATGCATGCCTGTTGGTTTAAAAAAGACCAAAATAGCTTTTACCTCACCAACCAGCTCTCCATATATTGGTGCGCTAACCTGCCCAGTAGCAACTGCATTATCTGTAATAAAATCCCTATTATCAATTTTGGCATTCAAAATACCGGTACTGTTGGTTACCGTAATGATAAAGCCGCTCATTGCCAAAGGGGGTGAGAAAAAGGGTTCATTTACACCATCGGGAACTTGCTGAATGACATAGGAAGCAATAAATCCCTGTAATTCTGGTGCTGGAAGGAAACTAGTATTCTTTACGCTCATGACTATTATTAAATAATATATAATAATAGTGAAATTTTTTAATAAAACTATTCCATGATTTTATTATAATAAAATTATATATTCTTAACGGGATGTGTAAACCATGAATTGTTGTTTGTTAGATTAGATAAAAGCTTAAGTACTGATTGTCAGTATTTTTGAGATCAAAATGATGTATAGGTGTTGTAAAATTAAATTTAAGTGGGAAAAAACTAGATTTTAGCTAATACTTCTTTAAATCTTCTCTAAATGTAATTTAAGTAAATTGGATTCTTTTGAAGAAATTCAATATTGCAATATAGAACGTGTTTAAATTAGTGCACTACTTTATTAATTTTTCACAAATGTATTGCCCTATCAAACTTATTCTTTGTAATTTTGTTGTTATAGCAACTAAATTTGCAGAGAAGCTTAAATTTTTTTCAGTTATGGCAATAATGATTACAGATGAATGTATTAATTGTGGTGCTTGCGAGCCTGAGTGCCCTAATACAGCAATATATGAAGGTGGTGTGGAATGGAATTGGTCTGGAGGAACTTCACTTTCAGGCAAAGCTAAATTAATAGACGGCTCTGAGGTAGATGCAGAAGAAATGCAAGAACCTGTATCTGACGAGTTCTATTATATTGTCACTGGAAAATGTACGGAATGTACCGGTTTCCACGAAGAGCCTCAATGTGCAGCTGTTTGTCCTGTTGATTGCTGTGTGGATGATCCAGACCATGAAGAAACTGATGGTGAACTAATGGCGAAAAAAGAATGGATGCATAACGAATAAGATCCTTATGCTTTAAAATATTGAAACCCGCAAGAATCAAAACCTTGCGGGTTTTGTTTTTATATCGCTTCTAAAAGCAGTAATCTACTATCCTTTTCAAATGTTAATACACCATTTTTGACAGTCGAAGTTTCTCCAGTGTAGAAATTCTTCACTTCCTGGTTTTCTATAAATACATTTTTTACAGCT
This sequence comes from Marivirga sp., assembly GCF_024636815.1. Taxonomy (GTDB): domain Bacteria; phylum Bacteroidota; class Bacteroidia; order Cytophagales; family Cyclobacteriaceae; genus Marivirga. Next base: position 6,333 of record NZ_JAGXGF010000006.1, read on the forward strand.
ATTTCCTTAGCATTTTCTGCCATGACAACCATTACCTTATCCTTAAAGTCATTTTGATTTAATGTTCTGCTAAAGGAATAAGGGGCGTCCGAAATTTTTTGGTGATGGCCTGCTCCAATGGCTGGATGATTTTTTCTAAACTGACCCAATTTCTGCCAATGATTGTGGATTTCTTTTATACTATAGCCATCTCTTCTAGTATCTGATTCCAGTTCTTGCCAATTCATTAAAGAACGTAATTTGGCATCGCCTTCTGCATCGGCATTTAGCAGACGGGCAGTTTCATCACCATAGTAAATCTGTGCAGCCCCAGGAGTTAGCATTAAATAGGTAGCGGTATTGAATACATTGGTTCTGTTTGCATCATAAGGATTACCATCATCATGAGACGAAAGATAGTTTAATACAGACTTGTCCTTTAATTCCCCTCGATTTAAAAGACTATCATAAGTGGCAAATATCTCATCAGGATGTTTGTCTTTCAGTTCCCACTTTAAGGAGAAGTTGATCATACTGTGAAATCCTTCATCAAAGAAATTAACGGCCGTATCACCATCGTATGTATATTCGAGACCATCATAAATGGAGTAGTTGTAAATTTCTCCTACCATATAAAAGTCCAAATCATCTAATTTCTCTTCTGGATTTTCATTTTTCCAATCTTTCAGTGCCTTCAGAGCTTCTGCATATAATTCTCCCCAAATCCCAGCTTCTGTATGTTTTACGGTATCTACTCTGAATCCATCCACACCATATTCCCTAATGTAGTCTGTAATCCATTTGATTAAATAATATTTAGGCGCTCTAGGGAAGCCGGTTCTCTCAAAGAATTCATCCAATTCTGCTAATTCTTTTTCCAGTCTGCCTTCTTTCTCCCATTTATCTAATAAATGCTGTGGGAGCTCAACTTCCTCTTCAGATTCAGTTAAAATATCAGGTAGATTATCCACTAAAGTACATTTAACAGTACTCTCCCAATCTTGGTAAGTACAATTTGGTCCGATTCTTACCCAATCCTTCCAAATTGGATCTTGTTTTGTCACAGGACCAGTATGGTTCATCACTACATCCAATAAAATTCTGATGTCGTTTTCGTGTGCAGTTTTCACCAATTCTGCTAGATCTTCCATGGTTCCAAAATTAGGATCTAAAGCAGTCCAGTCTTTAGTCCAATACCCATGGAAACCATAAGTTTTGCCGGTTCCTTCATCTACTGATCCATGAATTTGCTCCACTAAAGGATTTACCCAAATAGCATTAACTCCTAAATTGGTGAAATAACCAGACTTTATTTTTTCGGTAATTCCTTTAATATCTCCACCCATAAAGCTTCTTAAAGTAGCTCCATCTTGCTCTCTCCCGAAGTTGAAATCATTTGTGGTATCAGCATTATTAAAACGATCAGCCAAAAGGAAATAAACCGTTGCATTCTCCCACATAAAAGGAGCTTTTTTGTTAGATGTGGTTTGTTCTTCTGGTGCTTTACAGCCAAAAATCAGAATAATAAAAAGGAGTAGGGGGGTGGTTTTCATAATTGTAAGTATGTTAAAAAATCAAAGGAATGAAGTTGCTAATAAAAATTGAATTTGGCAATTATTAAGATACTTTGATTATTTAAACTTATTACTGAAAAGCTAGAAAAGACCGTCATTCCTGCGGAACCTGTCCCGCACTGCAAGTCGGGAGGCAGGAATCTATCCATTTTAATCTCCGATTAAAATATCAATACATATATTCAGGACTTACCCAGCTCGTGCTCAAAACAAAAAAGGGCAGCGAATAGCCACCCTTTATTTATTAATTCTCTAATTACTAATTATAAATTAGCTCCCGGTATTTGCTGAAATTCAACAGCCGGCTCTCCGTTTTTGAATGATTTCCTTGGCTTTAAATTAAGCGTTTGGAATAATTCTGCATCTTCGTTTACTTCAGGATTTGGAGTCGTTAACAATTTGTCTCCTGCAAAAATAGAATTAGCTCCAGCCATAAAGCATAAAGCTTGCTCTTCCTGATTCATTCTAACTCTTCCGGCAGACAAACGAACCATCGCTTTAGGCATAGTGATTCTTGCCGTTGCAATCATTCTCACCATTTCCCAAACAGAAACTTTTGGCTGCTTCTCTAATGGTGTTCCTTCAACGGGCACCAATGCATTAACAGGCACAGATTCAGGATGTTCTTCCATAGTAGCCAAGGTATGCAACATGCCTACTCTGTCTTTATGTTGTTCGCCTAATCCGATAATACCACCTGAACAAACAGAGATTTTTGCTTTTCTCACATTACCTATGGTGTCTAATCTATCATCATAAGTTCTAGTGCTGATAATGTCATCATAATGTTCTTCAGAAGTATCCAGGTTATGATTATAGGCATAAAGTCCCGCATCTTTCAGTTTTTGAGCTTGAGATTCGGTTACCATACCCAAAGTACAGCAAACTTCCATATCTAGCTCATTGATGCCTTTCACCATATCCAGCACTCTATCGAAATCGCGATTATCTCTCACTTCTCTCCAGGCCGCACCCATGCAGAATCTTGTGCTACCATTTTCTTTGGCTATTCTTGCACTTTCCAGTACTTGCTCAGTTGGGAGTAATTTATGAACTTTTACATCAGTGTGGTATCGAGCAGCTTGAGGGCAATAAGCACAATCCTCAGGGCATCCGCCAGTTTTTACGCTCAATAAAGTACAAACCTGAACCTCAGAAGGGTCATTAAACTCTCTGTGGACGGTAGCCGCCTGATAGATAAGTTCTAATATGGGTTGATTATATATTTTTTCTATTTCTTCCTTTGTCCAGTCGTTCCTAATTTCTGTCATCTTAGTTTTTTGTTTTTGTCAGCAGTGCTGAATTATAACTATAATGTAAAAAAAGGGGCAAATTATTTGATTTCCAAATCAAATGGCATTCTTGTTTGCAATCCTTTGTTTTCCATTACATATTCTAACTCTTCTACATAATTAGCCATTTCACCATAAGTGTATTTTTTATGTAAAACTTTTGCAGAAGCCCCCATTTCATTTAATAATTGCTGAAAGAATGGTTTCTTTTCAGGGTAATATACTTTCATGTAATCACCTTCTTCTAGTCCTGCAGAATTTGCCGCAATATTAACTGCATCGTCAAAACCGCCAAGGACATCAACTAAGCCATTTTCTTTAGCTTCGATTCCAGACCAAACTCTACCTGATGCTACATTTAATAACTCATCTATTGGCATATTTCTTCCCTCAGCCGCTTTTGAAGTAAAATCTTCATAACCTCTTTCTATTGAATTTTGAATGATTCGCTTTTCTGCATCATTTAAACTTCTGGTAACGGTATATAAATCAGAAAATTCACCAGTGCTCACTCTGTCAAAAGTAATCCCTAATTTGGTATCCATAAATTTAGATAAGTCTGGTATGATTGCGAAAATTCCAATGGAACCAGTAATAGTATTGGGCTGAGCTACTATAGTATCGCAAGCCATCGCCATATAGTATCCACCAGAAGCAGCAACGCTAGACATAGAAGCAATTACGGGCTTCACTTTTGATGCTAATTTAACCTCTCTCCACATTACATCCGAAGCTAAGGCACTTCCTCCGGGACTATTTATTCGTAATACAATTGCTTTGATTTTATCATCTAACCTGGCTTTTCTGATTTCTTTGGCAAATACATCTGAGCCAATTGAGCCTTCTCCACCTTTTCCTGAAACTATATTTCCTTCTGCTATGATTACAGCTATTCTATTTGCATTATACTTATCAGCTACAAATGACTGGCTGTATTTTTTTACAGAAACCACAGGTATTTTCGCATCTTCTTCAAGACCTGCTATTTCTCTCATTCTGGTTAAAACTTCATCATAATAACCTAACTGAGTAACGAGCTTATAATTTAAAGCATCTTCAGTGGTTCTTACTTTTAGTTTGTCAGAAATGGCTCTTAATTCTGTTGCATCTATACCTCTGGAGCTAGCGATATTATTAATAAGCACACCATAAACAGAGTTTAATAGGACACTTATTTGTTCTTTACTTGGATCACTCATATCCTTTCTAAGGAATGGTTCAACCGCACTTTTAAAAGTACCCACTCTAAATATTTGAGGCTCAATATTTAATTTTTCAAATGTTCCTTTAAAAAAAGTAACTTCTGAAGAAAGTCCGCTCATTTCTAACATCCCTGCAGGATTTAAAACGATATTATCTGCAACAGAAGCCACATAGTAACCTGTCTCAGAGAAAGCTTCACTATAAGCCAGGATAGGTTTTCCGGATTCTTTAAAATCAATTAAAGCATTTCTGATTTCTTCAATTTGTGCAAAACCAGCAAGCACATAAGGAGCGTCTAAATAGATTCCTTTAATTTTATCATCTGTTTTTGCATGCTCTATTGACTCTAATATGTCTTTTAAGCTAATAGGCACAGGTTCGTTTGTAAGTGCCTGGCTAAATTCAGCAAAAGGATCATTAGAGGTCATCTCCACTATTGGTCGGTTGAGTTGAATTTCCAAAAAGGAATTATCTGATATTTTCACCTCACTATCTTGGGAAGCTATTCCGGCAAAAATGAGAAAGAAGCCTACAAAGAATATGATTAAGGCTAGTAAGCTGGCGAAGAAGATTTTAAAGAAACTTTTCATAATAATAATTAAGGATTGATAATCAATTAAATTTTAATGCAATATTAATTCGCTTAATATTGTAAATAACTTACAAATTAGCTATAAATTAATTTGATATAAAAGTATATTTCTATTGATGGCGAAACTTAATTATGGAAGGAATATTCTTGCTACTTGGTAGCAATTTAGGAGATAGGGAAAATATTTTGGCACAAGCCATTGTCGCTTTAGACAAAAATGGGATTAAGGTAGTAAAAAAATCCTCTATATATGAAACAGCGGCCTGGGGAAAAACTGATCAACAAGCATTTTTAAATCAGGTTCTGCAAATAGAAACTTTTTTAGATGCTCATGACCTGTTAAAATTAATATTAGAAATCGAACTACAGTTAGGTCGAGTGAGAAAAGTTAAGTGGGGAGAAAGAATAATAGATATTGATATTTTGTATTTTAATGATGTCGTTTATCAAGATTCAGATTTAGAAATCCCTCATCCAGGCATTCCTTACCGAAGATTTACTTTAATTCCCTTAGTTGAAATTTACCCCAATTTTATTCATCCAGCAAAACATATTTCACAAAAAGAGCTATTGGATAATTGTGAAGATAATTTGGAAGTTTCTTTGTTTGAAGGATATTAATTTTACATACAGTGTTTAAGAAATAAAATTATTCTTATATTCATGTGAAAACCAAAATATATTTAAAATTATGAGACACTATATTTTAATGCTGAGTTCAGCTTTGATTTTTTTACTTGCTTCTTGTGGAGGTTCTAATTCCGAGAATGAAGCACAAGAAGCTGAAATGAAGCAGGAAGAGCAAATTGCGGATGAAGTAGTAAAGTCATCTAAAAAGGCACAATCTGAGGCTGAGAATACCGAAGAAGGAGTGGATAAATTATTAGAAGACATTTAAACAAGACAATTATGGAAACTATTTTGAAAAAACCTATTATCTGCCTATTGGTCATTATTTTTATGGCAGGATTACAATTTGAAAGCCTTGCTCAAGGAAAACCTGAAAAAGCAAAGGAAAAAAAGGAAATGGCTAAAAGCAAAGCTTCAAGTGAAATAAGCAAGGAGATAGAAAAGGAATTGGAGAGTCAGGAAGTAATGGAAGAAGAGCATGAAAAGATGCATGAAACTGATGAACATATGGACGGAAAACCTTTGCAAAAGGGAAAAGATAAGTCAGGAAAAGGTGAAAAGCATGGTAAGTTGAAAGGAGACATGCATGGAAAAGAATTTGGCCATATTCGTTCTGAGGAAGCTAAACAAAAAATGATGGCTACTCATGAAAACATGCAGAAAGCAGAAGAAGCCATAAAACGATCTGAAGAAAAGATAGCTGAAGCAAAGGAAAGATTGCTTAAGGCCGAAGAGGAAGGAAATATGACTGAGGAGGAAATAGCCAGGAAGAAAGAAAAAATAAAGAAAGCGGAAGAAAAAGTAGCTGAGGCCAAAGAGCGATTGAAAATGCAGCATAATCAAGTGCATGATAAAATGATGGAAACAAAAAAAGTTAAAAAAGAAAAAATTGAAGAAGCGGAAGAAGTGGAAATAGAAGAATAATAATTAATAATTTTATAGAAAGGCTGTCTTGAAATTGATCGGGACAGCCTTTTTTTATATCAAATCCATAACTAAAGAATAAATTAATGTATCACTTGGTTTAAGTATACATATGTAGTAGTTTAGTTTTTTTAACCAAAACTTAAATTTTAGTAAAATGAGAAAACTAATACTAACGGTCAGCATTATCTTTCTGATCTTTCATTTTGGAGAAGCTCAGAAGTACAAAGTAAAAAGAAAAACAGGAGCTGTTTTAAAAGATAAAGAGGAAGTGGCAAGAGTTGAAGGTGAAGTATCTTACCTAAAAGATACGCATATGAAGATGTTTCAAAATGATCAAATGGTTTTATCCATAAAGGATAACTATTGGAAATCACCTTATAGAGAAATAGAGGGTTTTACCTATTATGAGCTTGAATTTCCTGAATTAGGTGAGAAAATCAACCTTAAAACAAATTTTAACTATATCAATGAGAAGCAAATTATTAGAGATGTGATGGCTGCAAATGGTCTTCATATTTATAAAGATGGCTTTAAGCAGAATGAGATTGATCAGTTGAAAGCTAGTGATGTGGTCCAATCTATTCATAAGGACACTACCGAGTGGAATGAATTATTAGCTTCCTGGAGAGAACATGCTGAAAATCATGATATTCAAGTAGAAATAGGAGGGAAGGACCAAATTATGTTTAAAAAAATTGAACCTAATTCAGGCAAATATAGATTACTTCCAAAAAACGCTACTCATATTATTTATTTGAAACCTGATAAATCAAATGACGATAAATACCCTATAATTGGTGCAATATCCTATCAAAACACGACCCGTGAGCAAAATTTCGGGAAAGCTATTCATGAGATTCAAATTTTTAAAAGAGTGAATTCTCCCTTTGATTATTTAGGGACTAAAAGTAGTTATCTCCCTTTAGCTTATTGTGATCTGACTTCAAGGGATGATAAAAAATATGTTTCTTATTTGAATGGTGAAATGAATAGATATCTTAGATTTTCTGACAATTTAGATGAGACCGAGTGGAAGAAAAGAGTTCAAATAATATTGGACGATTTAGTTGAAAAAGGAATGTTATAATTAGAATATCTTTAGATTTTAGAAACTCAGGTTAATAAGCTCAATAGTTCATAGAATTATTGAGCTTATTTTTTTTATGATAGTTAAAACTTCATATTTAATCCTATTCCCTGCTGGTCAAAAATTAAATTGAAGCTCAACTTATTTTTGGGGTTCACCATTAGTTGTCTGGAATTATAGAGTTCGATGGCTTCATCCGCTTTTCTGTTTGCCAATCTTTTGAATGGCACTGCAATGGCAATTAAGCTTGCTCCGGTTATTAAAGATGCAAGCGTGATTTTCGGACTAGGGTCAAAAATTGATGGCATAAAAGCACCTGCTCCTAATCCCGCTATAACCGATGAAGTGAATGCCCACCTTCTGGAAGATTTCATCCTGTCGTGTGCTACTTCATAAGGTTTCATTTTTTTTAATACTTGTCGTTCTGATACACCTTTCCCTAAAATGAAGTAATGATTTTGAACCAAATTGCCTTTTCGTTCTATTAAAGGAGTATCATTTTGAGCTAATCCAAAATGAGTAATTAGGAAAAAGTAACTTATAA
>NZ_JAGXGF010000063.1 GCF_024636815.1 Marivirga sp.
AAGTGCATGGCTTTTTTTAGATTTCCCCACTTTTCCTTGCACTTCAAAAAATGCGAAATCGAATTTTTTTTTGAGCTAGCCTCAGGTACGCCACCTACTGCCCGGTCGAAGATTGAGGTATAAGCATACATCTTCACTTCGCCCACTTGTATAAGAGGCACTTGAGATTTTAAGCGAGCCCTATTAGGAGATTTTAAGAAAGGGATTTTTATAGTCTTAAACTGACTTATTTATTTCTCCACAATAAAGTTTGAGCAAAATGATTGCAGTATTGGGAAGCCAACATAAAAAAAGCCTCATAGCTGATAGCTATGAGGCTTATATAATATTGATATAAAGTATATTATTTAACTGAATCGATAACGCTTTTAAAAGCTTCAGGATGATTCATAGCTAAATCAGCTAATACTTTTCTGTTTAATTCTATTCCTTTTTTGTTTACAGCACCCATGAACTGAGAATAAGACATTCCGTGTTCTCTGGCACCTGCATTAATTCTTTGAATCCACAATTTTCTGAATTCTCTTTTCTTTTGTTTCCTATCTCTGTAGGCATACAACCAACCTTTTTCAACGGCATTTTTAGCTACCGTCCAAACGTTTTTCTTTCTACCCCAGTAGCCTTTAGCATACTTAAGGATTTTTTTTCTTCTAGCTCTTGAAGCTACATGATTTACTGATCTTGGCATAAATTATAATTTTTTGGAAATTGGTGACCAACATTGAAGTTGATTCTTGACATTACCATATATCCCGGTTAAACATTGAACCTTAGTTCATTTAATTGTGCGAAATATTAAAGATTAAGCATGTCTTTTACTCTACCTACATCTGACTTGTGTACAAGCCCCATGTCTGTTAAGCGTCTTTTCTGCTTTGTTTCTTTTTTGGTTAAAATATGACTTTTAAAAGCGTGTTTTCTTTTGATCTTACCGCTTCCAGTCAATTTAAACCTTTTTTTCGCGCCTGATTTTGTTTTTACTTTAGGCATTTATCTATTTATTTAAATTGGTTACTTATTTACCCTGTTTAGGAGTTATGAAAAGTGTCATTCTTTTACCTTCTAACTTAGGCATCTGTTCAACTTTTCCTAAATCTTCTAATTCTGAAGCAAAACGCAATAATAAAAGTTCACCTCTGTCTTTGAAAACAATTGTTCTACCCACAAAATGAACAAAAGCTTTAACTTTTGCTCCCTCTTTTAAAAACTTCTTAGCGTGGTTCAATTTGAAATCAAAGTCGTGGTCGTCTGTATTGGGTCCAAAACGAATTTCTTTAAGAACCGTCTTTTGTGCTTTAGACTTGATTTCTTTCTGCTTTTTCTTCTGTTCGTATTTGAATTTTGAATAATCAATAATCTTACAAACAGGAGGCTCAGCTTTTGGAGAAATCTCAACTAAGTCTAAGTTCTGCTCCTCAGCCATTCTTAGCGCCTCACCAATGGTATAGACATCAACTTTTACATTTTCACCAACTACACGAACCTCTCTAGCTCTAATCTTACTATTTACCTTATAAGGTTCTTCTTCCCTACCTCTAGGTCTGTAGCTGCCTTTTTTTCGCATTTTACTAATATTAACCTCCTTTTTTTTATTAACAGTGTGCAAATATCGTTATAAATCTTGGATTACAAAATTTGAAACCAAAATCTAACACTCATTATTGCTTATTTTCTATACTATCAATCACTTTTTGATTGAAAAATGTTTTAAAATCTTCCAAACTCTTGCTTCCAACATCCCCCTCACCATGCTTCCTTATGGATACTTTTCCTTCAGCTTCTTCTTGCTCTCCGACTATCAGCATATAAGGTATCTTTTTAACTTCCGCATCTCGTATTTTTCGGCCAATTTTTTCATCTCTATGGTCAATAAATCCAGTTATGTCATTAGCCTCTAATTCAGTATAAACTTTATTGGCAAAATCAGCATATTTCTCTGAAATAGGCAGGACTGCTACCTGTTCCGGAGATAACCATAAAGGGAAATTTCCTGCGCAATGCTCTATCAAAACGGCTACAAATCGTTCCATGCTACCAAATGGGGCACGGTGAATCATTACCGGTCTGTGCTTGCTGTTATCCGCTCCAACGTATTCCAATTGAAAGCGTTCAGGAAGCGTATAGTCTACTTGAATGGTTCCTAGTTGCCAGCTTCTTCCCAAGGCATCTTTTACCATAAAATCAAGCTTAGGGCCATAAAAAGCGGCTTCACCTAATTCAACAACTGTTTTAAGACCTTTTTCTTCAGCTGCTTCAATTATTGATTTTTCTGCTTTATCCCATAATTCATCTGATCCTATATATTTCTCCTTATTATCAGGATCTCTTAAGGATACCTGAGTTACAAAATTTTCGAATCCTAAAGAATTAAATACAAATAAAACAAGATCTATAACCTTAATAAATTCTTCTTTTACCTGATCGGGACGGCAGAAAATATGAGCATCATCCTGCGTAAAGCTTCTGACTCTAGTTAAACCGTGTAATTCACCGCTTTGCTCATATCTATAAACAGTTCCAAATTCAGCAAGTCGAATAGGCAGGTCCTTATAACTCCTAGGTTTAGTTTTATAAATTTCACAATGATGAGGGCAATTCATTGGTTTCAACAAATACTCTTCATCACTTTTGGAATCATCATCTGATGGTGCTGCAATGGGTTGGAAAGAATCCTTTCCATATTTTTCGTAATGACCAGAAGTAATATATAATTCTTTATTTCCAATATGTGGAGTAATTACGGGCTGATATCCAGCTTTTACCTGTGCCTTCTTTAAGAAGTTCTCCAAACGGTCTCTAAGCATAGTTCCTTTTGGTAACCATAAAGGCAATCCCAGACCTACTTTCTCAGAAAAAGCAAACAGCTCCATTTCTTTACCTAACTTTCTGTGATCTCGTTTTTTAGCCTCTTCTAATAGCTCTAAATATTCTTTTAGCTCTTTTTGCTTAGGAAAAGTGATACCATAAATTCTTGTTAACTGCTTACGTTTTTCATCACCTCTCCAATAAGCACCTGCAATATTTAATAATTTTACCGCTTTGATATAGCCAGTGTGCGGAATATGAGGCCCTCTACATAAATCAGTAAAGTTCCCTTGTTGATAGAAAGTGATTTCACCATCATTTAAACCATCAATTAATTCCAGTTTATATTCATCTCCTTTTTTCTGGTAATAATCAAGAGCATCTTTTTTAGAGACTTCAGAACGTTGGAATTCATTTTTTTGGCGAGCTAATTCAAGCATCATTTGCTCAATTTTCTCTAACTCCTCTCCTTGCAATTCCTTATCTCCGAAATCTACATCATAATAAAAACCATTGGCTATAGGAGGTCCTATACCGAATTTTATACCAGGATACAGCTCTTCTAATGCTTCCGCTAATAAATGAGCAGAAGAATGCCAAAACGTATTTTGTCCTTCAGGATCATTCCACGTAAGCAATTGGATATGCGCATCTTCATTAATGGGCCTGGTTGAATCCCAAACTTGTCCATTAACTTTTGTTGACAATACATTTCTTGCCAAACCTTCACTTATGCTCATGGCAATATCATGGCCAGTCACTCCTTGATCAAATTCTTTTATACTGCCATCAGGCAAAGTAATCTTTATTTTATTACTCATAATTAAGTTGTAATTCTTACTATAATTAATGCATTAAATTATGGAAATGAATCCTGACCACAAATATGCAATTTTTGATTTAATAAGTGCGAAAGGATTGGATGTAAAATATTATTAATTACCGATTATTTCGCCTTGGGAGTTTAATGTTTTTAAAACATTTCCTTCCTCGTCATATAAAAAATAAATTCCTGCCTCAACTTTAGCACCACCTAAAGTGCTTCCACTCGCATACTCTAACTTCCAGATTTCCTCTAAATCTGGAGATAAATATTTAACGATTTGAGATTTTTGATCTTCTCCTAAACTTCTTAAATTAAGCAGAAGGTTATTATTTAGCAGTAGCATATTATTAATAGTAAAAGCACTGTCTAATACTTTAAAAGATTTAATTTTCATATCAAAACCTGCAGAAGCAACGAACGGGTTTTCTACTATTAATCCTCCAACTAACAGCATAGAGTCTAATTCGATGGTATTCATAACATACTTCTTGCTTTCCCTTGTTGCTGCTATTAAAGGCGTTAAATAAATAGAATCAGATTCATAAGTGAAAAATTCAATTTGACGAGACATTACCTCACTCTTTTGGCTTACGTTATTCAATTTTTGCTTAAGGATTGTCTTTTCTGTATCAATATATGCATTAATAGAAGGTTCAAAACCATCAAAGAATAACTGAAAATCTTTTACAGTTCTATCAATAAGATTTTCATCTATCATTTCAATTAACTCCAATTGAGCAGCTAATTTGTCTTTGTACTCTTCTACTATATTTGCTCTTTGATAAATATTTGAAGAATCTGCTAAAACCGGGTATAAATTCACATTTGCAAGTAATCCGGTCTGACTTTTTTGCTTTTTATACTCCAATAAATTTAAAATGACATTGCTTTTATCGAGTTTACTTAGTCCATTTTTCAATTCCTCAGGAATTATCATATTCTGAATATTGGCAGAATCTTTAGCATCCTTATTTTTGGAAATCGCTTCATCAAAAGCAGCATCAGTTTTGTATAGCAAATCTTTAAGTGGTTTTACCTCAGATTCTATTTTATCTTTTAGACTCAAAAGGTATTTTTCATAATCCTGAATTGAAATTATAAATGTTTTAAAATCAGATTGGATTAGTTTTAATCCATACCAGCTTTCAATTTCGATAATATTTAATTGTGGATTATACCGTGGGTGATTTAGGGATTTTAATTTCTTGCTAAATTTAGTATAGCCATTAATGAATTCATTATAATGATCAATAACTTCTTTTAAATCCTCTTTATCTGGAGAATTAGCTCTTAAGACAAAAGCCGACTCATCAGGATAAGCTTCGTAAAATGAATTTACAATTTTGGCAAATTGCTCATATTCTTGAAAGGATTTGTCTTTAAGTTTATGTAACTCAGCAATCAGCTCTTTCTTATTAGTTATTTCTTTTATCTTATTTTCATAGTCAAGATGAATATCGGATATTTTTATACCAAATTTTCCAGTCCTAAGGTCTCTCCTATTATAAGCTGCATAATAATTATCGTTTTTCCTGATTTCACGATCATCAACCAATGAGATTGATTTTTTGTATGCACTTATGGCCAGATTAGCCATAGAATCATATTTCTCCGTAGATGGAAATATTATAACTGTATCAAGTTTAGAGACAATGATTTCACCTAAATAGAAATAGGCGTTAGCCTCATCATCATTATCCTCTAGAAATTTCAAGAGTTGTGGTTCAGCTGATGTAAAGTCTTTACTTTGAAGAATCGGAAATAAATTTTTATATCTAATTCGCTGGGCTTCGACACTTGATATAAAAAGTAATGAAAATAATATCCCGATTAAATAAAACCTCATCTGCTTTATTTGATTAGTTAAAAACGAGTTTTAAATATTACAAATGTAAATTATTCTAAATAAACTCCAAAGCCTTCATCCGACCAGTTGAAGTTTATATGCTCTTGAATAGTAGTAGCAATCTCTATTCCAGTATAATTAGCAGAAATTGGAAATGAACGATGTGCCCTATTCACTAAAAAAGCAGTCTCGATTTTTTTTAAATTTAATGCAATTAATGGCTTTAATGCATAGAAAATTGTTTTACCTGAGTTCAAAACATCATCAACAAGTAATGCAACTGCGTTTTCTGAATTTGGAATTGAACCGTTTAATTTCACTTTAGCATCAGCAGGAGAAGATTTATCAATGGCAATAGATAAAATTTCAGGATTCAATTCGCTAATTTGATTAAGCTCTTCACTAATTTTTTTAGCTAAAATTGCTCCTCCTCCTTCTATTCCAATAATGAATAGATTATCTTCTTTATAATTATTCTCTAAAACCTGAAAAGCTATCCTTTTGATTTTACTCTGGATAGCTTCTCGGTCTAAAATTTGGTTGCTCTTACTAAGCATAGTATTATTTATTTTCAGGTATCGGCATCTTTTTGCTGTCCTTAAAAGTAGATAAAATTACCATGGATTGCATACTGTCCACTACTTCAATTTCACTTACTTTCTCAAGCATTAATTTTTGATAAGATGGTATATCCTTAGCAATTACTTTTAAAATAAAGTCACTAGACCCTGTCACGTGATTACATTCTATGATTTCATCTACACCATCTATCGCTTTAATGAATTTTTCAATATTTGACCTATTATGTCCTTTTAAAGAAACCATTACGTAGGTGCTAACACCTAAATTAATTTTCTCATTATCAAGTTTAGCATGATAGCTTTTAATTATACCAGCATTTTCAAGTTTCTTAACTCGCTCTAAGGTTGGCGCAGGAGATAGTCCAATATCTTTCGATAATTGTGCATTGGTTATTCGGCCATCTACTTGCAGAATATCCAATATTTTTTTGTCAATTTTATCCAGTTTGAAAGGTAACATTTTAATTATTTCGTGTTTTCAATTATAACGCAAAATTAGTGTATATTATTGATTCTACCTGCATAGAATCCTGCTTTTACCAAATTTATTTTTGTGAATTGATAAAAAATATAACATATATATTGAATTATTAATATTGAACTTCCTTTATTACAATAATGAATCAAATTAATATTAATTTCAACTTTTAAATTTGATTTGAATTAATTCATGCCTACATCAAGCTTTACTGAAAATTGGATTCAATTTAATGGTTTAAAATACGCTCTTAATGACTTCGTTAAGAATCATTTTAACGAAACATCTGAGCTTATAAAAATAGTACAGCAATTCATCAACGATTGGAAATCTGACAGTCAATATATTTTACAGCAAACCTCCGGTTCAACAGGAACACCAAAAACTATTGAAATTGCAAAAAGCCAAATCAAAGCTAGTGCACAAGCTACTTTAGATACATTAGGTATAAGGACCGGAGATCATGCTTTATTATGTATCAATCCTGAATATATTGGGGGTAAAATGATGATTGCCCGGGCAGTGATAGGCGGATTAAATTTAAGCATCACCCCTATTAGTTCTAACCCACTAAAAGAATATCAAACAAGTGATGTTATCAATTTCTTTTCTTTTGTTCCTTACCAATTTGAAAAGATTTTAGATGAAAGTCCAGACAAAATTCAAATGCTGGATAATTCTAAAGCAATTATTCTCGGAGGTGCTCCTGTTTCAGATAGTTTAGCGCAAAAAATTAAATCAACATTCAACAAAACAAGCCTTTACAGCACTTATGGGATGACTGAAACTGTATCTCATGTGGCTTTGAAACTGATTAATTCAGATAAGAATGAAGGGTTCAAAGCATTGAAAAATATAGAATTTTCTACTGACAAAAGAAATTGTTTGGTCATTCATGCTCCTGAAATCAGTGGTCAGGAAAAATTGATTACCAATGATGTTGTTAATTTAGTAAGCTCTACTGCATTTCATTGGTTGGGTAGATATGATTATGTCATCAATTCGGGTGGTATTAAAATTCATCCGGAGATTATTGAAAAAGAGATTGCCGAATTATTAGAAAAATCTGCTATCAATAATCGCTTTTTTGCTTTTGGCCTGCCAGATGAAAAATTAGGAGAATCTTTGAACTTGTTGGTTGAAGGTGAAGTAGATAAAGATTCCATTTATGATTTGTTAAAAAAGAATTTAAAAATATTTCATGCTCCTAAGAAAGTATTCTCAATAGATCATTTTGTAGAAACTGAAAGCGGGAAAATCAATAGAAAAAAAACGATTGATACTATAGAAAGTAACTCAAACTAAAGGATATGAAAAAAGCATTTAAAATTTTAGGAATTACCTTGCTCAGCATACTGGGTATTTTACTGATTCTACTTTTGAGTTTCTATAAGACTGACATTCCTGCAAGTGAAAACCATGAAAAATATTTCACTGATGAGTCTCAATATATTGAATTAGACAGTAACAAAATACATATCCGGAAAATGGGTAAAGGTTTTCCAGTTCTATTGATTCACGGTAGTTTTTCTTCTTTACACACATGGGAAGTTTGGCAAAAACAATTTGCTAATGATTTTACTACTATTTCCGTTGATTTACCCGGACATGGATTAACGGGGCCTAATCCTCAAGGAAAATACGATACTGATTATTATGCAAGTTTACTATGGAGGTTGGTTGAAAAACTAAATTATGACACAATTTCAGTAGCTGGAAACTCTATGGGTGGACAAGTAGCTTATAAAATGGCCCTGCAAAACCCGGGAAAAGTTAAAAAATTAATCCTCATCAATTCTTCCGGGGCCAGACTTGCAGCAGACACTACTGATTTTAAAGACCAAAATACATTTTCGGTATTTTCAATAATCAACCACCCTGTCTTCTCCAAATTAATGACCAGCATTACCCCTAAATTTCTATTTGAGATGAGTTTAGAACAGGTTTATTATGATAAATCGAAAATCACAGACCAAAAAATCCAGCTATATTATGATTTAATGCTTCATGAAGGAAACCGAGAAGCAACTTTAAAAAGATTTAAACAAAGGGCGCCATCTGAATTTGAAAGCTTAAAATACCTTCAATGCCCAAGTCTTATTATCTGGGGTAAGCATGACAGCTGGATTCCGGTTTCTCATGCACATCGGTTTGATAGCATTCTACCCCATAGTACTTTAAGGATTTATGAGGATGCGGGACATGTGCCGATGGAAGAGATCCCTTTAAAAACAGCTGAAGATGCATTAAAATTTTTAAGAAAATAAAATTAGTTATGAAATCCCTTTCCTCTCAAATCTTCAAAAACAGCATGGGCAGCATATCTTCCTGAAGCCATTGCAGCATTGATAGAGCCATTTAATAAATAATCACCAGCTAAGTAAACTCCTGCCTGAATTTTTGACTGAGAAGGCTTCATTTTGTTTTGAAAATCATCTATTTGAGGAAGTGCATTATCAATATAGAAAGTCTTCAAATGCTCAAGTGTAGCATTACCTAATTCAGGGAAAATTTCCACAAGCTCTTTTAATATTCTTTGCTTTAATTGCTTATCATTTTCTTCATAGTTTTGCGTAACTGAAACTGATAATAAATAACTCCCCTCCGGAGCATAAGAAGAGGAAGTATTATTCATAACGGTAATATTATTGATCAATATTTCCTCATTGGGTACCAAAGCAATCAAAGATTTACCTATTGGATCAATATTAGAGCTAAAATATAAGTTGGTCACAAACTGGTCTTCAGCAAACTGACCGCTTAATTGTGGTAATAATTGATCAGGTTTAGTCGCAATAATAATCACATCGGTATCTAATTCATCTCCATTATCCAAAGTAACTTTTTTCAAGCCTACTTTTTCCACTCTTTGATTAAATCTTATATTGGTTTGTGATAAATTGCTCGCTAACATTTCAGGAATAGCTTTCATGCCTGCTTTCGGAACTGCTGCATGTCCTTCTCCAAACATTTTAAATACAAATTCCAACATTCTTGAAGATGTATTCAATTTATTTTCCAGGAAAATACCGCCAAAAAAGGGTTTGAAAAATTGCTTTATGATGTTTTCACTAAATCCTTTTTCTTTTAGAAATTCAAAAGAAGAGGTTTCAGGTTTTGCAAAAATCTCATTTATTGACAATTTCTTTAATTCCCTATTCCATTGAAAAATCTTTAATTTATCTGAAAAGCTTCCAACTGGCGAAAACAACATGCTAAAAAGTGAAGTTGGCTGTCTTAAAGGGTCGGATATTATATAATTTCCATTTTTTGAATCAATAATTAGAGCTCCTGGAGTAAATTTTTTAAGCTTCAACTTTTCAAAATCCAAATAATGTTGAGCTTCAGGATAAGCAGTTAATAATACTTGAAATCCATGATCTAATAAAAACTCACCTACTTTATCTGTTTTCACTCTTCCTCCGATGCTGTCTGAACCTTCAAAAATAGTTGGCTTGAAACCTGCTTTTTCTAACTCTATTGCTGCTGTTAAACCGGCTATACCCGCTCCTATTATAATAACTTTTTCGTTTTGCATGGAATTCCCTGTGATGTTATTTTGATCTTTTGAAAATATAATTCAAAGATGATTAATAAATTGATTTCTAGAAACGGAAAACCTACAAGTTTTGGTTTTATTGCAATAGCATTTCAAAAAAATAATGTTTTATATTTAATTATTATCGCTTTAACCGCAACTACTAAATCTCTTGTGGCTTGCGAAGCTAAAGTTCCAACTATCTTGACTATATTTTTATTAAAGTCTACCTTCAGCAATCTTTTTAAGTTTAGCAGGATCTAATGGTTTACTGATAAATCCTTTTATAGATGGATTACTTTCTGCTTTCTTAAGATCTAAGGGGTTAATAGAAGAAGATGTTATGTAAATGATTATGTCATGCTTAATTTTTGATTTTTCAAGTGCATCTATGAACTCCCAGCCATCCATCATAGGCATATTAATATCTAAAAATATGATTTCTGGAAAAGGTTTTTCATCAGAAGATTTTAAATATTCCATAGCCTCTCTTGCATCTTCATAACTATGAATATGATCAGCGAATTTTTCATCTTCGATGATTGTCTTTGTTAGAAATATAAACAAATCATCATCATCTATCAAAAATATATTTTTAAAGGTCGCCATCTTTCAAAAAGATTTTAAAGGTTGTTCCAATACCCAGCTTGCTTTCAACTTCAATTTTACCACCCATAGATTCTATCTGATTTTTAGTTAAAAATAAGCCTAATCCGCGAGAATCTTTATGGGAATGAAAAGTTTTGTACATACCAAAAAGCTTTTCGCCATATTTTTCTAAATCAATACCTAAACCATTATCAGCAATTTCAATGATTACTATACCATTAAAATTACGACTACTTACTCTTACAAAAGAATCATCCTTTTCAGGATCACTATATTTTATGGCATTAGTGAGTAAATTGGTGATAATACTTTCTAAAAAAGCTGGTACTGCTTCAACGATTATACTATTAGAAATTTTATTTAGGAAACCAATATTAGATTCCTTTATTAAGTTTTCGAATGAATCATAAAAACTCTTTACAGCATCGTTTAAATTTATTTTTTGCATTTCCTCCGTAGAAGACACAACAGAAACTACACTGTTAAGATGATGAAGCGTATCATCAAGCTTATTGGAAGCTTTATTTAACATTTTCATGTATTCATTTTCACCTATCTCAGGATGCTTCCTATTTATTAAATACATTAACCCCTGAATATTAGCGGAATGCGATCGAAGATTATGAGAGACTATGTACGTGAAATTTTTAAGCCTGTCATTTTGATCTTCCACAATACCTAAATATTTACTTATAGCGGTTTCTTGTTCTTTTCGACTAGAAATATTGGTAATATAACCGTCAAGCCTAACTGGCTTACCATTTCTATATATAAATTTACCCTTAATCAGCACCCATTGTATAATACCTTCCCTAGTAAGGATTCTATATTCGGCTTCAAAAGTTCCACTTTCGGATAAATCTTGATAAGCTTTCTCAACCAAAGGTTTATCCGCTTCATAAATTGATGCCTCCCAAGTATCACTAACAGTTCTACCTAAATAGTAAGATACTGGAAAGCCTGATACATTTTCAATAGAGGGAGTTATATACAACATTCTATAATCGGGTAAAGTAACGGAATACACCACATCTGTCATTTCCTTCAAGATGCTTTGCATTTGGTTTTTAGTTTGATCTAGTTCCTTTTGAGCAACAATTCGTTTGGTGATATCAATAAAGGTAATGACCACTTCATTCACTTTACCATTTTCATAACTCATAGGTGCACCTGAAACAGATAAATATTTAATAGTTCCATCTTTCCAAATAAGACTAACTGGAGTGTCCTTTACTACTTCCCCTGTCTGCATTACTTGATTATAAGGCAATTTCTCTTCTGGAAATGGATCGCCATCCATAGTATAAAATTCCCAAATAGGATCATTAAAGGCCTTTTGTTCAATTACACTTTTATCTAAACCTAATAATTTTTCTGCCCCAGTATTCGCATAAATAATCCTTGCCTTACTATCTACTACAAGTAAACTTAATGCTCTAGTATTAATAATATCATCTAAAAACTTCTTTTCCCTTTCCAATTCAAACTCAAGCCTTTTTCTGCCTGAAATCTCCATGTGCGTACCAGAAATCCTTGAAGGAGCACCTGATGCATCTCTTTCTACCACTGAGCCTCTATCTAAAATCCATATATAATGACCTTCTTTGTGTTTTGCCCTAAGTTCTACGTAGAAGTCGCTTTTGTTTGGATCTGGAAAGACCGTTTCCATGATTTGATTCAATTTTGACATATCATCAGGATGAACCAAGGAATGCCATTTATCAATAGAAGGGGCAAAATCTGATGATTTATACCCAAGCATTTGGTACCAACGATCATTTACCGTCATTTTACTGGTTAATGCATCCCAATCCCAATAGCCTAATTCACTACCCTTTAATACAAATTGAAGCCTTTCTTCGCTCTCTTTTAGTAAACTCTCCTTTATCTTTCTTTCTGTGATATCGCTTTCAATAGCTATAAAATTTGTAAGCTGTTCCTTTTCATTAAATACAGGATTGAATGTAACCGAAACCCAATATTTTTCACCTGATTTTGAATAATTAAGTATCTCTTGGGTAAAGGGTTCAAGCTTTTTCAAGCCTGCCCTATTTGCTTTAATATGTTCCGGACTAGTTTCTTTGCCATGTACAAATTTACCAGGCTTCCCTCCTCTCAATTCACTGAGACTATAGCCAGATTTAGCTTCAAATGCTGGATTAACATACTCTATTTTACCTTTATTATCAGTAATAACTACTAAATTATTGGTTTTTTCGGCTACCAAAGAAAGTCGATTTAGTTGTCTTTCGAACTCTAGTTCTTCAGAGATATCTTTTACGATAGCAACAAAATGTGCGCTCACGTTTTCATTGTGAATAAATTGCAAACTTACTTCCACAGAAATATCTTGGCCATTTTTTAATCTGTGTACAGTTTGAACTCTAAGACTTCCTAATTCCCCAGTTATTAGTGGGGCTATTAAGCTCTTAAATTTTTCTTCAGGATATTCTGGATTGATGTCAAATGGGTGTAGTTGCAATAACTCCTCTTCTGAATACCCCATCATA
>NZ_JAGXGF010000064.1 GCF_024636815.1 Marivirga sp.
AAGCGGGAAGACCGAAACCAGAAGGATATTTTTATTTCCATGATCGATTACGAAGAGCCAGAAAAGAACCACTTCAAGTTCGTCAATCAGTTGGAGATTCAGGGTTTTGAGAAGCGTATTCCCGATGGGATTCTCTACATCAATGGTTTGCCGTTGGTGGTATTTGAGTTTAAGTCTTCCATCCGAGAAACCGCCAGTTTGTTCTCTGCCTACGATCAACTGACGAATCGGTACAGAAGGGATATCCCGGATTTATTTAAGTACAATGCCTTTTGTGTGATCTCCGATGGGGTGAATACCAAGGCAGGAAGTTTTTTTTCCTCTTATGAATATTTCTATGCCTGGCGGAAAATCGAA
The DNA here is from genome assembly GCF_024636815.1 of Marivirga sp. Classification (GTDB taxonomy): domain Bacteria; phylum Bacteroidota; class Bacteroidia; order Cytophagales; family Cyclobacteriaceae; genus Marivirga. The sequence goes on from NZ_JAGXGF010000064.1 coordinate 358, forward strand.
GGCTTGGATCAGGAAATCGATCCAGCTACCGGCAAGTCCACCAAGGTGCATGGAATCGACGCCATGTACACGCTAGTCCGTGGGATGCTGGATAAGCACCGACTCACGGATATCATCCATAATTTTATTTACATGCCGGATAGCTCCAAGAAAGATGAAAAGATCGTCTGCCGCTATCCGCAGTACTATGCAGCCACCAAGCTGTTTGAAAACATCAAGATCCATCAGCATCCGCAGGGCGATGGAAAGGGCGGAACTTACTTTGGAGCGACAGGTTGCGGCAAGAGCTTTACCATGCTCTTTTTGACCCGCTTGCTGATGAAGAGTGTGGACTTTGCCAGTCCGACCATCGTGTTGATCACCGACCGTACCGATCTGGACGATCAGTTGAGCGGACAGTTCACCAATGCCAAGGCCTTTGTGGGAGACAATGTGATCAAGTCTGTGACCAGTCGGGATGATCTACGGAATGAGCTGAAAGGCAGAAACTCTGGGGGAGTGTTCTTGACCACGATTCATAAGTTTAATGAGGACACCGAATTGCTCACGGATCGAAGCAATGTGATTTGTATTTCCGACGAGGCACACCGCAGCCAAACCAATCTGGATCAGAAGGTTCGGATTACCGAGCAGGGCGTGAAGAAGAGTTTTGGCTTTGCGAAGCATCTCCATGATTCCCTGCCGAATGCCACCTATGTGGGTTTCACGGGAACGCCTATCGATGCCACCATGGATGTGTTTGGGGAGATTGTGGATACCTATACCATGACCGAATCAGTGATGGATGATATTACCGTTCGGATCGTCTATGAAGGTAGAGCGGCCAAGGTGTTGTTGGAAAATAGAAAGCTTCAGGAGATAGAGAGCTATTACCACATGGTGGCCGATTCTGGTGGGAATGAATACCAAATCGATGAGAGTAAGCGGCAGATGGCGCAGATGGGGACGATTCTCGGAGATCCGGGAAGAATCGAAGCCATTGCAAAAGACTTTGTGGCGCACTATGAAACCCGAGTCGAAGAAGGAAGCACGCTGCTTGGAAAGGCTATGTTTGTCTGTAGCAGTCGGGAAATTGCCTATATGCTTTATCAGGAAATCCTGGCTTTACGCCCAACATGGGGAGAAATCCTTCATGCTGCCGAAGGAGTGGAACTCAGTGAAAAGGATAGAAAAGAGATTCTTCCTATGGCAAAAGTGAATATGGTCATGACGAGAGGAAAAGACGATAAAGAAGGTCTTTATAACTTGTTGGGAAATCAGGACTATCGAAAGGAACTGGACCGACAGTTTAAGAATGCCAAGAGTAATTTTAAGATTGCTATTGTGGTGGATATGTGGCTGACAGGTTTTGATGTGCCTTTTTTGGATACCATGTACATAGACAAACCCGTGCAGCAGCATAGTTTGATTCAGACGATTTCGCGTGTGAATCGGAAGTTTGAAGGAAAGTCAAAAGGCTTAGTGGTGGATTACATTGGCATCAAGAAGCAGATGAATTTGGCCTTGAAGCAGTATTCTACCGTGGATAGCCAGAACTTTGAAGACATTGAGCAATCCATTATCGTAGTCAAAGACCAGTTGGATCTGCTGGAAGCCATCTTCCATAAGTTTGATTACAGTGCCTATTTTGTTGGAACACCGATTCAGCAATTACATACCCTGAATCAAGCTGCGGAATTTGTGCAACTAACCCAGCAATTGGAGCGACGCTTTATGAATCTGGTAAAGCGGATGAAAGCTGCTTATGATATTTGCTCGGGATCTGCTGCCTTTACCAATGAAGTCAGAGACAAGATTCATTTTTTCATTGCGGTGCGCTCCATAGTATTCAAGTTGACCAAGGGAGAAAGTCCTGATACCGATCAGATGAATGCGAAAGTTCGTGAGATGATCCAGGAAGCGATTCAGAGTGAAGGGGTAGAGGAGATCTTCAAACTAGGAGAGGAGGGTCAAAGCGAAGTGGATATTTTTGAGGCTGATTACTTGGCTAAGATTGATAAGATCAAGCTTCCACATACCAAGATCAAGTTGCTGCAAAAGTTGCTGGCCAAAGCCATTGACGAGTTCAAGCGCATCAACAAAATCAAGGGCGTTGACTTCTCCAAGCAGATGCAAACGCTGGTAGACAAATACAATGAGCGCAAGGAATCTGATGTGCTACAAAGCGAAGTGTTGGAAGACTTCACCAATGAGATCATAGACCTGTACTATGCGATGAAAAAGGAGAAAGAATCCTTTGCTGAAATGGGAATTGACTTCGAGGAGAAGGCTTTTTATGATATTTTAAAAGCCTTGGCGATCAAATACGATTTTGTCTATCCGGAAGACAAGCTGATTCACCTGGCTCAATCCGTCAAAGATGTGGTGGACGATAAAGCCAAATACACTGACTGGAGCAAGCGGGATGATATCAAAGCTGAATTGAAAGTGGATTTGATTATTCTACTTGCCGAGAATGATTATCCGCCAGTGGATCGGGATGAAGTGTACAAGGAGATTTTTGAGCAGGCGGAGAATTTTAAGAGGTATTCTAAATAGAAGACTATGAATGTTTCAAATGAAGATTTCAATTTATTGAAAAAGATATCGCATGAAATTGATGAATATTTTAAAGCTCCAAATTCTAATGCAGAAACGAGGTCAACGGATATTTACGACTATCTAAAGAAGAAAGAGAGCCTAAAGGAGCATTTTCCAACGGGAAAGGAATTCAATCAATTCTTAAGAAAAATGCAAAAAGCAGATATGATTAAAGCTGTTATCCCAAACTCCAATGTGGATACAAGCAACCCTAACTTTTACCAATGGAGGTTTTATAGGAAGTCGAAGTATTAAAATTTAAAAAAAGCATGGATTTATATAAACTCAATAATACCAAACTCGAAGAAGTAAAGAATATACCTTTTAAACTTGAAAAGGATATTCAATACCTTGTGGAAGGAAATATTCAAGTTCTTTTTGGGTTGGAATTTGTGAAGACAGAATTTCAGTTGAATGGATTGAGAATAGACACCCTGGGATTTGATCAGCAATCTAAATCCTTTGTTATTATTGAATACAAGAAGAATAAGAGCTATTCAGTGATTGATCAGGGTTATTCCTATTTGTCTTTATTATTGAATAACAAAGCTGATTTCATACTAGAATACCTAGAGCGGACGAATAAGACTTTGAGAAAAGACGATGTAGACTGGAGCCAGTCTCGGGTTATTTTTATTTCTCCTCAGTTTACCACGTATCAGAAGCAGAGTATTGAGTTTAAAGATTTGCCCTTTGAACTATGGGAAATCAAGAAATACTCAAATGACACCATCGTTCTAAACCAGCATAAATCCACCAGTCAAGAAAGTGTAAAAACGATCAGTTCAAATGACGATCGAGCAGAGCAGGTAAGTAAAGAGATTGTCGTTTATACGGAGGAGGATCATTTAAAAAAGGGGAGTCCAGAGATCCAAGAACTTGCTATTTCTTTAAGAGATAGAATTCTTGAATTAGATAACATTGAAATGATCCCTGTTAAATTTTACATTGGTTTTAAACTTCAAAAAAGAGTGATTACAGATTTTGAAGTTCAAAGAACTAAACTCAAGCTCCGAATCAACTTAAAGAAAGGACAATTGGATGATCCAAAGAAGATATTTAGAGATGTTTCAAACATCGGAACCTTTGGAGTAGGAGATTATGAGGCTGTAGTAACTCCAGATAGCGATTTGGATTACTTAATGAGCTTAATCAAGCAGAGTTATAATTTTCATAATAGTCAATAAGCAAATTGTACGCAGAAGATTCCTATAAAGAACCCTTTTGGGCCGAGAATAAAGGCTTCATGACTGGTAGAGATCCTCTTGGGGTTCAAAACAGTTCAATAGCTACCTACAGTCGGCTGCTTCCTGGAATGACTAACGTTACACTAAGACTTAGATACTATGGGTTTTACATGTGGCTGCTACAAGAATATGATGCCTTATCCAAAAGTGACTCTGAAAATTCACTTTCATTTTTCCTGAGTTTCATAAGAAGAGCAGAATTAGCTATTGCGTATTTAATGGTAAATAAATATCCCAACGAAAAAAGTATTGTGGGAAGTGATTACGCATCTAATCATATTCAATCAGCTGATGAGCAAGGTTATTACGATTTGGCAAAGGGGGCTGATAAAAATAAAGATACAAAAAAGGGTTCAGTATACTGGGATTATACTTCTGGAGCATTAGGGCAGTATTTTATAGGATCATTTGTAAATCTAAAATTGGTAGAAGTTAGTAATCGGTTCTTTGTCATTTCAGAAAGAGGACGAAACCTTGCTAAAGCTTATGGAGAGGGGATACCAGAAAAAAGTAAAAATGCCTTACTGGAAGTGATTGAAACTGGGCAGATGAACCGTCAACAGATGGATCAATTGATAGAGTTCTCCATTAATCGTATCAATTTTGATTCATTAGAATGGAGGTTTTATAAGGAAATGATTCTTTCCGACGACGGTATAAACAATTCACTTGGCGAATTACAATATCAACGTCAAGAAACGATCAAACGATATTTGGAATATTTGGATTCGCCAAAGCTAAGAGAGCAAGGATTAACATTTGATCAGGTACAATACTTACTATTTCAAGAAAAAAAAGTAAATGACGCCTCCTTTGGTTGGTATTATTATCGAGTCAATGAACTTTTTCATTATGCCTTAGAAACTGTTTTTTGGGGGTTATTAGTTGAGTTAGATGGTAGGATTGTGGATATCAGGGAATTCATGGAGTCAATGACTAAAGCAGTCTTAAAATATTCACTAGAGGATTTTTTAAAGAAAGAAAATGTAGCCGTTCAAGAAATAGTTGAAGAGGAGTTTTCATCAAACTTGATGGATGATCAAAATTTAATGGAGGATTTGGTAAAAGCTGGCAACTCAAATCAGAAGGCAATTGCATTAGCCTTGAAACAAATTCTAGGCATTTATAAAGAGAATAAATATAATATGGATTCGCTATTAGGATATGAAAAAGCAAATTACCTAACTGACAAAAAAGGTAGAGTTTCTGATATTGTTAACAACTACATTATATCAAACCAAGAATTACCTTACGATAAATTCATTTATGCCACTATTAAAAATCTAATCAACGATCACATATCCACCGCATATCGCAAGATGGGCAATGGAGAAAGTAACTTATTAAAATTTGTCATTGAGGACAATTTCATTACGCATATTCAAACCATGCCACCTAAATTCACCTCACCACGATTGCGGACACTAGATAATTTCTTGTCTGACTTACATCTTAAAGATGGTGCAGAATTAACCGAGGCAGGGAAAGATCTTTTACTAGAATTAATAAACTGAAATGAAAGAAAGGAAACTCTTTCAGGAAATCCCAGGTGGAAAAAATAATTTCCATTCAGCTGTATTGACTAGTTTTTCTTTCAATTTTCACCATTTCGAATATCAGGTACTACGAACACTCCGTCAAAAGTGGATAACAAACATATCCGTATTGTTAGACCACCAAATGTTAGACGGAAGCATTGGTATGGCTTCAGGAAATCTGAAACAGCTAAGTCAAACATATTCAGTTAATGGTATAAAATCAAAAGGAGCTTTTCATCCTAAAATCAATTTTCTTATTGGGGACAATAAATTGCTTCTTTTTTTCGGGTCTGGAAATATATCTCCTGGAGGGCATGGAAAGAATCATGAATTATTCACTTCTTTTTTTGCAGAGTCTGAGGATTCTTCACATTTACCAATTTTACAAGAGGCATGGGATTACTTAGAAGGCTTAACAAAAGATATTCCTGGTTATAATAAAGACAGGATTACCAAACAAATTGTTAGGAATTCAGCCCTTCTTGGGAAAAGAAAATTCCCTATACATACATTTCATCCTCTTGATAGTGATTTAGAAGTTGCACTTCTTTATAATGATTCTAACTCTATACTTTCTCAGTTAATATCCCTTATTCCAGCAGATTCAATTACAAAACTAAGTATAATATGTCCTTACTATGATGAAAACGGAGCTACAATAACAACATTAGCAGATCATTTTAAAAACGCTATTATTAACATTTACCTCCCAGCTGAATTTGGATTGCCACCTGTGAATATCCCAATCGAAAAGAGGGTTAATTTCTTTGCTTGGGAATATACAACTCGAGGTAAAATGGTGTTAGGAGGTGATAGCACCTATAAAAGAAAGCTTCATAGTAAATTCCTTCATTTCGAAGCTGATAGCCAAAAGTATCTCATGCTTGGTAGTGCCAATGCAACAAGAGCTGGATTTGGAACTTTAGATCAAAGAGGGGTAAACGATGAATTCTGTGCATTATATAAATCTTCATCAATTGACTTCCTAGCTGAACTAGGAATTAAAGGAAAAAAGAAAGTAAACGTAAAAGAATTAGACAGGCCTTCCTTTGTGACAGGAGACGAGGCAAAGGCACAAAATGGTAATTGTAAAATTTTTATTAAAGGGGCGGATTTAAGAAGTAATCTCTTGACAGTTTACCTTAAACCTGGATTTCAGAACCCAAGCCAAAAATTAAAAATTTATGATTCTTTAGGCTATGAAATTTATCAATTCGTGATTGATGAATATAAAAGTGAAGAGTTCACAAGAAACCTACCTTCTGAGCTGATTCAAAAAGACCTATCCTTCATTGAAATAGTGGATTCAGAAGGTAAATCCATTTCCAATAAGCAACTAATTAATAACCTCGAAAAGTTATTTCATACAGATCCCTCTAAAGCTAACCGTTCCATCAATCAAGTAATCTATGGTTTAGAAACTGGAGCTTTAAATGAGTTTGAAATCTTGGCTTACCTCAACGATTTAAATCACGTAAAGGAGTCAAAATCCAAAAACCAATTTAAAATAGGTTCAAAAGTTATAAATGAAGAAGACTCAACTAGAGTTGAAATGACCTATGATGAAGCAGTTGAAGCAGCCAAAAACCCATTACTAAGAGAAAAAATAATAAGGACTCACAATTCAGTTCGATTGTGGGAATCCATTTCAAAATTACTATTAGAAAAGGTACAGCTTAGAAGTGATGAAATAGATGATGAGGAGGAAGAAGCAAATGCTGAAACAAGTAATGATAGAAAAGAAAAAACCCCTTCTATTCCATCACATCCAAAAGAAATTAAAGTAGAGCAGCTAATTAGTCAAGTTGAAAACTTGGTAAATAGCTATAAATCATCACTAAATCAGATCATTTATAAACCAGATCATAAAATCGATATAATTGATTATGCCCAGTTTTTATTGGTTTCTCATATTCTTACAACTTTAACCTATTTCAATGACGGAGAAGCTTTTAAAACGAAAAATAGCGATGGGTATTCTGATCCTAATTGGCAAAGGAAATTAAGGTCAGTATTTAAATATCAGATTAAAGAAGTCTTAACCTGTTTTAATAAGCTATTAATTAAACATGGTTTAAAAAATTCAGATAATTCAAATGACAAGTTCTCTGAGCAAAAATTATTTGACTACAAATTGAAGACGCTCAGTAACCACATGCTATATATTTACCTTATTCATTCATTGAATTCAGAAACATTTATAATTGAGGATTTAGAGCTTTTAACCTTTAACCTTTTTGAGCGGTTAGGAATTACAGAATCAAGTTTTGAACAATACTTAGATAATATTTCGAAAACTGATGATGAAGAATTATTTAATGTTAATGGAGCAATCAATTTAAGGAATAAGCTTGAAGAGAAGTTCAACTCCCTAGATGAGAACAATAGCTTTTTCAGGATAGATCATTCTGGATGGTGTTTAGTTAAGGAAAAAAATGATAAAAATATTCGTTATAAGAGTATCCACGGAACAGGTAAATCATCAATCCCCAATTATAAAAAACTTAAAAAACGGAAATAGTAAATATTTTTTTATACAATATACATTGGGCTATCTCCCTTGTTGGGTATAGTAAATTGTTGCGATAGGCCTAATTTTTAATTACGCCTTTCTATTTTTAGGAATTTGAAATTCCGTTTTTTCTAATAATATCATTTGACCTTCAGCACTAGCATTAGACATTTCTCGCTGAGAATGGTTATCCGCCGGTTGATCGGGATGAAGCGTAGTTGAAACTAAGCTAAGGTTAAGATTCTACTCCTATGGTCGGGGGAAATACTAACAGGGATTTTAGCTGCTTCATCAGTTCTAACAGTTGCCTGCGCTGCTACAATACCCATTTGATGCTGTGGTATTCTGGCGTAGACTTCATCACCAATTTCGAAATTGAGAACATCAGAACCTTTTTCAACCACCACACCACTTAGGTCATAACCAATAGAAAAAGGTAGGTTTAAACTTAGCATGTCTTTCAACTTTCCTTCTACTATTTTGTAATCAATAGGGTTTATGGAAGCTGCTTTGACTGCTATTAGAATCGTTTGGTTTCACCGATGGCTTTTCGATTTCACTAAAAGCTAAATTGTCTTTAAGGTCACCGTATTTTACTAGTCGGCACTCTTTTCCTTACTTACTCCATTGATGTCCAATTTCATTTGGGAGAGTTTTTTCCCGCCTTTAATTCCAAAGTCCAATGTCCTAATTGGGAAAGGAATAGTAATATCTTCTTCATTAAATGCACTTATAATCGCTTTGATGGCTTTGTTTTTCATCGTGTAGTAGCTGGGTTGTCCAGGATATTCTATCCAAAATCGAATATTAAAATTGATTGAACTGGACTCAAATTCAGAATAGTCAAAAACCATCGAATCTTTATCAATCACTCCCTCCAAGTTTTTTATTGTGCTCAATACAACATCTTCAACTTTATCAAGATCTTCTGCATAAGAAACACCAATGGCTATATCAATACGCCTTTTTTTCAAAATAGAGTAATTGTAAATAGAACCCTGTAAGATGTCTTTATTTGGAATGTAAACTTCCTGGCCCTGGAAAGTCTCAATAATCGTAACCCGTAAGTCGATTTCTCTTACTACGCCCATAGTACCCTTTATTTCTATTATGTCCCCAACCTTAAAAGGTTTCTTGAAGGCCAGAATAATACCCGATATATAATCTGCCGCTATATCTTGAAAAGCAAAACCCAATACTAAACCTAGCACACCAATTCCTGCGATTAGTGAGGTTAATGCTTTATTTAGCCCGAGCACTCCAAGCATAATAAAAAAACCAAGTCCTAAGATTGCCGCATAAACAACAGTGGAAAATAAATGTCCTAATGCTTCGTTATTTGATGCTTTGGTGAAAAGTTTTATTGATAGTTTGCTTCCTAGTCTGGCAAGAACAAGAAAGATTATTAATAGCAACAGGGTCACTGCCATGTTGGGAATCAAATTTATGAAGGCATCAACCCAACCTTCTAATTTTTGGATTACCGTTTCTATAGGCCCCTCCATTTGCGTTTGTATGTCCTGTTGCATTGTCCTATTTTAAATTTACTTTTATTTAGTGGTCAGCTATTTTATGAATAAGGCCGAGCCTATGATTCCACTGCTTCCTGTTACAATTACCACTTCAGCATGTGCCTAAATGTCATAAGGTGATTACTTACATAACATTTTGCTCCAATTCTATGTGAGGAATAGAATTGTTAAACTCTTCACGATCATAAAACCCATCAACACTATTCGAACTGTGAACAGTATTATCTCCCCTGTAATGGCGAACTGAATTTAATTCGTACTCAAAATCTAAATTATCTCCTTTTCTGAACCGTTTAGCTTTGGCAAAAGTCGAACTATCAATTTGTTTGGTATTTACAAGTTTGTTCTTCTCATCAATAATTGCCATTCCGATAGGAATTATCAGGTGATTTTCCCCGTCCTTGTTTAGAAACTCATGCACACCTTTGCTAACTTGGTTTTGATACGTATTATACCCATCTTCTATCAGGGTTTCATCAACTTCAATATCTAGATAAACAACTCGTTCAGCAGTTTTATTTACCAGCAAATGATCTACTTTCCCAATTATGCGGTTATTTGCATCCTTTACATCCCAACCCCGTACATCGGTATAATTTTCGGCCACTTTATAACCTGATAATTCATCCAGATTAAAAAGATTTTTATTTGTATCTGTCATTGTTTTAATTTTTAAAAGCCTGCATACCGCAGGCATGGTTAACTAATTCATTTTTTGAAGAAGGTCCGCAGCTTTTGCAAAGTAATTCTTAACAGCATCTTTTTGTTCAAGCGTAAGCACTCCCAGTTTTATTGATTCTGATGCACTTTTTAATTCTTCAACTTCATCTGCCAAACTTGGATATATTGCCTTTTGAATGTTTTGCAATGCATTGGTTAAAATATCATCCGCCTTTTTAATGTTATCCGCATGTGTTGTTTCAAAAGGATCACTTGCAATCATATTTGCGTATTCCCTTGCTTTCACTATATCTGCCTGAACGTCATAATCAACCTCATTGGCCATAGCATTTGTAGCCTCAATTAGTTTTAATAGTGCTTCATTTGTGTATTCATGATCCAGACTCATATTTTCCGGACTGTTTTCTACAAAATTTACATATGCCGCAACGGTGCCGTTATTTTCATTTACCCCTAAAAGGTCATATTCGTTCGTATTGGTGATGGAATCTGCTTCAGTAACTACCTCTATATTTTCGTCGTTGTCACGAAATACCAGAAAATATACAAGCAATGCTGCGATGATAAGGCCGACTAACAACCATGGCCAAACCTGTTTTTTCTGTTCAATCTTAATTTCTGCCATAATAATTTTGTTTTTAAGTGTTAAAGTATTTATTAGATAACATTCTATTTTTCAGCTATTATATACAAAAGCCAAAGTGTTTTCACTGTACTCTACTTAGTGCACCTCCTTGTAAACTTTAGCATTTCCTGAAAAGAAACCGATGATCACTTCATTCTGGATTTCATTTTCTTTCGTTCAATTCTCTTTTAGATATTTAACATTGTATTAAATATTTTAAATGCGATATAAAGTCTTTACTTTAAGTTCCCAGCGAAAAATTAAATACCACCCGGGAGCCATCAGGTCCAATAGCGAGTATTTGAATGATCCCATTTTGTGCTGAAAGCAAAGCCATATCAATTTCTTCAGAGTTATCAACTGGCTTTCCATTAATGAAGACGATTATTGTATTCTTAGGAATTCCGATTTGTTCAAAAAAACC
>NZ_JAGXGF010000065.1 GCF_024636815.1 Marivirga sp.
GTATTGGTGATTTCTTTTATCGCTTTTACGGTAAGAGGAAAGAAATCCGATATACAGGGAAATATCTAAATTCCGTTAATCCTTTAACAGAAAATTATGCAGGAGGATATATTCGATTTAAGCCAAAAGAAAATTGGCAATTACAAGCCAATGCTGAATATGAATTAAATGGAAATTATCAGATTGGAGCTAGCTTGAATGTGCCATTTCTAACTGTTAGCGCTAAGAGCATGCAATTTGCTTCTCCTTTCTTTTATGAACAGCATTTAGGAAACCATGATTATTGGCGTAATGATTTTGGAAGTGAGCAAGTTCAACAGCTAAGTGGGAAATTGGATATATACTGGAAAGATTATTTTAGAATTCAGCCAAAGTTAGATTTAAAAGTTGTGAGCAATCATATGTATTTCGATACTTTGGCAATGCCGCAGCAATCGAACGGAATTGCCACTTTAATTCATCCTGGTATTGAAACTAAAGCCAAATATGGCGCTATGAACTTGGATGCAAATTATATTTATACAATCAAGGAAGGGGCCGATGCTGAGTTATTTCGAATTCCTGAACATTTCCTAACCTTAGATTTGTATTATCATAAAGTGTTTGAAGGGAGACTGGAAGCTAGAATTGGTGCTGAAGCGCATTATAAATCTACTTATTTTGCGAATGACTATGATCCGGTTATTCAGCAATTTTATTTACAGAATTATTTTGAGGTTCCCGGTTATATGCTTGTTGATTTATATGCAAGTGTAAAAATCAATACAGCTAAATTATTTATTAAGTTCAGACATTTAAATCAAGACATAACTGCAGGTGGATATTTTACTACTCCATATTACACTGGACAGGAAAGAGTACTTGATTTTGGATTAACTTGGATGTTTTTTGATTAAATATTAGCTTCAGTAATCTAAAAATGGAAAAAGAAAAATTCACTTTAGGATTAGAATTACCTACCGATCCACGATGGGTCAACATAGCTGAAAAAAATATAGAAGATATTTTAGTAGATCATGCTTATTGTGAGCAAAAAGCGGCAAGCTCATGTATCAGTTTAATTATTAATTTTCCTGAGATGGATGAAATGGTAAAACTGATGACACCTGTAGTGGCAGAAGAATGGTCCCATTTTGAAAGAGTATTAGAACAGCTGGAAAAGAGAGGTTATAAGCTAGGTTCTCCACGAAAAGATCATTACGTTTCCCAATTGATGAAATTGGAAATAAAGGGAGGAAGCCGAAAATTTCAATTAATGGAAAAGCTCTTAATCAATGCCCTAATTGAAGCCAGAAGCTGTGAGAGATTCAAACAATTGCATCTACACATTCAAGATGATGAATTAAAGAAATTCTACTATGAATTAATGATCTCTGAGGCAGGTCATTATAAAAATTTCCTGAAATTGGCAGAAAGCTATCAGTCAAAGGAGATAGTGAGAAAACGTTGGGCAGAATTATTAGCTGCTGAAGCTGAAATAATGAAGAATTTGGAAGTCAGAGAAGATCGGTTGCATTAATATTGAATAATTATCACAGTTACTCTTTTAAATTTAAGCGGTTTCACAAATAATAAGATGTCTTTTAATTATATCAAAAAGGATTGAATAAGGTTAAAGCAAGATTAAAACTTGAAGTTTCTCATGAGATATGGTGAAATTTTAATATTGCAAATATAATTTGATTATTAAGGAGCGGGAAGGACGACAAAAATGTGGCCAGATGAGGATGTGGGCTGCAGCATATTTTTGTCTTGACTTTTTCTTTCTTTATTGTCAAAAAAAAGAAAATGAAGAAACTGGGAAATATACTTTAGGCTATATTTCTATCAAAAATGTCTAAAACTTCATATTCTACAATATGACTAGATTTTAAGGGGTATTCTATGAATATTTCCTGAATAAAGTGGTTTTAACCCAATTAATAAGATTTTATTTATCAAGAGAACTCTAATCGAAATTTACAATTCATATAGTTTTATTTATACTTATTCAAACTAATAGCTTTCTGCCGAGTAGATTTAAACCTTTTAACATCATCCTTTCTCAATGCCTCATGCTTAGTTTTTCTGCCCTGAACTCGCTTTCTCCACATTCTAAAGCTTGAAGGCTTCATTTCCTTACGCATGATTTTAATCGTTTGCTTTTCCGTAATACCAAACTGGTCATAGATAGCGTCAAAGGTGGTGTGGTCTTCCCAACCCATTTCTACTATTCTGTCAATCTCCTCAGGCCTTAAATCTTTGATTTTTATCATATTTACAGAACAGTTGTGAGCATTCTTTGTTTTGTCTTTTAAATTAAATCTAAAACCTGTCAGGTTTTTTTAATTCATTTCTAACAGGCTTAAAATCTTTTGTAAATTTTCAATCTGTGAAACCTGACAGGTTTAGTCCTTCTCTAACTCGCAATAATGGAATTGAGGTATAAAAGCATCTGATAAAAACACCAAGATTAATAAAAGAACATATAACTAATCAAAATTGCAGCAACAATCCCGACTGCATCGGCTATCAAGCCACAAGTTAGAGCATAACGGGAATTGCGGATATTTACTGATCCAAAATAAACCGCTAACACATAAAATGTAGTTTCGGTTGAGCCTTGCATCACACTTACCAATCTTCCCACAAAAGAGTCAGCTCCATGAACTTCCATGGCATCTACCATCATACCTCTGGCACCACTGCCACTGAGTGGCTTCATTAAGGCAGTAGGGATACTAGGTACAAAGTCTGTGTTTAAGCCTGCAAAAGCTACCACAGCCTCCAGACCGTCTTTTAAAACCATCATGGCTCCAGATGCTCTAAATACTCCCACTGCTACCAAAATAGCTATTAAATAAGGAATGATCATTATCGCATAATTGAAACCTTCTTTAGCTCCTTCCACAAATGAATCATAAACATTTACCTTTTTGCGGACAGCCAATACTATAAAAGCAATGATAATAGAGAATAGTATGAAATTGGCAATATTGGATGAAATTGGTCCGATTTCGGATTGACTTAAACTACTAAAAAACCATATGATTCCAGCAATTACAAGACTTAATAAGCCTAAAGAAAGTAATACGTTTTTATGAAAAAGATTAATTCTTTGTACTAATGAAACGGCTATCAATCCACTTAGAGTTGAAAAGAATGTAGTAAGTAAAATCGGTATAAAAACATCTGAAGGATCGGCAGCTCCTAATTGTGAGCGATAAACCATTATGCTTATTGGGATGATGGTTAATCCTGAAGTATTTAACACCAAAAACATGATTTGGGCATTGCTGGCAGTATCTTTTACAGGATTTAATTCTTGCAGACTGTGCATAGCTTTTAAACCTAATGGTGTGGCTGCATTATCCAATCCGAGCATATTAGCTGATATGTTCATCAACATCGCACCCATGGCAGGATGATTTTTTGGGACTTCTGGAAATAACCTGGAGAAAAGGGGAGAAGTGATTTTGGCTAAAATGGCTACCATCCCACCTTTTTCACCAATCTTCATAATACCTAACCATAAAGACATCACTCCTGTAAGCCATAAAGATATCTCAAAACCTAGCTTGGCATTATCGAAGGTAGCTTGAGTGAGTGCTGGAAATATTTCCATATCGCCCATGAAAATCCATTGGACTAAGGCAAAGACAAATGCAATCAGAAAAAATGCAATCCAGATGTAATTGAGAACCATAAGCGCAATTAATCACTAAAAACAAGATTATGCAATATTGAGGTAAAAATATAAGGAAAGAAAATTTTTTCAATTTTTGAAACCTATTTCTTTTATTTACTTACTTTTAACTAGATTTCAGTTATATTAATACTTGATAATGAAAGAGGTTAATAAATATATCGACAAAATTAAAAAGCTATGTATTGATAATAATGTGAAATCATTATTTGCTTTCGGCTCGGTTATAAATGATAAACTAAGAGCAGATAGTGATATTGATTTTGTTGTAGATATAGATGATAAAGACCCACTTTCATATTCTGATAAATATTTCAACCTAAAATTTAATTTGGAAGAGATATTTAAAAGAAAAATTGATTTACTGGAAATGAAAGCCATAAAAAACAAATTCCTAAAACAAGAAATCGAGAAAACGAAACTTCCTGTTTATGGAGAATGAAATCAATACATGGCTAGAGGATATTCATCAAGCTATTAAAGAGATTTACTTATTCTTACCCGAAAAAAGAGATTATTTTGAATTCTTAAAAGACTTATAAGGTAGGCGAGCAATTGAAAGAAATCTTGAAATTATTGGTGAAGCAGTTAATAGAATCCTAAAAGTTAAACCTGATTTTCCAATCAGAAACGCTAGAATGATTGTCGATACTAGAAATAGAATAAGTCATGGTTATGACAGCGTTTCGGATGAAATTATTTGGTCTATTGTAATAAGAGATATAGTAAAATTAAAGTCTGAAGTTGAAGACTTATTAAATGAAGAATAACTCCTTTTCACAAATTAAAGAACAACTCTTTCCGTATTACTTAAGCCGCAATTTGTAATAAATCCATAGTTTTCAGATATTCATTTTTTCAACCAACCTTTGAATTGATGAAAGAGGATTTTTTGCATTACGTCTGGAGATACCAAAAATTTGATACCACTGATTTAAAAACTTCTGATAACGCATTAGTAAAAGCCATTAAAACAGGTTTCGCACATTCCAACTCTGGTCCTGATTTTCAGCAGGCTAAAATCCTGATTGATGAAATGGAATGGAACGGTGCAGTAGAAATTCATATCAAATCCTCCGATTGGAACCGTCACAATCATCAAACTGACCCCAATTACGAAAATGTAGTTTTGCATGTGGTATGGAAAAATGATGAGCCCATTCAACATCCGGATGGTAGTAGAATTCCCACTATTGAATTGAAAGACAGAGTGGATTATAATCTGATAGAAAAATATCAAAAGCTACAAAGCTCACAAGATGATATTCCTTGTGCAGGGCATTGGGCAGAAATAAGTGATTTACATAAATCGGAAATGCTGGAGAAAGCACTGGTAGAAAGGCTTTATCATAAATCTGGAAAAGCAAAAACGCATTTCGAAGAAGGAGCTCAAAACTGGGACCAGGCTTCTTATTTTATGCTGTTGTCGGCTATGGGATTCAAAGTCAATCAACATCCTTTTGAGCGCTTAGCTGAAATTCTTCCTTATCAACTGATTAAGAAATATAGCTCATCAATTTTTCAATTGGAAGCCTTGCTTTTTGGTATCTCAGGCTTTTTAGCTCAGGATTTTGAAGATGAATACCCGAATAAGCTGAAAAAGGAATGGGAGTTTCTAAATCATAAACATAAAGCAACTTTGGGAAGTGAAATGCATTTGCACGAATGGCGATTTTTGCGCTTGCGTCCTGCCAATTTCCCCACTATAAGATTAGCTGAATTAGCCCAAATTTTACATTTATTTCCCTCACTCTTCGATGCTTTTGTCACTGATATGGATTTAAAGACTATTCAAAAACGATTAAAAGTAAAAGTATCCGATTATTGGTTGAACCATTATCAGTTCGATAAGGAAAGTAAATTTCGCAATAAACAATTGGGACAAAATTCAATTAAAACCTTGATCATAAATTGTATTCCTCCATTATTAGCACTTTATGCCAATAGTGTGGGGGAGGAGAAATATATGGATAAAGCCATTGCTTTATTAAATGACTTAAAAGCAGAAAAGAATTATATTACCAAAAAATTCTCTGTTTTAGGAGAAGAAATTAAATCTGCATTTGATTCACAAGCCATGATTCAACTTCATAATGAATATTGCCAACCTAAAAAGTGTCTGGATTGTAGCATAGGCTTTTCCATTCTGAAAGCATGATTTCACTGATCATTCATATTCTGATTATTGCTGCAATTTTTATTGCAGTCATTCGAAAAATATCAGGAGTGGATGATCGAATTATTTTCAGTACTTTTTCGCTCTTAAAAATCAGTTGTGGGATATTAATGGGCTTATTGTATTGGTCATATTATGGAGCAGGTGATACCATTTTCTTTTATGAACAAGCACAAGCCTTATTTCAATATTTTAAGACCGACAGGATCTCACTTTCTGAATGGACTGGATTTGCTCCCTTAAGTTTGTCACAAGCTGAATTTTCAGCCCAATCAGAGCCAAGAACCTTCTTTTTTGTTCGATTGATGAGCTTTCTTTATGCTTTTACTCAAGGAAATTATTGGGTTATGAGTATTTATTTAAGCTTTTTTTCAGGATTGGCTACTTGGGCTTTTGCTCATGAGCTCGTGAAATTTTCCAAAGAAAATAGACTTGTTATTTACATTGCGTTGCTTTTTATTCCTTCTATTACTTTTTGGAGTTCAGGCTTGCTAAAAGAAAGTATAATGACTGTCGCAATTTATGTTCTAGGTTTTTCCATTTTGAAATGGATGGTCAAACCTCAAAAATGGCTGTATGCGATTGCTGCAATTTTAAGTATTTTTGTACTATGGAAAGTGAAATACTATGTCCCTATTACTTTATTACCGATAGTACTTTTAACACTACTATTTTCTAAGTCTAAATTTTTAGAAAAATACAACTTTCCGAGAAAGTTGATATTATATTATATTTTTCTGATAGTGGGAGGAATTGCCATAGCTTTTATCCATCCTGTTTTTCATAGTGGTCGCTTTTTTGAGCTAATTCGAATAAGTCATGATGTAATTGCACAAAACTCTAATGAAGCCCTAATTTATTTTCAGAATTCAGACGGCAATGTTTTATTTGTTCTACAAAATTTGCCTTTGGCTTGGTTTACAGGCATATTCCGACCTTTTGTTTGGGAACCTTATAGTCCTATATCTTTAATGTGGGCTTTAGAAAAAGGAATATTTACACCGTTTGCAATTGCTTGCATAATCCTTTCTTTTAAAGTTAAGTTTACTCAAAATGAAAAATGGTGGGGAATTGCCATTTTGATTTATGTGAGTGTTTTGTCTTCAGTTATCACTTTAGCAACACCAAACTTCGGGACATTAATTCGCTATGAAGTAGCTTATATGCCTTTTTTATGGCTTTTGGTTTTAATAGTTTTAAATAAGTACAAATTGAAGAGTCAATCTAAAACTTTAAAAAAATCAGTTTTTTAAAATATGCTTTAAGCAATAAGGAGTATAAACAAGAAGTGTATTAAATATCACTGCACCAACTCATCATTTTTCCATTCACCTTCCAACTTCACATTTCCATCCTTATCGTATAAAGTTCCTTGGCCGTTTCTTTTATCATTTTTCCATTGACCTACGTATTTTTCGCCTGTATTCCAATAATAAGTGCCTTGCCCTTCTCTTTTATCATTGACGTATTCACCTACATATTTATGACCATCTACCCATTTGTATGTGCCCTTTCCATGCTTCATATTATTCTTCCAATCACCGTCATAAACGCTATTTGAGCTGTAATGTCCAACACCTTCGCCATTGGCTTTTCCAAATTTCACCTCTCCAAAATAAGCTATTTTGGTTCCATTGGCATTATAAAATGTTAGCCTTCCCAATTCCGCTTTATTTTGAAGCTGAGTTTCTTTTTGTTCTAATTTTTGATTTAAAGAAGCTACTTTTTTATTTAATTCCTTTTTTATGGATTCTATTTTTTCCTTATGTTGCTCTTCTATCTCAGTGATTTTTTTATCTATTTCACGTTCCATATTTGCCATTTGTGAACTGCTCATGCTTTGAGTGCTGTCTAGTTCTGATCGTAATGAGTTGAATCGTGCAATGGTCGCTTTCCTGCTTCTCATAAAACTTTTGTCATCAATGGAATCTTCAATTTTAAGATAGATATCCATAGCATCCTCATACTTCCCCGCTAAGAAAAGCTCATCGGCCATTGATTTTTGTCTGTACAATACACTTTGCTGCTCTAAATTTTCCAATTTTGCAGCTTTATTTTGAGCATCCTCTTTAAAATGGTTTTTCCTTTTGCTGATAAAGAAGATAGTTATTAAACAACCTACTATAATCGCAAAGGCTATATAAAGTGATATTTTTTTAATTTTATTCATTTTGGTTAATCTGAAAATTTAATAGTCGGTATTTTTTGTTCTTCTTTTCTAAAATCTAAGGAAATGTAGGTGCTAAATCGAATAATCATTCTTCTTCTGTATAAAGTAGGATCATTTAAATTTTGCCCTGTCGTATACATTAATCCTAAAGAACTCGTGACTCTCGGACTTGCTATATATCCTATATTTCCATATAACCTGAGATCTTCTACAAAACTACCTACTACATTCTTTCCGCTTTGCATAATCAGTTCCATGCTTGGAGAGACATAAAAGGTACCAGGTTTTAATTTATCTCCATTTATAGGGATTTTCATGTAAAAATTGTACCTCCAACGGTTGCCAAATTTGAATTCATCTTTTGAAGCCAGACTTCCTCTTTTCCAACGATGCTCAATTCTGATTCTATTATAAAGCATAAATTTAGGAAAGGGTAGTACGAAAAGGTATTGATGCCAGACCCTTGGTTCAATGTAAATAGGATCATAATCAGGATTATTTGGTTGGGGTGTGAAATTTAATCTTAAGACCCCTCCCACGGTAAAGTTAAAATTAGGAGAAACTACATAGTTTAGACCATGGCGATTGTAAATTTGAGCCATTCTATCGATGAAAGGATTTTCTGAATCTCCGGTTCTTCTATAATGCATTTCGCCTGCCCAATATAATTTTTCGGCTATTCTGAATTTATTGTAGGAACTGAGCCATAAATTGGTGCCAAGCTCTTCAAATTCCGGTTCGAGGTCCTGAGCTGAAAGATGAAAGCAACTGCCTAAAAATATAATTAGTAATAATCTTCTCATGCCGGTTAAAAGCTTAAATCCATTTCTAAAATTTCAGCTGCCTTACCAGCAGTTTTTGCCCTTTTTACTTTCCTCTCCATCCTGTTCGTATTGCTCTCATTCAGTAGGTCAATCATTTCATCATATAGTATTTTAAAATTAGCCTGATAAGCATTCATATTTTCACATGTTAAGGTTTGCATGTTCTGAAATATTCCGGGCAATAATAATTTGTTAAATGCCTTATAAATAGGAGGCTTTGATTTTTCCTCCATATTGGTAAATGTGTAAGGATTAAACACTTCTTTCGTATAAGCTTCGTTTATTTTATAAATACTTTCAGGAGCTTTATTTATGGTGTATATCAACTCTTCAGTACGGCTAAAGCAATTAATTAAAGATTCGATGACCTTAATTTTTTCTTCTGGGCTAGGAATATTAGAATAAACTGCTAGCTCTGCATCAGCAAAATCAATTATGGCTTTAGTAACATCAATCCCAGCAAAATTATCATGCTCTCCTGTGATGAGGGAATCAGCCAAATATTTAATTTTTTCGTATTTAACCAGCATAGCATCTTCCAATGCTACAAGTTTTTCCTCTTTCTGGATTTCATTTAAGTATTCCTTTAAATTTTCTTCTATTAGGTCTAATTCTTGATTTATTACACTCAAAAAAGCAGATAATTTTGATAGATTGGCTTGTGTATTATCATTCAAGAAACTTAAATCAGATTTTATTTTGTAATTAGCTGATAGTGTATCTTTATTAAAGAGATTATTTACAGCTGATTCATTTTCAAGATCAATTTTATATTGCACTAATTTATCCCTGTCAAAAAATTTAAGTTGCCCGTCTTCATGCAGAGAAAGTATTTCCGTAGTAGGCTGTAAAAAGTTACTATTTATATCTTCCAGTACATTTTTGAATTCAGCCACTTTTTTAGTAGAAACGCTGGCTATATTAAATTGCGAATTATTTAAGATAGATTTAGTTTTCCTGAGATTTTCTTCTTGTTTGATTTTTATCTCGGATAGCAATCCTGCCTCTATTTCGGTAATAGCTGATGCTTTTAATTTACTGGAGATGGCCGGCTTAATATCCGATTTAGTGATGGGAGAAAAACTGTCGTCTACCAATTCCAAATTATCCAATAAAGTGAAATATAGATTACTGATTTTATCTTCTTCTTTATATTTCTTCAATAATTCCTGATTATATAATCTGGCTTTAAGTTCAATAATCTTTAAAAACTCATTATTAAGAGTAATTTTCTCCTCTGATAAATTGATATTGTAGGGATCTTCAATTTTGATTTCTTGAATTTCCTGAGCCCTATACAGACGCATAGTCACCAATATGTTGTCCTTAAAAACCCATTCCTTCACTAATCTTTTATCCCCTTTTTCATCTGATTTATAAAAAGACCAAATTCCTTTTGTCATTTCTTCATCACCTAATTCACCTACTAAAACATTATTTTCAACGCTTAATCGGAATTCACCTTTGGCTTTATCTTTTTCAAAATTAATGGTTGCTGTTAAAGTAGTGTCTGTGATTTCTGAATTACGGATTTGCCAATCATAAAGCTTCCAAGAGCCTGTCTTTTTGCCGGCTATAAAATTTCCGATAGCCATAAATTCATTACCATTCACATTATAGGAATAGGTATAGTCTTTATAATAACCCGAACCTGTGGGCTCAAACAATCCTTGAGTTAATTTCCAATCTTTATCTGCTCGATTTTCTATGAAATTACCTTCTACGGCTAAATATTCATATATATCCTCTTGATTTTCAAATTGCTGAGTAAGTTCAAATTCGCCATTATAAATGGTATCATTATCGCTTAGATAGTAGTCATATTTTGCCAGATATTTAGTGTTATTTATAGTATAGGTACTATCATAGGTTTGAATTTTTTGTGCCTTAGCCCATGAAGAGAGGAGAAGTAACAAAATGATACTAAGTAGTATAGACTTTTTGATTTTCTTCATAGATCATAATGAAATTAAAATCAAATGTAATAATTATTTTCTTTAGCCCTAAAAGGGAATTATTAACTTTTGACTTAGGGATTTAAGATTTTCTTAAAATATTGAAATATTATAATAATCTATAACTGAAAATATTATCAAAAATATAAGTTCTGATAACTATTGTCTTCAATAAAATGACTACTGAAAAATTATAGACTGCAATTACCTCAATCTATCCATTGAACGCACCAATCTTTCGTCTTTTCTAATGAATCGCACAGCAAGTGAATTGAATACCAAGGCTATGGCAGGTAAAAATAAGCCATAGCTGTAAGAACCCTGAATACCAGGTAAGAAATTACCCTCAGCCTGAGTGGCCCAATAAGCAGAAAGTCCCAAAGCTGTACCGATTAAAAGAGAGTTAAGTGTAGAAAGCATAATCTGTTTCATTCTCTTTTTGTACATGCCTATGGCAATAAAAGCTACACAAACAGATAAAAGACCCAAAATACCCGGGATTACATACGGATTAAATTCATTTTTCACCCCTTCTTCAGGAGAGGTAACGGTTTCTAAATAAAAAGCAGTTAATGTATAAGATGCACCTGAGTTAGAATCTATTTTTTGCCATAGTGGAGCAAATAAAAATACTAACATCGCTAAGCCTACTATTAATAAAAATACGGTTTGAATTCTTTGAATCATCGAAAAGTGCTTTTTTGTATTTTGCAAATATA
>NZ_JAGXGF010000066.1 GCF_024636815.1 Marivirga sp.
GTCTGTTCTTTTGTATTATCAAGTGGAAAAAAGCCATAAAAATGAAAATTTAGGCGAAACCGCCAAATTGAAAAATGCTAAGTTATCTTTTTATAAAGGAGAATTTGAATTAGCCCAGGAACATCTGGATATCCTGAAAAATGCAACTAGAAGAGAAATCTCTAATGATGCGATGGATTTAAGTATTTTAATAAAAAACAATACTATCTTGGATAGTACACAAAAGGCGCTTCGCGCCTATGCTGATGTTGATTTAATGCTATATCAAAATAAATTTCAAAAAGCTCAGCAGACATTAGATAGTCTGATTATTGAATATCAAGAACATCCAATTCTCGATGAGCTACTTTGGTTAAAAGCAAAAAGAGATAAAGAAACAGGTGAATATATTAAAGCGATTGACTTATTGCAACGAATAGTTTTTGATATGCCATATGATATTTTAACAGATGATGCTCTTTTTGAAATGGCTAAAATCTACGAAGAACTAATTCAGGATACAGCAAAGGCTAAAGAATATTACCAAAAATTACTAACGGATTATCCTGGAAGTATATTCGTTGCAGAGGCTAGGAAAAGGTTCCGAAATCTTAGAGGTGATTTTCTGAATTAATTCAAGACCCTTATTCAAGAAATTAAAAACAGCTTTTTACTATTAATACTTTCTATTTGACTACCTTTGATTTTTAATTTTTCACACCTAGAGTTCCTTTTCGTTTAATCGTTGATAGGAACAATTAAATCCTAAATATGCGATTCGAAGAACTTAATATTATTGCGCCCATTTTGAGAGCGCTTAAAGAAGAAAACTATACGGAGCCTACTTCCATTCAATCACAAGCTATTCCGCTTTTATTGAAAAAAAATGACATTATGGCAAGTGCTCAAACAGGAACAGGCAAAACCGCAGCTTTTGCAATTCCTATTCTGCAGCATCTCGAAAATGATAATTCTAATTCCAAAAAAATAAAAGCCTTGGTACTAACCCCAACACGGGAATTAGCCATACAAATAGGAGAAAGTTTTTCTACTTACGGGAAATATACTTCAATTAAGAATACGGTTATATTTGGTGGAGTAAATCAAAACAAACAAACCTCAGCTATTAGAAATGGAGTCGATGTATTGATTGCAACTCCCGGAAGATTGCTTGATTTGATGAACCAGGGTTTTATCAATTTGAAAGATATTCAATATTTTGTTTTAGACGAAGCAGATCGTATGTTGGATATGGGCTTTATCCATGATATAAGAAAAGTCATTGCAGTTTTACCAGCTAAAAGACACTCATTATTTTTCTCTGCAACTATGCCGGATACCATAGTGGAACTGTCTAGAAAAATTTTGAATGACCCAAAGAAGATAGCCGTTACACCGGTTTCTTCGACAGCACAAACTATTCAGCAATATTTATACTACACGAATAAATCCACTAAGAAAGATTTGTTGCTTCATATTTTGAAAGATCCTAAAATGGATCAGGTTTTGCTATTCGATAGAACAAAGCATGGGGCAGACCGAATCGTAAAAGAATTAAAAAAGCAAAATATATCGGCAGCAGCTATTCATGGTGATAAAGCTCAAAACCAAAGACAAAAAGCACTTACTCAATTTAAGGATAAAGAAATTCGTGTTTTAGTAGCTACTGATATTGCAGCACGAGGGATTGACATTGATAAATTACAATATGTAATCAATTTTGATATTCCCAATGTAGCCGAAACATATGTTCATAGAATTGGGCGATCAGGAAGAGCTGGCGAGGCAGGGGTTTCTATTTCCCTTTGTGAACCAGAAGAAAACGATTATCTGAAGGATATTGAAAAGCTAATCAATCAGAAAATTCCGGTAGTGAAAGATAATCCTTATCCACAAACGGATAATCCAATGACTAATGCCGAGAAAAAAGAATTTGAAAAGGAAAAACAACGCAGAAAGCAAGAATTTTTTGCTAACAGAAAAAAGAAGGGGATTAAAGGAGGAAGAAGATAAAATTCTTTTATCATTTTCAATATCTTCTAATCAATTCTGATTTTGTAATTTTAAATTTCAACTCAAAATATTCAATATGAAGCGCTATTTATTTTTCATCTTATTTGTTTTAAGTTCATTTTTTTTAAATGCTCAGGAATTAATCACAGCTTTTGAAAAATCCAACGGAACGGAAACGGCCACCTATCAAGAAGGAATGGGTTTTTATAAAAAGCTTGCGCAAAAATTTCCGCAGATTGATATGCGAGAAATGGGAAAAACAGATAGTGGTGAACCTTTGCACTTGGCGGTTTTTAATAAAGACGAAAAATTTCGTTTCAGTGAATTAAAGGAATCAGGTAAACCCATTTTATTTATTAACAATGGAATTCACCCTGGTGAATCAGATGGTGTTGATGCTTCAATGATGATGCTTAGAAATTGGGCACAAAACATTAGTCAACATTCCTTTTTGGACAGTGTAATTGTGGCGGTAATTCCATTTTATAATATTGGGGGAGCGCTTAACCGAAACAGTACTACAAGGACAAATCAAACAGGTCCGGAATCTTATGGTTTTAGAGGGAATGCTCAGAATTATGATTTGAATAGAGATTTTATCAAAATGGATTCTAAAAATGCATTTGCCTTTGCAGAAATCTTCCATCAACTCGATCCGGATGTTTTTATTGATACCCATGTGACCAATGGTTCCGATCATCAGCATGTAGTAACAGTATTATCTACCCAACACAATAAGCTAGGCGGAAAATTGGGGAAATACCTGGAGGAAGAATTCGAGCCTCTGATATTTGAGAAGATGGAAGAAAAAGGAAGAAATCCAATCGAATATGTGAATGTGCATGGAACCACTCCCGAGGAAGGATGGACTCAATTTTGGGATGCTCCTCGTTATTCAACTGGTTATGCTACTTTATTTCAAACTTTTGGATTTATGACGGAAGATCATATGTTGAAAAATTATAAAACCAGGGTAGAAAATATTTATGATTTCTTAAATGTTGCTTCTGAGCTAACCGCTATAGAAGGATCAAAAATAAAAAAATTAAAAAAGCAGGATAGAGCGGAATTGATGGAAGCCGATTCTTTACCAATACTTTGGAGTAATGATAAAGACGAATTTAAAATGATTACTCTTGAAGGGTATACTACAAGTTACCCTGAAAGTGAGCTAACGGCTAATCCATTATTGAACTATGATAGAAATGACACTTTTGAAAAAGAGGTTCCATTTTATAATTTTTATAAAGTTAAGAAATCAGTCCGAGTACCTGATTATTATGTAATTTCTCAAGCGTGGTTTGAAGTAATCAATCGGCTGAAAGCAAATGATGTCAAAATGGAAATTTTAAAAAAGGATACTATTATTTCTGTAGAGGCTTACCATATCGAAGATTTCAAAACCGTTTCGAATCCTTATGAAGGACATTATTTGCATTTCAATACTGAGGTAAAATCTTCAGTTCAAAAAGTAGCGTTCAGAAAAGGAGATTATTTGATAAACACTCAACAAAAAGCTAGGAGATATTTAGTGGAAACGCTGGAACCTGAAGCAATGGATTCTTTTTTTAACTGGAATTTTTTCGATAGTATTTTGCAACAGAAAGAAGGTTTTTCAGCTTATGTTTTTGAACCCAAAGCCAAAGAAATTTTAGCTAATTTGCCTGAAGAAGAGCGAGCTGAGTTTTATGATAAACAAGAATCTGATTCTACTTTTGCCTCCAACAATTATGCACAGTTGGATTGGATATTTAAGCGTTCTGAACATTATGAAAAATCGCATAAAACATATCCCGTTTACAGGCTAATGGCACAATGAAAAAGCTTTGGCAAAACCGATTTGTAAAAGTTACACTCAGCACATTAGTGGGAATGATAGTTGGTTATTTTTTACAAAACATATCTCTGTTTACCGGAATAGGTTTTGCTTTAGGGTTAAGCTACTTTTATATTGCAAGGTCAAATGGCTAAGCACAAAATAAATTACAACGAATCTATTGAGGTTTTAAGACTAAACCCGGGTGCATCCTTAGAAGAAATTAAAGATGCTTACCGAAGATTAGCCAAGCAATATCATCCGGATATTTACCAATTAGATAATGGAGAAAAGTTTAAGGAAATAAGCTCAGCTTATTATTTCTTAAAAAAGCATCCTCATCCACCAATTCAGCACCAGAAAGAAGCACATTACGGCAATTCAACAAATGACTATAAAGATAGGAGGCAGGCCTATTATAATAGACAGAAAGCAAAAAGAGAACAGGAAGCGGCACAAAAAGAAGAGATGTTTGACTGGCTTTTTGTAAAATTAAGACTTCTTGTTTTAGTAATTTTAATTTTTAATTGCCTTCTTATTATCGATTATATAATACCCTCTATGTCGGAGGAAGTAAAAATTGCAAAAATAAAAACTGTTAATGCAGTTTCTAGATATCCATCACAACGCTCAGAAAAATCATATAAGCTAGAGTTGGATAATGGAATTAGTTTCAAAATTGCAAAACAGAAAACAGGCATAATTGATATAAATGAAGCAGTTGTTTTAAACAGGAGCAGGATTTTTAGAGAAGTTGCATTTATAAAAAACAAAAGTGGTGATCATACTATATATAATGAATATGGTTTATTTAGAATTTTTGGTTTTTTAATTCCAGTTTCAATTATATTAATTATTGCCTACCAAAACTTTATTAAAAACAATGACTATAAATTGACTATATTTTTAATTTTTTTAATCATTTTTATCTTTCAACTTGTGCTGGTTTTTTAAAATCTTTTCAAACTTTGTAGCGTACTGAAAACGAAACCTAATTTTAATATTCACCTAAAGATCTATTTTACTGATCTAAATTTAATCTTTAATAAACCTTTAATACGATGTCAAAAAGATTACAAAAAAGAGTTAACGGAGGATTAGCTATTTATTTTGGAATAGGAAGTTTATTAGCTGCAGTTATGTTTTTTATTCTTTTACTGGTTAATTGCTATAAAGCAATATTTATGGCCAATACAATTTCTTGGGATATGTTTCTGTTCATCATTCTAGGGACTTTAATAAGTGGTGGAATGGCATATGCACTTTTGAGAATAGGCTATAGTGAAATAGAAAACTAATTACTAAGAAAATCCTTTTTGAAATTTGTAGACCTAGAAAATAAGTGCATTATATTTCTATATTTCTATTTCCGAATTCCTAATAAAGACAGCTCGATAATTAATATCCTTACATGAGAATCTTTTATTAAAAACTTACCTTTTCCTATCTCAACAGTATCAGAACCAGAGTCAAATACGGATCGTATTTATTAATATCGATTTTATAAGGTTTTCAATTACTCCAAATAATTGAATTTTTCTGAGAAGATCTGCAAAATTATCTCTCGCTGCAAAAACCGCTTTTTTTTAAAATCAATTCTTGATATAACTAATAAAAATGTCTAATTATTGGGATAAAAAACATGTAGGGGAATAATTCTTTTATTACTAATAAGTCAATCTTCATACATTAGGTTAATAAAACTATAAAAGAGAAGGCTTAAAATATATTCCGATCAATACAGAAAAACACCTTTTAAATTAACTAATTACCGATATCGTAAAACCGTAGATATGTAAACGGTGGAAGTAATGAATTTTGTAATCATGTAAAATGATTTAATAATATTTTGTTAAAATTGTATTTTAAGTGAAATAATTCTATTTATTAGATAATTTTAGTTTTATTATTTGTTTTATTAAATCAATTAATTCTCTTTTGTGAAAATTAATTTCTTAACTAAATACTTACATTATGTTATCACTAAAAAACCTAACAAAAAGTATTTTATCCTTACTGGTTACAGCTGTAATATTCACAGCTTGTTCTCAGCAGGATGAAATGAAAATCAATGACCCATCAAACCTTATTGAGGTAAGTGATGTGGAAAACGGCCAAATTATACCTGGCCAATACATTGTAACCTACAATGAAAATATCTCAAATTTAACTATGCGTGGATTAGCTACTCCAGAAGCTAGAAAAGAAGCAATTGTTGGTACTACCAATACTTTATTGGAAGAGAATAACATCTCAAATGAAAACATTATTGCTGTTTTTTCTGAAACAGTAAAAGGTTTTGCATTAAGGTTATCTGATGCAGAATTAAATGAATTAAGATCTGACAAAAGAGTAGCTCAAATTGAGCCAGATAGAATTGTAACATTAGCTCCACCATGCGGAACTCCTAATGGAGGCCCTTGTGATGGTGATGGTGGTGGCGGTGGTGACACTGGATCACAGTCAACTCCTTATGGAATTACTAGAGTAAATGGTGGAGTAACTTATACAGGTACTTCTGTTGCTTGGATTATTGATACTGGAATTGATTTAGATCATGAAGATTTAAATGTTGATGCCTCAAGAGGTTATAATGCTTTTACTTCTGGAAGAGATGGAAAAAGCTTAGATGACGGAAACGGTCATGGATCTCACGTTGCAGGAACTGTTGCTGCTGTTGACAATGGCGTTGGTGTTATTGGAGTTGCTGCTGGAGCAACTGTTATACCAGTTAAAGTATTAGATTCAAGAGGTAGTGGCTCTTACTCAGGTGTAATTGCTGGCGTTGATCACGTAGCTGCTAACGGAAACCCAGGTGATGTTGCTAACTTAAGCTTAGGCGGCCCTACATCTGATGCTTTAGATGCAGCCGTAGAAGCTGCAGCAAATGCAGGCATTAAAATGGTATTAGCTGCTGGAAATTCAAGTGAAGATGCTAACCTTTCTTCACCAGCTAGAGTAGAAGCAAATAATGTTTATACTATTTCTGCAATGGACATTAATGACAACTTTGCTTCATTTTCTAATTTTGCTAATCCTCCGATTGAATATTGCCAACCAGGTGTTAGTATTAACTCTACGTGGAAAGATGGTGGATATAACACAATTAGTGGTACTTCTATGGCAGCGCCACATGCTGCGGGTGTACTACTATTAGGTGGAAATACTACTGACGGAACAGTTAATGGTGATCCTGATGGAAATGCTGATCCAATCTTAGTTTACTAAGAATAGCAGTAGATTCTTAAAGAATCAAATCATTATAAAAAAAGGAGCTTATAATTAAGCTCCTTTTTTTATGGTTTCTAAAAATTTAATGTGGTTTGCTTACACATAAGTTTTTAGCATATTAAATAATAGGTTGTTTTTAACTTCTATTAAGTGCTAAATCTCTTTTGATTTGAGTATAATCTAGAAAATAAATTAAACGGATACTTAAGTTTTGACGATGTTCGGTGGATAATACATTTTTAAAATTATCTGAATAATTCATATCTACCATATTGTTAACTTCCTGAACAGCATCTTTCCATACTACATTTACAAAACTTCCTGGGGCAATTTGCCAGGAGTAAACGGCATCAATATTAAACACATTAAAATTTGTGTCATGCTTTTCATAGGTGTCGCTTGCTAAATCTTTGCCATTGTATGCAATAGGTTCTATATCGCCTTTATTTGTTAAGCTGAAATAATTAAAATAATCTACTTTATTCCAATAGTGTCGCAAGCGGAAATTAAAACCCATTTTATTATTAATAGTATAATTTAATCCCAATACATTTGACATCACATCAATATCTCGTTCACCAAATATAATTTGTTGAACATCACCTTCATCATTTTTAAAATGCTCGGCAAAACCAATTGAGCTAGATTGTTTATTGTAGTTTATATCATAGTTGATGGAAAACCGATCATTTAGTCTGTATCGTGGAGAAAAATTAACCCAATAATCAAATTGTTCTCGATCTGGGGCATTCCAGATTCCAACCGAGACGCTGCTCATAAAAGCTTTTCTGTTGTCGGAGGAATACCTTAAACGGCTACTATAATTCCAGGTTTTGAAATATTTGGTTCCTTTTACTCTAGGTTCGAAATAATCAAATGTTTTAAAAGGTTCGTATCTAATATTTAAGTAAAAGGATTGGAAGCTTTTGGTTTGTGCCCACAAATCAGTCCAGGTAGTGAAATCCTGATATGAATTAGGCTTGTATAATTCACTATAATTAGCACCAGCCCGTATTCTGTATCGATTGAAAATTGTGGTAG
Source organism: Marivirga sp. (assembly GCF_024636815.1). Lineage (GTDB taxonomy): Bacteria > Bacteroidota > Bacteroidia > Cytophagales > Cyclobacteriaceae > Marivirga. Next base: position 8,081 of record NZ_JAGXGF010000066.1, read on the forward strand.
GCTGAAATTGATTATAACCCACAGAGGCAAAATGAGATATTTGATTAGGGTTACGGATATATCCCATATCATTTGGGTTATAGGTATCACTTTCAACATTTCTGCCAATCCTATATTGATACTTTCCGCTGATTTTGGCCAAGCTTATATTATATTTATATCCATCATTAACAAATCCTTCAAGGTTTTGAATATTATTATATGCTCCAAATCCATCGATTTGATAAGTATTGCTTTTGTCTCTCAAGCGGAAATCAGAACCGATTACATTTGCATTATTTCCACCATCAAAACGCTGAACATTGGTGTTGATTAAACTAATATTACTATTGTTTTTCAAGCTTTGATCTATAACCATCACATTAAAATTAGTCAAATCATCTACTTGCTCCAGTCTTAATTCTTTACTTTCCTTATCATAAACCTTAGCATAGGTTCTATTCGTAATGGCATTAAAAAAACCAATGCCTAAACCGTTTTTAGTTCTTCCAGTTATTTTGGAAGCGTTCAATAATGGTGCTTCTGCTGGCTTTGTAACCAAGGAGTCGGAACCAAGGAGATTTACAGAGCCAAAAGATTGTCCGACTCTACGAGAATAGAACAATCCCCCTTTATTAAAAAGCTCAATTCCTTCAGTAAAAAAAGGTCTGTTTTCATCATATTGAACTTCAAAAGGGCCTAAATTATAAACCAGATTATCGGAAACGGTTTGTCCAAAATCTGGAATTAAAGTCATATCTAATGTAAAACTCTCTGTTAAACCGTATTTTAAATCCATCCCCCCAGTAATGTCCATTCCACTTTCATCACCGAATTTATTATAGTAAGTGGTAACGTAAGGGGAAATGGATAATCTAAGTGGTGGCTCAATTCCTTCTAAGCCTGTTAATACGCCAGATTGATTGACTAAGCCATCAATAGAGTTGTCTACATAATTCCAAAAGGAGGTCTCGTTTTTGCTTTGAATTTTACGCATGAAATTGATATTCCAATCCTGGTCCTTTTCCTTTGGAAAACGAATTGACGAATAGGGTATTTCCATTTCGACCTGCCACCCGTTTTCTGTAATTTTTGCATGACTTTTCCAAACGGCATCCCAATTGTAATCTCTTCTACCTCTGTTGATAAATATGTCAGTTTGAACTCCTGAGGCACTAACTTTTAGGTAAAATGCATTTTGTCCATTTTGATAAGTATCCAAAATCACTCCAAATTGATCGGCATTTCTCCTGTCGTCATCTCTTATACCTAATTCCTGACGAATAGGCTCACCGGTATTGTCTACCATTCTGGCGGCAATGTATATTCCAAAATCAGTATAGGCGGTTTTGATAAATGTTTTTTGATTGGATGGAGCACCATTTTCAGGTTCAAAAACAATGAAGCTAGTTTCTGTTTCATTTACATTCTGCCAAAATTTGTCATTCAGTTCACCATCAATACTGGGTGTAAGTTCTTCAACAAATTGGGTTTCCATTTCCCTTATAACTCTTTTTTTTTCTTCTTTAGCTGAAATAGTTACAACCGAAAAAATAAATAGAATAAGGGTTATCGATAAATTTTTAATCATTATGTAGAGATACTTTAAATAATTATGAACCTTGCCTCCAATTTTAACTCATTATTAGGGAATTTGATGCTGGAATTACATCAATACAAATTTAAGTAGATAGACGGTAGGTTTTTAAGGTCTTTAGCTGAAAAGCTTACAGACTTGATGAATAATGCAATAATGTTTATTCCTGGAATAGCTTAATTTATGTTAAAATTATGATGCAGAGAGAATTGCAACTGTGTTTTACTATAGTTGCTATTAAGCTTTTGCTCCATTATACCGATTTGTACTCTCAGATTTTCTTTCCAAACATAGCCCAAGCCTCCATACAATCGGTTTCGATCAAAATATTCTATATTTCCTCTTTTTTCTCCATTTATAAAAACCTCATTATAGATGGGAATGTAAAATGCGCCCGGGCTAAACTTTTTATCTGATAATGGAATATTGATAAATAAAGCATATCGCAGACGAGTTCTGAAATCTTGATTATCCACAAAGCGTTGCTCATATCTGAATCTGTGATTTAAGGAAATTATTGAGACATTTTGCTTCAGCAATGCTTCCTGATATATTCTGCTTTCATAAAAAGTATTATTGGGTTCTCCAACAGCTTCAGTAGTAATATGTCCATAACCCAATGTAAAAGTTGCCGAACCATCCTTTAAATGATATCGCAATCCTGTTCTTAAAAGTAATTGTTCCAAATCACCAATGGTATTATGATTTCGGTATTGAGCTTCTGTATGAATACCAAATTGACTGTTTTCAAATTCTACTCCCCCAAAATACATATACCAAGCACCTAAATCAGGCTCATCTTGGGCAAAAGAAGGTGAAAAAGAAAATAGAAAAATTAAAACAAAAACTAATCGGAACATTATACTGACGAATTTGAAAATTAAAAATCATTGCAAAACTATTGGAAGGAAATCCTTCTGCAAAGCTTTTTCAACGAACGGTTTTCACATTAGTTTTAACACTGTATAATGAGCGAGTTGCAGTAATAAATAATTGATCAAAATTTTTCCCACCAAAGCAAATATTGGCCGTCCAATCTTCTGGTATTTCAAGATGCTGTATGAAGCGCCCCTTTTTATCGTAAATGTCAACTCCTTTACCCGTTAAATATAAGTTTCCTTTTGAGTCCAATGTCATTCCATCAGAGCCTTGCGCTACAAAAAGTATTTTATCTTCAAGCTCTCCCTTTTCATTGATTGTATAGCGATAGGTTTTTCCAGCGCCTATATCTGCTACAAATAATAAGTTCTCTTTTGAATTTCCAACTACTCCATTGGCTTGTATTAATGTTGAATCCAATAAAATAGGATTACCATTTTTTAATAAATAGATGGATTGATGACCTACCGTATCATGCTTAGTTTCCCAATAGGGTCTCTGATAAATTGGGTCTGTGAAATATAGATTACCGTTTTGGTGAACCCAAACGTCATTTGGGCCATTGAAATTCACTTCTCCAGAAGGATTTAAAATTATTTCTTTGCTTCCATCTAAAGAGAATTTCCACAATTGATTTTGTCCATCGGCACAAGCCCAAAGATTTTGATTATTATCTATATATAAACCATTTGATCTACCGGAGCTATCAGTGAAGACACTTAGCTTTCCATCAATAGCATATTTGTAAATTTGATTATTGGGTTGGTCAGTAAAATAAACGTTTCCCAAACTATCAGAAGTTGGTCCCTCAGTAAAATCAAAGCCCTCGGCAACTTTCAGAATATCAGAATTTGCTGAAATGGGCAATTTTGGCTGCTGTTTACATCCGAAAAATAAAATAGTACTTAGGATTAAAAGATGAATAGTTCTATTATCAATCATTTTATAACATTTTGTGTAATTTAAGCTTTTTAAAACAAAAGCATTAATTGCATAAAAAAATAAGAATATGAAACTCTACTTAAACCCTGTATTTGCGATACTATTTATTTTTACAACAGCTTGTAATTCAGGTTCTAAACAAGAGAAAAAAACTGTTGAGAAGGAAGTAGAGGAAAAAGTTAAAGAAAAGAAGGAGGAAAAGAATAATATTATTTTTTTTGGTAATAGCCTTACTGCAGGATATGGAGTAGAGGCAGAAGAAGCTTTTCCGGGCTTAATTCAGAAAAGATTAGATTCTTTGGGTTATGACTATAATGTTATCAATGCAGGGGTGAGTGGAGAAACTACTGCCAGCGGATTATCCCGAGTGGAATGGGTAGTAAAACGCCAGCCCGTTGAAATTTTTGTGTTGGAGCTGGGTGGAAATGACGGTTTAAGGGGAATTAAACCAGAAGAAACCAATAAAAACTTAAGGGCGATTATAGATAAAGTGAGGCAAATACATCCTGAAGTTAAAATTTTGCTAGCTGGAATGATGGTTCCGCCCAATATGGGACAAGCTTATGCGGAAGAATTTCAAAAATTATTTCCTAAAATAGCGGAGAAAAAAAATGTAAATTTAATTCCATTTTTATTGAAAGATGTGGGTGGGGAAGCAGGTTTAAACCAACCGGATGGTATTCATCCTACACCGGAAGGCCATAAAATAGTAGCGAAAACAGTTTGGGAGTATTTGGAGCCTTTGATCTAAATGTTAATTAATCAAATAGATTATTACGACCATAGAAATAAGAATAAAGATTAGCATCACTAATCTACTAATCATTTTTGCTTTCCTTTTATGTTTAGCTCTGTAGTTTTGAATTTCTTTTAAGTTAAAATTCCCTCGAGCTTTATGCTTTTTATTATTGGTATAAGGGTTTTCATTCATTGCTTTTCTCTTGTTTCTCAGAGCACGATTTTGTTTGAATGAATCACTTCCTTGTCTACTAAAGCCAATACCTCCTGTCATTTGAAAACTATTTTATAGTACAATAAACTAAAATGTAATTTAATAATAAAATTATATGAGCTTTTGATAGTAATAAACTTGAATTAAAATCACCAATGATGGCAATCCTGAATTAATCGCTTCGTTTTAATGCCCGAAAGTATTTAATTTCTTATTTTCGCCTCTGTTATAAAAAAACAAAATCTATGACTTCTTATCAAAAGGTTAACAACATCAGTGGCTGGATTATTTTTTTAATCGCTTCTGCCGTTTATATCATCACTTTAGAACCTGTTGCCAGCTTTTGGGACTGTGCGGAGTTTATTGCCAGCGCCTATAAGTTACAAGTTCCTCACCCTGCAGGGGCACCACTGTTTTTATTAATTGGCAGAATGTTTTCTATGTTTGCCGCGAGTGATGTAGAATCTGTCGGCTTTGCTGTCAACTTGGTTTCAGCCTTAAGTAGTGGATTCACCATTTTATTTATGTTTTGGTCCATTAATATTCTATCTCATAAAATCATGAAGATTAAAGTGGGAGAGGCTAATATGGCTCAAACTATAAAAATCATTGCCGCAGGGGCGATCGGAAGTTTAGCCTTTACTTTTTCAGATTCTTTTTGGTGGTCAGCTGTCGAGGCGGAAGTATATGCAATGTCCTCTTTCCTAATTGCTTTAGTATTTTGGGCAATGTTGAAATGGGATTTAATTGAAGATGAGTCTAATGCAAACAGATGGCTAATTTTAATTGCATATATTATTGGGTTATCAATTGGTGTACACTTGTTGAATATAGTGGCGCTCCCGGCCTTAGGTTTGATTTACTATTTTAAGAAATATAAAAACGTAACTTTTAAGGGAATTTTCTTTGCGCTTTTAATTAGTAGTGCAATCCTAATCTTCATCTGGCAATTTATCATTTTAGGAGTACCAAATTTGATTGGTCAATTTGAAATCTTCTTTATAAACTCAATTGGTCTTCCATTTGGTTTTGGAGCCTTGATTTTTGGATTACTTTTAGTTGGAGGCCTTTCATATGGAATATATTATGCCATCAAAAAGGAAAAAGTTACCCTCCATACTTTTCTTTTAGCTTTAACTTTTATTTTAATTGGATACTCATCATACTTTATTGTGATGATCAGATCAAATTACAATCCACCGATTGATCAAAATAATCCTGAAAATGTGATGACTTTATTGTCATATTTAAATAGAGATCAATATGGTTCAAGACCTCTTTTGCATGGCCAGTATTTTGATGCTGAAGTAGTTTCTCAAGAGCAAGGAGACGCTGTTTATAGTAAAGGGGAAGAGGAGTATGAAATCACGGATTATAAAATCAATACAAAGCACGATCCGAGTAGAACTACTATTCTACCAAGAATGTATAGCGGAGCCCCAGGTCATGCTGAAGAATACAGAAGATGGACAGGGTTACGCCAAAATGAAAAACCAAATTTTGCAGATAATATTAAATTTCTATTCCGCTATCAACTAGGCCATATGTATTTCCGATATCTGATGTGGAATTTTGCAGGTAGAGAAAGTGATATTGAGGGAGCTGGTTGGAAAACCATGTTCCAGGATGAAAGCGAATTGCCGGAAGTAATGGCAGAAAATAAGGCACGAAATAACTTCTATATGTTGCCTTTTATTTTGGGTCTTATAGGCCTTTTCTTCCAATATAAAAAAGATGTGAAGGGCTTTAGTGTGGTAGCTATGTTCTTTTTCTTAACGGGTATAGCCTTAATTCTTTACTTGAATTCACCGGCTACCGAGCCTCGGGAAAGAGATTATATTTATGCGGGCTCTTATTATGCTTTTGCTTTTTGGATTGGTTTTGGAGTTTTGGGCGTTGCTTCCTTATTGGAAAGAGCCATCAAAAAACCAAAAGTGGCCGGAGTCGTGGCCGGGGTAATTTGTTTGATAGTACCTGGTATTATGGCATCTGAAGGATGGAATGATCATGATCGTTCAGGAAGATATTTTTCAGTGGATGCAGCCCGAAATTACCTTGCTTCCTGCGAACCTAATGCAATCTTATTCACGGGTGGAGATAATGATACTTTCCCGTTGTGGTTTGTTCAAGAAGTAGAAGGTTTCAGGACAGATGTTAGAGTGATCGTTTTAAGTTACTTTAATACGGACTGGTACATAAATCAAATGCGCCAAAATGCTTATGATTCTGAACCTTTACCCATAACCTTAAGTGAAGAGCAAGTGTCTCAAGGAGGTAAAAATGATTATTTACCTTATATGGGAAACACAGGTATAACTGGAGCCATTCCAATTGATCGTTATTTAAGTTTAATCAGAAATAATAATAAGAGTCTGGAAGTTCCTACCTCTGTTGGCAGTTACAATATGTTGCCTTCCAAGGAATTGAGCTTGAAAGTGGATGTAAATCATGTGAGAAGTCTGGGAATAATTCCTGAAGATAAGGCCGACATGTTGGTAGATAGAATGGTTTGGAATGTAAAAGGAAACGGTCTTGAGAAAAAAGATTTAATGATATTAGATATCATGAATGAAAACGATTGGAAACGACCAATCTATTTCAATACTACTTCCTTGAATGGAATCAAAATGGACTTGAGAAAGTATGTGGTGCAAGAAGGTTTAACTTATAGATTGTTACCTGTAGAAAGAAATGATGTTCAATCTGAATTTGTCAATACAGAAGTGATGTACAATAACTTGATGAACAATTTTCATTTTACCAATACTGCAGATCCGGATGTTTATTATAATGAGAATTATAGAAATTTCTTCCTGAATCATCGCTCAGTATATACTGCTTTGGCGAAGTCATTAGTTAACGAAGGAGATGAAAAAAGAGCATTGGAAGTAATTGATTTTATTATTAAAAAGATTCCTAACGAAGTGGTGCCTTATGATATGACGGCATTAGATTATATTCAAATTTATTTAGCAACAGGAAATGAAGAGAAAGCTAATGAAATAATTAATGTTTTATGGGATCAAAACTATGAATTATTCCGCTACCTCGTAGATCATGAATTGATGTACATGAGCAGAGAAAGACAAATAAGCTTTGCGATTCTCAGCCAGATTGTTCAAATCATGAGACAATACGGCATGAATCAACAAGCTGTTGAGTATCAAGATCAACTAAGAGTATTATATGAAAGAATGTAAAGTTTAATAAAGTCACAAAAAATAGCCGGCAACATTGCGGGCTATTTTTTGTCTTTCTTTCTTTAAATATTAACCACCACAGCCGAGGAATTTTTTAAAGTCTGTTTCTTCTGGAATTATACCCTTTCTTTCTTCCTCTTCTTGATTCTTTTCACTTTTAGAGCTCTTTTGATTTTTTTTAATTGGTGTAGATTTCGATTCTTGATTTTTTTTATTTTTTTCTTTATCTCTAGTCTTCATATTTACTTCAACGATATTTAATTTAGGTATGTTTTAAATAGAATAATAGTTGACTGCTTATACCTTTTCTTTGTCATATTCCTGCCTTTTCGTATCTTTTGGCTTTAATTACTGAAATATATGCTCAGAAAAAGAATTTTTGTAGGACTTGCCATCAGTTTAGCTCAGATCTTATTGTTTTATGGAGCTTATCAATTATTATTTTTGTTTGAACCCTTTTTTGATGAAGAGTCCAAAAGAACTGTTTTTGAAAACCTTTTTTTGGATTGGTTTTTTAATGACTACGTTTTAGTTTTTGGATTACTTATCCTATTGCAAAACACTCTAATTGTTATTACTTGGAGGAAAAAATGGACCCTTGGCTTGAGAATTATTACCAGTATTTTACATGCTCTGTTTTGGATTCAAAATATGGATGCACTTTATAATGAATCCATAATTTTAGGAGTTACAGGTGTTCTACTTATCTGGCTTGGACCAGCCTTTGAAACTATATTGATAACCGCTTTTGGAATAAAACACCCTTACAGAGAAAGAGATTATTTTGAAGATTTAGATAAAAAAGTGAAATAGTTTAGGAAGCCATTTCCTTGTACTGCATATTATGAAGTTGATGGTAAAACCCGCCCTTTTCTAACAATTCTTGGTGAGTGCCAGTTTCTTTTATTTCACCTTTATCTAATACTATAATTTTATCTGCTTCTTGAATAGTCGATAGCCTATGGGCAATTACAATGCTTGTTCTACCCTTCATCATTTTTTCGATTGCATTTTGAATCAATTCTTCCGTTTCTGTATCAACTGAGGATGTGGCCTCATCCAAAACAATAATTTTAGGATTATAAACCATGGCCCGAACAAAGGAAATTAACTGACGCTGACCTACTGAGAGCGTTGCCCCTCTCTCCATTACATTATATTCATATCCGCCAGGCAATCGCTCAATAAACTTCTTAGCACCTACTAATTCGGCGGCATTTTTTACCTGCTCTAAACTAATGTTGGGATTACCTAAGGTGATATTATAAAGGATAGTATCTGAAAATAAGAATACATCCTGTAATACAACGCCTATATTTTGGCGTAATGCAAACAGATCGTAATCTTGCAAATCTCTGTCATCGAGTGATATTTTACCCTTTTGAATATCATAAAATCTACTCAAAAGATTAATAACAGATGATTTTCCTGCTCCCGTTGCTCCAACTAAAGCAACAGATTGACCTTCTTTCACATCAAATGAGATGTTTTTGAGTACAACTTCTTCTTCATTATAAGAAAACTCAACGTTTTGAAAGGTAATATTTCCCTTTACCTTTTCAGGATTATAGTTTCCGTTATTTGGAATATGCTCATCGTTATCTAGTAAATTTAAAATTCTTGATGAACTTACTATCCCCATTTGTAGGGTATTGAAACGATCTGCTATCAGTCTGATAGGTCTGAAGAACATTTGAATGTATAGAATAAAAGCAATCAGCATACCTAAGGTAATGCCTGTTTCTACCTCGTTTACTACACTTTTTGCTCCGTACCAAACTAATAAGCCAATGCCTGTTGCTTGAATTACTTCTGCTACAGGAAAGTAAATAGAGTAATACAAAACGGATCGTATATTCGATTTCTTATGTTGATTATTGATCTTTTTAAACTCCTCGTATTCTTTTTTTTCTGCTGTAAAGATTTGTACGATAGACATACCGGTTACATGCTCCTGTACAAATGAATTTAAATTAGAAACTGCATTTCTCACTTCATTAAAAGCAACTTTCACTTTTTCTTTAAAGATATAAGTACTTAAGAACAGCAATGGCAATGTAGCTAAAGAAACTAAGGTGAGTTTCCAACTCATAGCAAACATCATCCCCAGGATGAATAAAATCTGCAATATATCACCAATCATAGCAGCCAAGCCTTGGCTAAAAACGTCCGATAATGTTTCTACATCAGATACATTTCTGGTAACCAAACGACCAATTGGTGTTTTATCAAAAAACTTTAATCTTAGGCTCAGCAGATGGCGGTAAAGCTTTAACCGGATATCGCGAATAATATATTGACCCAACCAACCCGACAGATAAGTATGTCCATATTGAACGATAGATTGCATCACTAACAAGCCTACTAATATCAAAGTCATATTAATTAGGCCTTGAAAGTCTCCGTTAGCAACAGGATTATCAATTGCTTTCTGAATAACGAAAGGTCTTGTCGGGGCTAAAACAGCTAAAGCTACAGTTAAAAACACCAAAAAATAGAAACGGCCTTTATAAGGCTTCACAAACTTATACAAACGCTTTAGAACGTTAGTATCAATGATATTTCCGCTTTTTATATTGTCTTTCTTCACTTCCCGCTTTTATAAATAAATGTCCTCAGGATATTGAACTTCTGTTAAATAAAGTCCGAGAGCTGGAACGGCTCTACCCGCTGATTTTCTGTTTTTAGCTTTAATAATATTTTCAAAATCTTCAATAGGGATTTTATTCTGGCCCACATCCAATAAAGTACCTACTATTGCCCGAACCATGCCACGCAAAAATCGATTCGCCTTAATATGGAAAACTAAAGTGTCCTGTTCTTGTTTCCAGTAAGCTTCAAATATATCACAGTTGAATGTATAAACATCTGTTTTCACCTTACTAAAGCTTTCAAAATCTTGATAGTTCAAAAGTTTTTCAGAAGCTAAATTCATTTTTTCAATCGACAACTCTTGAGTAAAAAAATAAGCTTGGTCAATAGCAAAGGGATTTTTTTCTGTTATAATATGGTACTGATAAGCTCGGCTGACAGCATCAAAACGAGCATGAGCTTCATCCTTTACTTCTCTAACGTGCTTTAAAGCTACGTCATGCGGGAGCATTTTGTTCGCTTTATATAACAATTGCTCCGCCTTCAAATTATCTAAAAAATCGAATTGGAAAACCTGGGCTGTTGCATGAACGCCACTATCGGTTCTACCACTTCCTAAAATTTCTACTTTTTGATTTAAGATGGTAGAAAAAACCTCTTCTACTTTTTGTTGAACACCCATGGCATTAGGCTGTTTTTGCCAGCCATGGTAATCTGTACCTTTATATGCTATGGTGAAAAAATATCTCATGATAATCAAAAAGCAAATTTAAGGGTTTTTGTAGGAGGAAATAACTTTTACGAATTCTAAATTTTGATTTTATTATTTCTACAACTTCCACTTAGCTCCTAAATAAAAGTTCCTTCCGGGAGCCGGTTGATAAAATCTACCTCCAAAGGCATTTAAGTCATTGCCTAAACTGTAAGTGTTATTAAATATGTTTTCCATTCCTCCGAAAAGATTGATTTTTAATGAACCGAGCACTTTAAAATCAATATTGACATTTAGAAGGTGATAAGAATCAGCAAATATCTCATTATCATCGGTCAATGGTGTTTCACTTACAAATCGATAGTGAAGATTTAAATTCAATCTCTGTGCCATAGCAAAATTGAGTGTTTGGTTAAAAGTATGTTGAGGAACACCGGTAAGCAAGTTTCCTGAATAATCTTCCTCCCGTTTTTGGTAATCTTTAAAAGTAAATTGATAAAAATTATAGCTTGTTCGACTATTGATTTGATTAATAAACCCTTGCGGAGAATCATACCAATTTGCAGTCACTCCCCATTCGGTCCCAAGCTGATTAGTGGCTCCTGCATTTTGAAAAAGCACAACGCCATCTTCGTTTGTATAAGTAGTGATCGTTTCCCTTAAGGCGGAGTAGAAAAAAGTAGCGTCTAGTTGTAATCTTTTTCCATAATATTTATGGCCTAGCTCATAAGTACGTCCTTTCTCGGCTTGTAAATTTCTATTTATACTCCCTTCGTTCGTGCGAATTTCATCTAAAGTAGGGCTGGAAAACCCTTCACTTAAAGAGGCAAAAGTCATGTTACTTGGCGACCATTGATGCTTTAAAGCAATTCTAGGAATCACCTCATTATCAAAATTCCTATTGAATTCAAATGGTTCAGCAAATGCATTAACCTTTCTGTTTACATTATATTGCAATAGATTACTGCTTAGCCCTAAAGTCAATTCCCATTTTTGATATCCAATTTGAGTTTGAAGAAAAAATAATTTTCGGTCAATGTTCAAATCATCAGCAAAGCGAATTGTATCTTTTTGGCCATTTACATTTCCATAATTATTAGCCGAGTTATCTGCATGTTGCCATTCCAGACCGGCATCCCACTGCCAGTCAAATTGATTCAAATTCATATCATAAGTCCATTGATGGCGCAATGCAACCTCTCTATTTTGATCTTCTTTATAATCCAAAATAAAAGGATTCTGAAACCATGTATAAGTACCGGCTACATGTGTACTCTGGCTTAAATTTTCTCCAAAAAAACTAGTGTAGCCAACTCCATAAAACACGGTCCTTTGATCAATGGATGAATTTTGAGGTTCGCTTCCAGCACGAGCTTGCGTTGGGTCTTCTGCAAATTGCTCTGCATTTAATCCTCCTGGGATTTCATAAAACAAATCATTGTACAAAATATGGAAATCTAATTGGTGGTTTTCATTAATTTGATAACGGGAAGATAACTGGTAATTCTGTCTGTCTAATTCATTATGATCTCTATATCCATCATTTTGTTGATGATCCACAGCATAAAAAGTAGTCCATTTTCCAGATTTAATTTGTCCTTTAAGCCCCACATTTAATTGATTGAAACTTCCTCCTGACACTTGGATTTGCAGTGGGCTTTCTTCTTTAGAAGGGAAATTACTGATTTGCATTACGCCTCCCAATCCTGCTCCAAATAAACTTCCTGCAGGACCTTTCACCACTTCTAGTTCTTGCATTTGTGTATTACTAAGAAGATTTAGGGCTGTTGATCCATTAGCTTCTGTAAACGGCAAGCCGTTCCAATAAACTTTCACGTCTCGCACTCCAAAAGGCGAACGAATAGAACTTCCTCTTATGCTTACCCTATAACTTGCAATTGCTCTTTGTTCTAGATTGACTCCAGGCAAAGTGTTCCATGCCATGACAGGATTAAGAGGAGAGAATTTATCTAATTCCTTAGGGCTTAAATAAGCAATAGGAGCAGATTGTTTATTGATTTGTTCTCCCTTGTTGAAACCAGTTACAGTCACCACTTCCAATATGGAGTCATTTTTAATTTCCTGAGACCAAAGAGGAGATGAAAAGATTGAAATAGAAATTAAAAGAAGTAAAAATTTGTGCATAGGATTAATGAGTTGAAATTCTTAATGTAATTAACAATAAATCGAATTGAAGTTCATTTTACTTCCGCTAGCCTCTGGCTAGTGGAACTTATTACCGCCTCTGGCGAATTCTACATATTCTTTTATGATGATACATTAAAATAGTATCAATTCCGTGCCAGTGATACAAGTAAAAATCACTAGCCAGAGGCTAGCGATAGAACAGCTATTTTGAATTCTATTGCTATAAAGATAAATTTTAATATCAATCTAAAATAAAATTTTATTACCAACTACCTCCGGCTCCACCGCCACCGGTCATTCCGCCACCGAAGCCGCCAAAACCACCGCTCCCTCCGAAGCTTCCTCCTCCGGAATTGAAGTCACCGAAAGATCCGCCATGACTTCTGCCACTACCACCTAATAGCATCATCATGGTCAGCATGCCCATACTTCCACCTCCCATGTGATGATTTCTAACCCTTCTAATTCGAGAGATTATGGTAATGATGATAAAGAAAAACATTAAAAATGCGCCTAACCCTATTCCTTTACCTGCGTCATTATCAGCTATTTTATCAGCAGTATATTTTCCTGAAGCCAAATCAAAAATAATGCTTGTGGCTTCATCCAACCCCTTATAATAATAATTATTTCGGAAAGCCGGTTTCATATATTCATTGATAATGGTGCTTGCAGCTCCATCCGGCACCACACTTTCCAAACCATAACCAGTATTGATAAACATTTTTTTGTCTTGCATAGAAACGGTAATTAATAGACCGTTATCCTTATCTGCCTGTCCAATTTTCCACTTATCGAAAACCTCAACACCAAATTGATTAGGTTCATATTGACCATAAGTAGGTACAATTAGTATCACAACCTGAGTGGAAGTGCTGTCATTATAGGCTACTAGTTTTCGCTCTAATTGCTGTTGTTCTCCTTTATTCAAAGTATTTGTTAAATCATTCACCAACTTAGGTGGATTAGGCCTAGAAGGGATTTCATCCTGTGCAAAAACAGAAGTTGCCAAGAATAATGCAATAATGGAAAAGTAGATATTTTTCATGTTATAAGTTTACTGTATTTTAAACCTCTAAGTTACAATTGAATCATTGTTTTAGAGAATATTTTACTTAAATTTAAAGATTCTAATTTTAGTAATTGGCTAATTTTTTTAGTATTTTTACTCCTGTGAATTCAAATCAAAATATCAAAGGCAGGGGTGCTCAACAACATCTTTCCAATTCATTTTCTAAACAAGAATATACTACGGAATGGGATGAGGGGATAGATGAGTATACGCATTTGGATAAGCCCACTACCCAGATATTTTACGAGCACCCGAAAAAAATCATTAATAAAGTCAGTAGTCCTGATGTAGGTATGGAATATTCCATAAACCCTTATCAGGGATGTGAGCATGGTTGTGTGTATTGCTATGCTCGCAACTCTCACGAATATTGGGGCTGGGATGCAGGCTTGGATTTTGAATCGAAAATTATTGTTAAAAAGAATGCTGCTGAATTGCTCGGAAAAGAACTTCTGAACCCTAATTGGAAAGTAAAACCCATAGTGCTTTCGGGTAAAACAGATTGTTATCAACCTTTGGAAAGAAAGCTTCGGATTACAAGAAGTTTATTGAAAGTAATGGCAAAATACCGCCATCCTGTGGGAATCATTACCAAAAACACTGGTTTTTTGGAGGACTTAGATCTACTTGAAGATTTAGCAAAAGATAATTTAGTGCGTGTTATTTTATCCATCACCAGTCTGGATGAAAAACTGAGGTCGGTTTTAGAACCAAGAACAGCTTCTTCTATTAAAAAACTACAAGCCATAAAGATTTTGAGGAGCAAAGGAATTCCTGTATCCATTATGAATGCGCCTATTATTCCTGGATTAAATCATAGTGAGATTCCTGAAATCATAAAACTTTCTGCAGAAAACGGAGCCACTGATGCTGGCTATACCGTAGTTCGATTAAATGGAAGGATAGCAGAAATCTTTAAAAAATGGCTGCAGAATTATTTCCCTGATAGGTCTGAAAAGGTTTGGCATCAAATTGAAAATCTCCATCGGGGAAAAGTAAATGACTCCAATTGGGGGCAAAGAATGAGGGGGCAGGGAGCTGAAGCCGATATGATTAATCAACTTTTTCATATGGCTAAGAAAAAGTATATGAAAGGGGGTGACAGGATTCAGTTAAACACTTCCGCTTTCAGAAAAGGCGGTGCCTATCCATTATTTTAATTCAATCAACCTGCTATTGAATCAGATTTTAGTAATTTTGATTTATGACATTTTTAAAATCACCTCTTTTATTCTTTTTATTTATTCTACCGTCACTTGTTTTATCACAGACTACCACTGTTGAGTTTCAGGTAAACATGAATGAGCAAATCACACAAGGAAATTTCAACCCAAACACTGATTTTGTTGATATAGCAGGTTCATTTAATGATTGGGGAAGCCCCGCTTTAGTCTTAAATGATGATGATAGTGATGGAATTTACACAGCAACTGAATCTTTTAATATTGGTCAGCAAATTGAATTGAAAGCCAGGATAAATGGAAGCTGGAATGGAACTGAAGAATTTCCAGGTGGTGGTGCTAACCGTTCTTTTACTATTGAAGAAAATGATGTTATAGCATTTTGGTATAATGATGAATTTCCTGATAATGTTCTCCAAGTTAATATTTCTGCTTCTTCGAATTTTGCAATACCCGGAGAAGCCATTCAATTTACAGATTTATCTAATGGCAATCCTACTGCTTGGGAATGGAATTTTCCTGGTGGAACACCAGCAACTAGCACAGAACAAAATCCAGTAATCAGGTATACTAATGAAGGAAGTTTTGACGTAAGCCTTTCCATTCAAAATGCTGATGGAGAAATGGAAACTAAAGTTTTCGAAAATTTTATTACCATAGGAAATACCGATACTTATTGGTGGAATGAGGCAGTATTCTATGAAATATTTGTTAGAAGTTTCTATGATTCAGATGGTGATGGAATTGGTGATTTTCAAGGACTGATTCAAAAACTGGATTATCTCAATGATGGAAATCCTGCCACGCATCATGACCTAGGCGTAAATGGGATTTGGTTAATGCCTATTCATCAATCCCCCAGCTATCACGGATATGATGTAACCAATTATAGAGAAATCGAAAGCGATTATGGTACCAATGAGGATTTTAAGGAATTTATTGCAGCAGCACATGAGCGCGGCATAAAAGTAATCATTGATTATGTGATGAACCATAGTTCTAGTGAACATCAGTGGTTTCGAGATTCCAAAAATCCATCAAATGAAAAAAGAGAATGGTACGTTTGGGAAGATACTAATCCTGGCGGAAGTGGTCCTTGGGGTCAGAATGTTTGGCACCAAAGCAATGGAGACTATTACTACGGACTTTTTTGGGGCGGAATGCCGGATTTGAATTATAAAACTCCTGCCGTCAAAGAGGAAATGTTTAATATTTCTACTTTCTGGCTCAAAGAAATGAATGTAGATGGGTTCCGATTAGATGCGGTAAAATATATTTATGAAACAACAGAAGGCTTGGAGGATGTAGCGGAAACATTCCAGTTTTGGAAAGATTTTAGAACTCATTATAAATCTATAAATCCCAATTCATTTTCAGTTGGGGAAGCATGGACTTCTACGGATAAAGCAAGAGAATATGTCGGAAATGATGGTTTAGATTATGTTTTCGAATTCGACCTTGCGGGAAACATTATTGCCGCGGTTAATAATGGAAATGCAGGTGGCCTAATTTCAAAATCACAGGAAGTAATGGGCAGCTATCCATATTTACAGTTTGGGACATTTTTAACAAATCATGATATGAACAGAGTGATGAATGTTTTGAACAGCGATCAAGCGAAAGCAAAGCAGGTGGCCGAATTGTTATTGACTTTACCCGGAATTCCTTATCTCTATTATGGTGAAGAAATTGGAATGTTAGGTCAAAAACCTGATGAAGATATCCGATTGCCGATGCAATGGAGCAGCGCTTCTAATGCTGGATTCACAACTGGGAATCCGTGGCGCGCACCAAAAACGGATTACCCTGATAAGAATGTGGCTGACCAACAAACAGAACCTTCGTCCCTCTGGAGAGCTTATCAGGATGTAATTGCCACTAGAAATACCCAACAAGCTTTAAGAACAGGAAATTACAGTACTA
>NZ_JAGXGF010000067.1 GCF_024636815.1 Marivirga sp.
GGGAAAACTTTTCCATAAAATCCAATATACTGCGTTGTCTTTCCTCGATATAGCTCGCTATATCTTCTAAAAGACGCCTTGTCTATTTAATTTTATGAAAATCTGAATTTCCAAATTAGAGTCGAACTCAGGTTATGAGGTTTTAATAAGATAAAATCTCAAAAAAGAACCTTTAATTTAGATTATAGCTAAATTAAAGAGTCTTTTTTATTTTTCAAGAGAACTCTATTCTGTCCTCCTCAATAACAAAATTCTATTATATCTCCTGAGGATAAACGCCAAGAATGCCTCAATTAACTTTGGTACCTCTTTGTCTTTCGACCTCAGTTGTAGTGACGGCTACCGCTTCATCTGTTGGCAATATAATTCGCCCCATTTCTTTCGAATAAATAAAAGTGACTTGTGCCCCAAATAATAAAATAAGAACAGAGTAATAAACCCAAACCAAAATGGCTACGAAAGAACCTGCTGCTCCATAAGAATCTGTGAGGTTTGCTGTTCCTAAATAGAACCCCAAAGCAAATTTACCAGCCACAAACAAAACAGTGGTAACAAAAGCACCTACCCAAACATCTCTCCATTTAAGTCTGGCATCTGGAAGTACTTTAAATATAATGGCAAATACAAGGGTTATAAAACCCAAAGAGATCACAATATTCATTACTTGAATAATATAAATGGTGGCGCCCTCTAAAATTTCCTTTATATGTGTTTGAATAAATGTGATGACCGTATCCGCTAATAAAGAAACCAGCAATAGAAAGCCTAAGGCCGCTATCATGGCTAAAGAGAGTAATCTGTTGATAATGAATTTTATGATCCCTTTTTTTGGTTTTGCTTTAATGCTCCAAATTGTATTAAGACTATCTTGTAGGGAAATGAATACTGTGGTAGCACTAAAAAGCAATGTTCCTATCCCTATTATTTGAAATAATACACGGTCAGTTTGCACCGTAGCCGAGGATAATAAACTGTCTATCTGCTCAGAACTGGATTCACCCATTAACTGATTAATTTGATCCAGAAATTGAGTTCTCACTATCTCGTCCTCATAAAAATAACCTGCTAAAGTAATAGCTACCAAACCTATAGCTGGTAATGAAAATATTGTGAAATATGCAGTGGAAGCACTATGCTTAAAAGGATTTTCTTCAAAAAATTTAATGCCTGACTTCCTAAATATTTGAAACCACTTTTTAAAAAATTTAGCCATTTATATAAATTACTGATGAGTTTTTGAATAATTAGGCAAACGGATAATTTAATAATAAGATTAGTAGTTACTCTGGATTAAAAGTTTTCTAGAACCAATCTTTAATAAAAAGAGCTGATTTAAAAAAAGGAAATTTCAATAAGCGGAGTAGATTTCATTCACTTTTAATTGTATTGATTTCATCACTTAAGAGTGGAATGTCTTTTTGAATAATTGCCCAAATCATTTCAGGTTCAATTGAATCATAGGCATGAGAAATGATATTTCTTAAACCAATGATGTTTTTAACAGATGAAATCTTAATATCAGGTTGGATTTCGATTAGTTTGCGAATTGCTTCTCCTATAATTTCTAAATCTCGTTCTACAGCTCTTTGTAAAATAAAGTCACCTTTAAACTGATAAAAGTTATTTTCAGTTTTAGATTTATCAACTCAATTTCCTCAATCACACTTTCAATATCTAAAATGTATTTGAGAACCTTATGCTGCATATAAGTCTATTTTTGAACGGTTAATTTCGTCTTTCAAGATGGGGTTCCTTAATGATTTAACTGATACCAAATCAATTTTCCTATTTAAGCTCTTTTCCAAACCTTCTAATAATGAAAAGTAATTATCTGCATAGTTAAGCAATTCAATTTCCTCAGAAAATTGGACAAGAAAATCTATATCACTATTCTCGTTCATCTTGTCATTTGCAGCTGAACCAAATAAGGAAATGGATTTAACTTTATGCACTTTGCAAAGCTTAATTATGTCCTGAAGTTTATTTTGAATTAATGCAAGCATATAACAAATAAACTGTTTTTTTATTTTATAGTTAAATCAGAATAATCTGAATGTAATCAATCTTAGTGAACTCAATTCGTAATTATTCAAAGCCCAAGCAACTTTATAGGATCTTGCTTTAATAACATAGTGGTTTTTTTATAGAGGTTCGGACTATAGGCTTTTAGGTCTTGGGGTCTTTCAAAAAAGTTCTCTAACAATACTGCAAAAAATTCATGATGGTCAATGGCTGCTGCAGATCGGAACATAGAAGTGTCCCCTTCTCTAATTTTAAACATTTCATATTCGGCTAAGTCCACATATTTTTTCCATAATTTGACATCTATAAAGCCATATTCTTTATTTGAAATCCTGTTTTCTAAATGGATTGCATGGGCCAATTCATGCAAGCCCAAATTTATCCCGTCTGTTTCATTAGCAATTCCATGCACTAAGTTTTTCCAGGAAAGTACGATGATTCCAAAGCGTGGATTTACTTCTCCCTTATGATATTGATTGTTAATGGTAGAATAATAATTGTCCGGATAAATTAGAATTTTTTTAAAATGGGCCAGGTAAATTCGGGGTAGTCCAAAAGTAATTTGAACCGCCAAGCTAGCAACTACTAACTTCATTTCATCAGTAACATCCTCTATACCCCTGGAAACAAATTTTCTAGAAAATATAAACTGAACTACCTTTCTTTCAAATTTCCTCTTTTGCCTATACTCTAAATCTCTATAATAAGGAGAATATTTATTTAGTTTCTTAAGTTGCTCTTGATTCAAACTTCCTATACCAAATACTCCAAAATAGTTGAAAGTAACCACAATAACATCCCTAATTGTTTTGAAAATGAGCAGAACAAACAATATGGGAATTAATGAGATAAATGCTATAATTAAAATTTCTCCCAAGATTAAGGCAAAAAATCAGGTTTCTCTATATTCAATTATCTATGTTTTTTCATAAATGTCTCATAATCTAAAACTTCTCCATTTTCAATCTCTTTGGATGCTTTCTCTATTTCTTTTCGTTGTTCAAAAGTCAACTCATTCCAAAAGTCTGTAAAGTTTTCAGTTTCCATTTTAATTATGTGTTAGTAACATTACTTCAATTTTTTGATGTTTAAATCTAATAACTTATGGCAAAAAATCAGGTTTATCCAGTTTATTATTGATTCTATAAGCAGCATTCACTAAACCTACATGGCTATAAGCTTGCGGGAAATTTCCCCACATGGAGCCGTCTGATGATTTTACATCTTCACTTAATAATCCAACATGATTTGAATAGCCAATCAATTCTTCAAAAGCTTCCATTGCCTCTTCTGTCCTGCCCACGCATGCAAGTGCTTCCACATACCAAAAAGCACAAATTAAGAAGGTTGTTTCCGGCTCTCCGAAATCATCTGCATGTTTATAGCGATAAAATAATCCTTTGCCAACTCTCAAATCTTCTTCCAAAGCTTTTAGATGATCTTTAGCTTTTTGGCTATTATGTGGCATATAGTTCATCATAATAAGCTGCAAGGTGCTGGCATCCATTCTATCTACACCTTCCGCCTGTGCATAGGCTTTTCTTGTTGGAGAATAGCATTTCTCTAAATGAGCAGCTGCTTGCTTCAATAATTTTTCAGCTTTTCTCCCCAGTTCCATTTCACCAATTTCTCTGGCTATTTTCATGGCAGCATGGCTTCCTGCCCATTGGAATAGATGTGTATATGCATGCTTTTGCTTCAGGTTTCTGAACTCCCAAAGTCCGGCATCTGCCTCATCCATAGTGAACTCTATCTTATCCAAAATGGTCTTTAGCAAATAAGAGGACTGGGATTTCTCCATATTGGCAAAACGCTTATCCGTATAAAGCGGAAGAATCGCCAATAATATTTGTCCGTAAACATCATTTTGAATATGCGTATAGGCATCATTCCCTACTCTAACTGGCTGATTTCTCATATAGCCAGGCAAATCCAGTTCTTTTTCAATAATCGTACTTTCACCCACCAAATTATAAAGTGGCTGAATTCTTTCCTTACCCTTCATAGGAATATTGGTGAGGTATAGAAAATAATTTTCCATTTCTTCAAAGTGCCCAATATTGTTAAAGGCTGTAAGCGTATAATAAGTATCGCGCATCCAGCAATAGCGATAATCCCAATTTCGTGTGCTCCCCGGAGATTCGGGCAATGACATAGTTGGAGAAGCAATAATACCACCCGTATCTTCATACTGATGGATTTTTAGGGCTAGGGAGGAACGAATTACCTGCTCCTGATAATGCTGGCCAATACTGGTAGATTTCACCCAATTTTGCCAGTAAAAAACGGTTCTATTAATGAAATTTTCAGCTGTTTCTTGCAACTCTGCTTCCAAAGGCGCACCATATGTCATCACCATATAGCGGGTCTTGGTTAGCACAAAAGGACTACTATCCATCACCATATTGATAGGGATATTGGTAGTGAGCCTTAAGGTTTCGGGCAAACCGAAATAACGAATATGACTACTTCCTCTTTCACGAGTTAGCTTTTTCTGCCCGTAATCTCCTACAGGATCACAAACAACTTTCAATTGCGGCAAACCGTTTAGAGGCTCTATTTTCCTGATCAACATTTGTGGTCGGTAGTAACGATCAAATTGACGAAACCTTGGTGCACAATCTGTAATTTTATAGGCATACTCATCAGTTTCCACTATGGTTTCCAGCACATTGGTATTGGGAATATATGCCTGGCTAATTTTATAGTGTTCTGAAGTAGGTTTAATTGAAAACTCGCCTCCTTTTTCCCCTCCTATTAAACTTCCGAAAATAAAGGAACTATCAAATCGGGGCATACACATCCATTTAATGTCGGTATCTTTTCCAATTAGTGCTAAATAAGCACAGTTTCCAATCATTCCAAGGTCGTAGGTATGTCTCTCTTGCATATTCTTAATTGCTTAATTCGTTAATTTTTAAAATAATTATGTGGGGAAAAAGTAAAATGCCTTAAAACATCATTTGCCATAAACAATTTCAGCCAGATTAGCATCAAAGTTCTCAATGGCATCTTTAATCAGGCAAATGGCTTCTAAATAGAAATCAGGATTTACTTTATCGGCTGTATCTGTAATTTTATGATAATCTTTATGGTCATCCACTCCAAAGTAAACAAAAGGAATTTCGGCTTTATGAAAAGGCGCATGATCAGAGGAATTTACCCAATTAGGCTTCTTCTTTGGTTCGTCCCTTCCGAATAAGAGCGTAATACTTTTATCTTTTGAAGCTTCTGTTATCAAAGGCTTTAGAAATGGCGTGAAATAAGTGCCCACTGCATAAAGTTCATTTTTATCACCACGACTCACCATATCCAAATTAACATTCATTTTAATTCTGCTGGTGTCCATCACCACAGATTGCATAAAGTGTTTTGCACCTTGCAATCCCTTTTCTTCCGCATCGAAAAAAGCAAAAAGTAAATTATTTTCCGGTTGATTTTCCCTAAAATATTCAGCCAAAGCCAGGATTGCTGATACTCCACTGGCATTCTCATCGGCCCCGTTAAAAATCTTAGAGCTATCTTTCATGCCTACATGATCGTAATGCGCAGAAATTACGATAAAGTGTTTACCCGAAAATCCTTCCACAAAACCCAATATATTTACAGCTGGAATGGTGTCCTTTCCAAATGTAAAAGCTTGGGTATAATCCTGAACATATGCCGAAACTCCAAGTTTTTGCAATCTGTTTATGATATAATTTCTGGCTATCTCATTCCCCTCTGTATTGGTTTCCCTTCCTAGCAAAGAATCCGATGCCAGAAAATACAAATCATTCATTACCTTGGCGGAATCAGGAAAAACAAAAGTGGAATCCTTTTGCGCATAACTTTGCTGTGCAATTAAAAGGGCAAGAAAAAAGAGGTAATATTGTAATGACTTCATCAGGATACGGGTTCTTTAGATTATTTCATTTTGAATGATAAAGAATAAATTTATAGATAATGACGTTAAGATTCAGCCGATTATTCAAAAATCTTTAATTTTCATGCGAATTAACTTTTATGCGACACTACATTATATCGATTTTATTGATTTTTGCCAGCCTTCAGGGCTTTTCACAAGAGGCTTTTCCTTTTTTAAATAAAAGTAATCAACTTCCCGAAGACCTACTTAGCAAAAGAGCTGTGGTTTTTATGAATGTTAATTCCTTAAAATGGGATGAAGAAGCACAGAAAATTCATAATAGCTTTATTGAAATTGGAGTGGATGCAGTAGCTTATTATGCTTTATCCGATATCATGTCCGGAGAAGACGCCACAACCGCATTCTATTCTGATATTAGCAAAAGAGCCATAAAAAACATGCTGATTATTCATCAATATGACAATGGTTTTGAACTTTATGCTACCAAAATTCCTGAAGAAGGCGGATTCTTTCAAAAAGGCATGCAGGCATTTTATTTGGAAGCACCATCTTTAAAAGAGCTGGGGACTAAATTACAGACGCTGGTTAATAAATCAGATTTGGAAAGAGAAAACTTCCTCATAATTGATGTTCCTGAGACCTTTAAACGCACTAATGTCATCAAATCGAGAAGGGTAGCCAATTTTAATCCTGACATCAGAATTGATAAACTAGCAGTACCCAAATTCGAAAACAACATTATGCTTGATGTAGATATTGAAAAAGCTAATGCTGAATTAGACTCTATTATGAATCAACATTATCCATTTAAATACGGTTTGGTTGATCCTGAAATGAGCGTTGAAGAAATGATAAGCGAAGGCTATTTGATGGTGCTCAAAAAACTGGAAAATAATGGAGAAAGTTTACGTAGAATGCTGGGCTATGACTTATCGGAAGGAGAAACACTTTTAATTTCTCTAAGAAAAGGCGAGGATGAAAAAGTGATGAAATACCGAATAAATGAGCATGTTCATAAATATTATGTGCAACAACTTTACACAAAAGATATTTACCTTGGCGATAGTTGGGATGCAGGGAAAACCTGGCAGGAAGCCCTTATCAACCATGTGGAAAATTTAAAAGCTAAGTTGAAAAGGTAATATACATTTGCAGATGAAAACTACTGTGAGGAGGATAAAATTTCCAACCGATTAGTTATAAATCCAATCAAAATAACCCAATGATGTCAGCAGCAGCTGATGAAGTACCCTCATGGAATCAGATTTAAATTTTAAAGACTTTAAATTAAAGGCAGAAGTACATATTGTCTTTTTGATTCAGTAATTTGTAAATAAGCTTATATATTGCAACTGATTTGAATACTGCCTATTAGGTGAAATTTCACTAATTACTTGATAATTAGCATCAAATAATAATTTTTTAATCAATTAAACATTAGAGTCCATATAAAACCCTTTACTATGCAACCAATAGAAATCAGTAGCTATGAAGATTTTAAAGCCTATGAAGGACAAGAATTAGGTGTTTCAGAATGGCATACCATTGACCAAAAGCAAGTGAATCAGTTTGCAGATGCCACACTAGATCACCAATGGATTCATCTGGATGAAGAAAGAGCGGCAAAAAGTCCTTTTGGAGGCACTATAGCACATGGGTACTTGACTTTATCTTTAGCTCCTTATTTATGGGAACAGATTGCCAATGTTACGAATCTAAAAATGATGATTAACTATGGAATAGAAAAGATGAAGTTCAATCAGGCAGTGAAAGTTGGTTCGGCTGTCAGGTTGAAAGCCAGTTTAAATTCAATAATAGATTTGAGAGGTGTGAGCAAAGCCCAAATTGATATTGTGATGGAAATAAAGGATGAGAAAAAACATGCTTATACCGCATCACTTATATTCTTATATCACTTTAATAAATCTTAAAGATTACAAAAGAAATAGATCAGACCGAAATGGCTCAATTTTAAAATTGGCCATAGCTGTTAATTAGAGGAATTAGACAGTAACTTCTATGTTGTTGTCTTTTTTTACTTCTTCAGAAGCATATGTAGGGCAAGTTCTTTGCGCACATGCTGAAGCAAAAAGTATTAAACCTGAGATTGCTGCGAATAATTTGATGGACTTTTTCATGTGTATATGTTTAATATTAATTTGCCACATGGAATCTTTGATTAAAAATTTACTTTCGATTATTATAAAGTTCGAACCTAAATTTTTAATGTCGATTTCATTTGGTTACTTTTTTAATTGTTAATGTTACAAATTTAGGTTGATATTCATTGATAAAAAAGACGGATCCGCTCATTTGGTACTTCTTTCCATTTATTATGTCTGCTGGGAACTATAATCGATCAACGGTAAAATATTATCATTAAAGGGTCAAAATCATAAGATTAAAATATCACAGCATCTCTTTTTAGCTGTAAGTTTACGTTTTTAACTGTAGCTACATTCATAAAGTTTACTTTTGTGCCTAAAATAATACATCAATGTAAGTGTTTTTTTATTGACTATTTAAGACGAAATTCTTTTTTTAAGCAATAATTTTAAATCAAGATCTTCTTAACCCAAAGGAACAGACGATCCCACGACTAGAAATGGTAGAATTAAACTCCTACAAATCATTGACACGACTATGGAAGTCGTCTGGACTGACATAACTAATTGATTTCCGTCATTATTCCAGACCTTGTCATGAATAATCCGGCTTAATCTGTAATTTTGAAAAAATTCATTCTATGAAAAACATCATTTCACTCCTATTTATCACTCTATTGGTTTTTTCGTGTGATTCTTCAAAAGATAAAAAAGAAGAAGTAGCTGATAAAACAGAAAAAAAGGATTTAGAAGTTCCTGCCTTTAGTGGTGGAAATGCCTATCAATATGTGGAAACACAGGTGAATTTCGGACCAAGAGTTCCTAATACATCTGCTCATGCAGAAACTGAAGAATATATAATCCAACAACTAGAAAGCTTTGGTGCAAAAGTCCAAACACAGAAATTTGAATCCGATACCTACGATGGAGAAGTCTGGAATTTAACCAATATTATTGCTTCTATTCAACCAGAGAAAAAGAAGCGGATTTTGTTAGCTGCACACTGGGATACAAGAAAAATTGCTGATAAAGACACTGAAAGAAAAGATGAGCCAATAGATGGAGCAAATGATGGAGCAAGTGGTGTAGGCGTTATTTTAGAAGTAATCAATGCTATCCAAAAAGCAGGAAGCAAGCCCAATGTAGGCATAGATATAATATTTTTTGATGGAGAAGATAATGGGGAGCCACAGGGTTTATCAGGAAGAGACCCTTCTAAAACCTGGTGGTGTTTAGGTTCCCAGTATTGGAGTAAAAACAAGCATATTCCGGGCTACTCAGCTTATTACGGAATTTTATTGGATATGGTAGGTGGAGTTAACGCGCAATTTCATAAAGAAGGCTATTCCATGAAATATGCCCCCACTATAGTGGAGAAAGTATGGAATACGGCCGATAGAATTGGATATGGCCGGTATTTCATTAACAATAGAGTAGGTCTAATTACTGATGATCATTATTTCGTAAATGAATTTGCTAAAATTCCTATGATAGATATTATAGCACATGAGCCAACTTCAGGTGATTTCTTTCCTGATTTTCATCACACCCATAAGGATAATATGGAAATTATTTCTCAAGAAACTTTAAAGGCAGTTGGGCAAACTTTATTGCAGGTTATTTATGAGGAGAAATAATGAAATTGCTGCATAATTCAATATACAGTAAGCTGCTATTGAATACTATTTGAATATTTGAAGTAGGAATAAAATAATCTGTTAGTCTTGATAATTGCCTCCATTTGTTATACGGTAGAAAAAATGAATTTTGGGAGGAATACTATGAAACTCTAATTCTGGCATCCACCACTACCAATTCTTTTTCATTTCCAATCAGAGGATTCAAATCAATTTCCTCTATTTCAGGAGCTAAATGCACCAAAGAAGCTAAGCAAACAATAACATCTGCAAATGCTACTTCATTTATTCCTGCTCTGCCTCTATATCCCTGTATAATTGGATAAGTCTTTAAGGACTGGATCATTTTTTCTGCTTCTTTCTTGCTCAACGGAGCTAATCCGTTGGCAATATCTTTGATAATTTCTACAAATATTCCACCCATTCCGCAAAGTACCAGATGCCCAAAATTGCCTTTCTTAACAGCGCCAGCAAAAAACTCCTCCCCTTTTTTCATTTCCTGAATGAGCACTCCCTTAGCTCCCGATATTTTCATCATTCTTTTAAATTCCTTTTTTAGAAATTCTAGAGAATTAACAGAGAAATATGCATTGGGGACACATATGCGCGAAGAGTTAGGGATAAATGAAATGAGTCAAGCTAACCCGATGCAAGCAGCTTTTGCATCAGGAGCATCATTTTCTTTGGGGGGTGTACTACCTCTTTTAGTAGTGCTTTTTATACCTATGCATGGGATGGAATATTGGCTTTATGGATTTACAATTATTTTTCTTGTCATTTTGGGAGCAGTTTCAGCAAAAACAGGTGGCTCAAGCATGAAAAAAGCAATCTTAAGGATTAGCATTTGGGGTACATTAGCCATGGGGCTTTCAGCGTTAGTTGGCTATATTTTTGGAGTGAACGTATAATTTTAGGAGGATTTACTTTAGCAGCTTTATGCTTAAGCTTCAAATAAAAATAATCAATCATTCTTGCTTGGAAGTTGTGAACACAGATTTAAAATAATGGGAACCCAATGAGGGCAGTATCTCTATATTGAGGCAAAAAAAATAAAATTAAAATCAATAGTACATAAAAATATATGCTAAAAATGGTTTTTCCATAACACTCGATAGTCCTAAAACCCAATTGCCAATGTTTTATTCTTATTGAGTATTAGTATTAGAATGCTAGTTTGACTTATATAATAAAGTTCTAAACCAATCTATAGTCAGGTCTTTAATTAATTGAAAAACACCAAGATGTTTGCATAAATTTCCTGTAAATCTATTTCTATTATAATGGACTAGAAGCGGAAAATTAGAAAGAAATTATAGAAAAAGCTTCACCTCAAAGTCACTGACCCAAATTCGATAGCCAACTCAAAAAACCTCTCCATGCGTTTGCTGAATAAGCTTTTTAGCTAGTGAAGGAAAGTTTTTTACAAATTGAACTGATAAACCCGCTCTCATTTGATTTCCAAACAGGTTTTGGGTTTTACGACCTACCCACAATCTTTTAGAGAAGTTTTTCTTCCATACATTTTGATACTCTGATTCTAATTCCTGTCGGCTTTTTAATTTCCCTTCGTAGAATTTGATAATGGAAGAACTTGCCAGATACCCACTGTGAATCGCCATTGCCATGCCGTTTCCACAAAGTGGAGTTATAAGACCGGCAGTATCCCCTGCCATCAGCATATGATTTTCGATAGAAGCTTTCTGCTCAAAGGAAATTTCATTGATCACCTCCGGCTTTTCAAAAAGCATTTCAGCCTTTCCAAAAATATCTTTGAGAATTGGATTTTGATGTAAAACAGCTTCTTCCATTTCAGCTATACCTCCATGTCCTTTTAGGTTTTCTCTTCTGCTTAAATAACAAATATTGACTTTATCATCTTCTATATGGCTTACTCCACAATAGCCACCTTTGAAATTATATAGCCCGATTACATCTTTAGGGAAATCAATTCTTGCATGATATTTTACACCTAAAAAAGGTGATTTCTTTTTGATGAAATTTCTATCAAAGGTTTTATCAAGTTTTGACCTTTTGCCATAAGCATTAATGACAAATTCTGAAGTTAACTTTTCTCCATTTTTTAGGCTGACCGCAAATTCATTATCATGAAATACTATATCAATGACTTCATTTTTGGTTTTGACTTCCACTCCTGCATCGAAAGCTTTTTGATATAAAAAATCATCAAGCTGATAGCGACTAATACCAAAGCCACCTAAAGGCAATTTAACTTCAGCAATATTTCCTTTTATGTCGGATAGTTTGAATCGATTAAGTTCTGCTGGGTTCAAATGTTCCGGAAACAAATCCATTCTTTCCAAAAATGGTTTCACCTCCATAGAAATATACTCACCGCATACACGATGGAAAGGATATTGCTTCTTTTCAATTAGAAGCGTACTCACTCCCGATCTTTGCAAACAAATGGAAGATATTAACCCTGCCAATCCGCCTCCCACAACTATAACTTGAAACTTATTTTTATCCAAAATGTCGATTTTATATACCCTTAAACACTCTCTTCGTCAATGAGTTTTATATTATAAATTTAAAATATATAAAAATACTACATTTAAGTTGAAAAGCATGGTTTTCAGAGTGACTCGACTGGAAAAATCATTACCTTTGTGGCTTGTTTAAAAATATGTGGACAAAACTAGCGCATAACGTAATAAAATATCGACTGCCTCTCATCATCATTTTGGTTTTGGTGACCATTTTCATGGGTTACCGTGCCCGAAATGTGGAACTAGATTATGATTTGGCGAAATTGGTTCCTGAAACGGATGAAGATTACAAAGCATTAAAGGAATTTGAAAAGAATTTTGGTGTAGATGATAACATTCTGGCACTTGGAATTAAAGACAGCGCCCTCTATACCCCTCAAAATTTTGCAAGGCTGCAATACTTCTCTAATGCATTAAAGGATGTTAAGGGAGTAAATAATATCCTTTCCATCGGAAATTTACAAAAGCTACAAAAAAATACTGAAGAGCGTAAATTCGAGATGCAACCTTTGATCACGGATTTACCGGAAATTCAAGCAACGCTCGATAGTTTATTGCAGGAAATTAAAGACCAAAAATTCTTCTCCTCACAATTACTGAATAAGGAAAATGGGGCCACTGCAGTAATCATTACTTTGGACGAAAATATATTTAATTCTCCCGAGCGTGAAAGGTTAATGTCAGACATCACCCAATTAGGCGATGCTTTTGAGGAAAAAACAGGAATAGAATTACATTATGCTGGATTGCCTTTTGTTCGATCCACCATGATGAGTAAAGTTCGTCAGGAGATAATACAATTACTGGTTTTATCTGTCATTGTAACCGCACTTATTCTACTAGCTTTTTTTCGCTCCTGGGATGCTGTTCTATTCCCTTTACTGGTGATTTTCTCTGTGGTGATTTGGTCTGTAGGTACACTAGATTTACTTGGTTATAAAATCACCATTCTAACAAGTTTAATACCTACGATTATAGTCGTCATTGGGATTCCTAACAGTATTTATTTATTAAATAAATACCATCAGGAATTTGAAGAGCACGGAAATAAAATAAAAGCAATTAGTACCATCGTGCGGAAAATTGGTGTGGTAACCCTGATCACTAACTTTACTACTGCTGTCGGCTTTCTGGTGTTAGCCTTTACTGATATTAAACTTTTAACGGAATTTGGTATAGTTGCAGGTATTAACATTTTCGCAACCTTTGTTGTAAGTATAATATTAATTCCGGCCGTTTTCTCCTACTTACCTGAGCCTGGTAGAAAGCAATTGAAGCATATGAACTTCAAAATGACGGATTATGCTTTAAGATGGCTTAATAAATCTGTGCATTACCACAGAACAATTATTTATTTTGTTACGGTTGTAATTGTAGTTTTTGCTTTTATTGGAGGGTTTCAATTGAATTCCATCAGCCATATGGTAGATGATCTACCTAAAGACGGAAAAACGATACAGGACTTACGTTTCTTCGAAGATAATTTCAGTGGTATTATGCCATTAGAGATTATAGTCGATACCAAGAACAAGCGTGGAATCATCCAAAGAAATACTTTAAGGAAAGTTGATCAATTCCAACAATTTTTGGATAGCATTCCATCTATAAGTCAACCCATTTCAGTTGTAAGCATGGTGAAAGCTGCACGACAAGCTTATTATAATGGAAATCCGGCTTTCTATGATTTACCTACTTCCCGTGACTATAATTTCATTATGCGCTACCTTCAACAAGATGAAGGAAATATTTCTGTGATGAAAAACTTTACGGATGAAGAACTCTCCACTATGAGAATTTCTTTAAAAATAGCCGACATAGGTTCCGATAAAATGAATGCGCTTTTGGAAGAATCCATTAAGCCACGAATGAATGAAATTTTTGAGGGAGAAGATTTTGATATTTCTATTACAGGAACCACCCCAATTTTTATAAAAGGAAACGAATATTTGGTTGAAAACTTAAGGTTTAGCCTTTTAATTGCCTTTGTAATTATAGCTATCGTAATGGGAATTCTTTTCCAGAACATTAGAATGATTGTGATTTCCCTAATTCCTAATGTAATTCCTTTGTTAATAACTGGCGGATTGATGGGCTATTTGGGGGTTCCACTGAAACCAAGTACAGTATTGGTATTTAGTATCGCATTTGGTATTTCTGTAGATGATACTATTCACTTCTTAGCAAAATACAGACAAGAACTATTTGCCAATAATTTCTTCGTTCCTCTGGCAGTCACTAAAACCTTAAAAGAAACAGGTAAAAGTATGATTTACACATCTATTGTACTTTTTGCAGGCTTTATTATTTTTGTGACTTCAAGTTTTGGGGGTACAGTAGCATTGGGAGCTTTAACTTCTACCACACTTTTAGTGGCAATGCTTACCAATTTACTAGTTTTACCTTCTCTATTGCTCACTTTCGATGATGGAAAACGTAATAAATCAAGTCATCCACTTATTGAGCAATATGATGAAGACTTCTATATGGAAGCCGAAGACGAGGAAATTAATATAAAGAGAATTAAAAAAGCCGAACCTAAAGTTCCTTATAAGCCGGAGGATCAGAAAAATTCATAAAAATGGGTCAATACAAAGAATACAAAAATCTAAACTATGCCGAGCTGGCAGATGAAGTTCTTGAATTTTGGAATAAAAATGACATTTTCCAAAAATCAGTGACCACCCGTGAAGGGAAACCCACTTTTACTTTTTATGAAGGGCCACCTTCAGCAAATGGTACTCCCGGTATTCACCATGTAATGGCGCGTGCCGTAAAAGATATTTTCTGCCGATACAAAACCCTAAAAGGTTTTCAAGTAAAAAGAAAAGGCGGATGGGATACTCATGGCTTACCTGTTGAATTGCAGGTAGAAAAGGAATTAGGCATCACCAAAGAAGATATAGGAAAGAAAATTTCCGTTGCCGAATATAATGACAGATGCCGAAAAGCTGTTATGAAATTCAAAGGCGAATGGGATGATTTGACCCGAAAAATGGGTTATTGGGTGGATTTAGATGACCCATACATCACTTTCGATCGCAAATACATGGAAACCCTATGGCATTTGCTCAAGAAATTTTACGATAAAGATTTATTATATAAAGGCTATACAGTTCAGCCGTATTCTCCAGCTGCTGGAACTGGTTTGAGCTCACACGAACTCAACCAACCAGGTTGCTATCGTGATGTGAAAGACACTTCAGTAACTTCTCAATTCAAAGTGAAAAAAGATGATAAATCGGCTTTCCTTTTCGAAAATGAAGTGGAAGATGTGCGCTTTATCGCGTGGACCACCACCCCATGGACTTTGCCTTCCAATTGCGCTTTAGCAGTGGGTGAAAAAATTGACTATGTGAAAGTGAAAACTTTCAATCAATATACTTACGAACCTGTATCTGTTGTTTTAGCTAAAGATTTGGTGAGTAAACAATTCAATACCAAAGCGAAGGATTTAAAACTGGAAGATTATAAAGCTGGAGATAAATTAATTCCATTTGAGATAGCACAAACTTTCAAAGGAAAGGACATAGTGGAAACCCGCTATGAACAACTGATGCCTTATGTTACTTCTGAGGAGTTAGAGAAAAATGCTTTCCGAGTTATTCCCGGTGATTTTGTGACTACAGAAGATGGTACTGGAATCGTGCATACGGCTTCTGTTTTTGGTGCAGATGACTTTAGAGTTGCTCAGCAAAACAATGTGCCAGCTGTAATGGTGAAAGATGAGCAAGGAAAAGATACTCCTTTGGTTGATAAAAAAGGAAAATTTGTTACTGAGGTAACAGATTTTGCAGGTAAATATGTAAAAGAGGAATATTATGATGATGAGACTCGTAATGACCCTGACTTTAAGCCGACTGATGTTTTAATTGCTATCAAATTAAAAGAAGATAATAAAGCTTTTAAAGTAGAAAAATACGAACACTCCTATCCACATTGCTGGAGAACGGATAAGCCAATTTTATATTACCCATTAGATTCATGGTTTATTAAAACCACCGCCATGAAAGATAGATTGGTGGAATTGAATAAATCGATCAACTGGAAACCAGCTTCAACTGGTGAGGGCCGTTTCGGTAACTGGTTAGAGAATTTGGTGGATTGGAATTTAAGTCGTTCTCGATACTGGGGAACTCCATTGCCAATTTGGGTAACAGAAGATCGCAAGGAACAGATCTGCATTGGTTCTTTAGAAGAATTAAGAAATGAGGTTAATAAATCTGTGAAAGCAGGTTTTATGCAGGAGGAACTGGCAGAAGATTTTGATTTGCACCGTCCATATGTGGATGATGTGATTTTAACCAGTGAATCTGGTCAGAAAATGTTCCGTGAACCTGATTTGATTGATGTTTGGTTCGATTCAGGAGCCATGCCTTATGCACAATGGCATTACCCTTTTGAAAATAATGAGACTTTCGAAAAAAACTATCCAGCTGATTTTATAGCAGAAGGAGTAGACCAAACCCGTGGATGGTTCTTTACTTTGCATGCTATTTCTGGTATGTTATTCGATTCAGTCGCCTACAAAAATGTAATTGCCAACGGATTGGTACTGGATAAAGACGGTAACAAAATGTCCAAGCGATTGGGCAATGCCATCAATCCATTTGAAACTTTAAAGAAATACGGTCCTGATGCCACTCGTTGGTATATGATTGCAAATGCTAATCCATGGGATAACCTGAAATTCAATTTACAGGGAGTTGAAGAAGTTCAGCGTAAGTTCTTCGGAACCCTACAAAACACTTATAATTTCTTTGCACTATATGCTAATTTGGATGGCTTCACTTTTGAAGGCGAAAGCATTCCATTGGAAAAAAGAACTGAAAGTGACCGATGGATATTATCAAAATTAAATTCCCTTAAGAAAGCGGTAGATGCAGCTTATGATGATTATGAGCCAACCCGTGCTGCTCGCTTAATTCAGGACTTCGTTCAGGATGATGTGAGTAACTGGTATGTTCGTTTAAACCGTAAGCGTTTCTGGAAAGGAGAATATAATGAAGATAAAAAAGCAGCTTACCAATCGCTTTATGAGTGCCTGGAAAGCATTGCAATTTTAGGTGCTCCAATCGCTCCTTTCTATATGGATAATTTATTCCAAAGCTTAAATACTATAAGCGGCAGAATGAAAGAAGAATCTGTTCACTTGGTAGATTTTCCGGAAGCGGATGAAAATATAATCGATAAGGACTTAGAAGAGCGTATGTATTTGGCTCAACATATCAGTTCATTGACACACAGCATCCGAAAGGCACAGAAAATAAAAGTAAGACAACCGCTTCATAAAATATTAGTGCCTGTTTTAAATGATAAAACACGTAAGCAAATAGAAGCTGTGGAAGATTTGATTATCTCTGAGGTGAACGTAAAATCTATTGAGTATATAGATGATGCTTCAGGAGTTTTGGTGAAAAATATAAAACCTAACTTCCGCAAATTGGGACAGCATTTTGGTCCTAAAATGAAAGCCGTTACGCAAATCATCAATCAATGGGGACAGGAAGAAATTGCTAAAATAGAGCAAAATAATGCTTTTGAAATAGAAGTGGATGGCGAAAAACATACTCTAACTTTAGAAGATGTAGAGATTACCTCTCAGGATATTCCGGGTTGGTCAGTAGCTTCTGAAGCTGGCATAACTGTTGCTTTGGATATAAGCATAGATGATGATTTAAGAAGAGAAGGCTTTGCCAGAGACATGGTAAACCGTATACAGAACTTAAGAAAAGAAAAAGGTCTGGAGGTTCAGGACAAAATTGCTGTAGTTGTAAAACAGGGAAATGAATTGGTGGACAGCGCCATTTCGCAAAACAAAGATTACATTTGTTCCGAAACTCAGGCAGTTTCATTAGATTTGGCTGAAAATTTAACCGAAACCACAGAAATAGAGATAGACGATTTAAAAGTTGAATTGTCCGTAGTGGTGAAAAACCTATAAAAGTGAAATACGCAAAATATTTTTTATTTAGTTTCTTTTTAATTGCTCTAGATCAAGCTGTAAAGCTTTGGGTTCATACTAATATGGAAATGGGCATAGCCGGACAAATTGAGGTCTTCGGTGAATGGTTTAAATTATATTATACACTGAACCCGGGAATGGCTTTCGGTATGCAATTCGGTTCTGAATATGGCAAATTAGGTTTGAGTTTATTCCGATTGGTAGCGATGTTTTTCATTGCTTACTACCTTTATAAATTAGCAAAAGAGAAAACGCATCCTGGTGTTCTTTGGAGCATGGCAGCGGTTTTAGCAGGAGCTGTCGGCAATTTGATAGATAGTATTTTCTATGGTGTTTGGTTAGATAACGCGCCTTACAACGCTATTTCTCCTTGGTTCCATGGTCAGGTAGTGGATATGTTCTATATCGACATTTGGGAAGGGCGTGTTGCCGATTGGATACCACTTTGGGGTGGTGACTATATTTCCCTCTGGCCCATTTTTAACGTAGCCGATGCCGCCATCTTTTGCGGGGTAGCCGTAATTTTAATCTTCCAGAAAAGATTTTTTAAAGCAGTGAAAAATGAAACTGCGAGCTAATTAATAATTTTGATGCAGCTTCATCTAAAAAAATAAGCTTGAGCAAGCGACCGCTTGTGCAATTGAGTTTGTTAAAGTTAGAAAAAAGTAATTTCAGGGATTTAATGGTTTTTCAGGAATTGAAGTGATTATTCCGTAAACTTCTCTAACTGCCTAATACATTTCTTTTGCGCTTTAACGATATCTTTATAAATATTCTTGTCCTGATCTGATGGGTCAGTAGCCTCATAAGCATTTACTGCCTTTAAGTAATACATCTTAGCATTTAGCGCTAGATCAATCATCATATTTACCTCTGCGAGCGTATACAACTCTTTATAATTAGGATTTTCCTTTTGCTCCACTAATTCAATCACTTTCAGTAAAGATGTTTCAGATTTTACTCTATGCTGCTCAGCAAATTTTATAGGTAAATCAAAATCTTTAAAAAGGGATAGATGAGTTGAAGCTTTGGTCTTTAGGTAAAGTGTATTTTCCGGGTCTAATTTTAGGGCTTTATTTAAGTTTTTTAATGCTTCTTGCTCTCTACCTTTTACGAATTGTAGAGCCACTCCTTTATAATAATATCCATCAGAAATTTCAGGAGACAACTTAATAACAGCATCAGCATAGGTAGATAGGCGATCAAACTCTTTGGTTCTTTCCAAGATCTGACAAGCCAAAAGTGTGAGCGCTAAATTTTTAGGATCATTTTCTAATTCTGCCGTGACTTTATTAAGAGACGGCCTTACCTTACCCGAATAATATAAAGCTTTAAGTGCTTCATAACTATTTTTATTTTCCTCCTTCATTTTCTCCTCTTTACCTATTATTATATATTCTAAGAATTAATTAAACCCAATGTTTATGGGTGAAATTCGTAAACCTGAAATGCAAAGGTACAAAACCTATGGCTTATGAAAAGTATATAGCGTATTCTATTATTAATTCATTTAGAAGGAAAACTTACTTTCTTCCTTTATTAATAATTAAACTTGACAATTAAATATACTTTTTGGATTACTGCGACAAATAATCTTCTGCTTTCAGATAAGGGTATAGATTCCTTAACGGAATAGTTTACACCAATTAATCATGTGTTCATATTTGAATAATCAATTTACTCTTCTTCTTTAGACTTTATCTTTCGGATATACCTGTTTAAAACAAAAGCTGCAGTCCAGAAAGCTAGTGCCACCAAAGTATATTCCATGGCTTCTTCACCTGCATAACGTAAGCTGTAATAAAATACCATGATCATGATGGCAACCAATACCCAATATATAATTCTTAAAATTTTCGTTAACTCCATTTCTTTTACTTTAATAGTTCATAAGCGGCCTCCACATAGGTATAAACATCATTTGGATGTTCATCCGTGTATAGTTTACTTCTGCTTTTTCCTAACCTGACAACCACTGCATTTTTATCTTTCAGGACGAAAATATATTGCCCTAAAATCCCTCTAGCATAAGGTATTTGTTTTCCATTATAATTTAAGATCCACCATTGGTAGCCATAATGTGGAATACGCTCCCCTGAAACTCTCAAACGAGCTGGCATAGTGGCCATTTCAATATATTCTGCAGGCACAACCTGCTCTCCATTCCATTTTCCTTTGTTTAATACCAACTGACCAATTCTAGCAAAATCTCTGGCGGTACTATTAAAACAACAAAAAGCTTTTTCCATTCCTCCTACTTTATCCAAACTCCAGAGTGCATCATTTTCTGCACCAATTTTTCTCCATAAGCGGTTGGTAGCATAATCACTAATCGATTGACCCGTAGCTGTTTCCAATACTTCAGCTAAAATTTGAGTGTTAATGCTTTTATATGCGAATTCCTGACCGCGTTCATCCGAAACCTTTAATTCAGAAACTAATTCTTTTAAATTATTCCCATAATAAGCTTCGGTAGTCTTAGAAAACGGACTCATATAAGCCTCATTCCAATCAATACCTGAACTCATAGTCAACACATCTTTAAGTATTATTTTGGATTTACCTCCTTCTTGAAAAGATTCCAAGAAATCAGAAACTGGTTGAAACACACTTTCTATTTTTCCTTCTTCTATAGCGATTCCAATAAGCAAACTCACTATACTTTTTGCAGCTGAAAAGGAATTGGATATTTCATTTTTATCATAGCCTAAAAAATACTGTTCGTAATAAAGAGCAGTGTCTTTGACAATCAAAAAAGCTGTGGTTTCATAAACCTCTAGTTCTTCCTGATAGGTACTCCCCATTTCGTATTGATTATATTGAGTGGATTTTTCCCAAGGCTCAGGATTACTTGCAGCTACTGTCCTATTTTCGAAGATTTTATAATCATCAATATTGGCAGTTAAATGAAGAAATGCCTTTTGAGCATAATTAGGCAAGAAGAAGTAGACGATCCCTATAAAAATAGCAAGCAAAATGCTATATCCTCCTATTTTTTTCAACATAATATTCTAGATTTGTTTTGGAATAAATGTAAAAATAAGGCTTCAAAAATCATTTATCAGCATTAAAGTAAAATGAATTTCTAAATCAACATTTCTCTGCTACCTTCGTAATCAATATGCTAATGAATTAATAAAATAAAACCTAACTTTAATTAATATGAAAAAAGGACTTTTAATTACCATAGGCGTAATAGTCGTTATCGTTTTTATACTTTACCGAGTTTTTGCAGGCTCCTACAATAAAATGGTTACTAAAGAAGAGCAAGTAACTGGCGCTTGGGCACAAGTAGAAAATGTTTACCAAAGAAGAGCGGATTTGATTCCCAATTTGGTGAATACGGTAAAAGGTTATGCTGATTTTGAGCAAGAGACTTTGCAAGGCGTAATTGAAGCAAGATCAAAAGCAACAGGAGTAAATGTGAATGCTGATGATTTGAGCCCGGAAAAAATCCAACAATTCCAGCAAGCACAGCAAGGGTTAAGTTCTGCTTTATCAAGATTAATGGTAGTAGTGGAAAGATATCCTGACCTAAAGGCAAACCAGAATTTCATTAAATTACAAGATCAGTTGGAAGGAACTGAAAATAGGATTGCAGTGGAAAGAAGGAGATTTAATGAAGTAACTCAAGATTATAACACATACATTAGAAAATTTCCGCAAGCTATGTTGGCCGGAATGTATGGCTTTGAAAAGAAAGGTTATTTTGAAGCAGATCAAGGTGCTGATGAAGTGCCTGAAGTAACTTTTGACTAAATATCGAATATTGGGAAAAAGGCTTCTGGATGATTTTCAGAAGCCTTATTTTGTTTATTGGCCATCATAGTTTTACATAAACAATATTATTTTAACGGAGATTACCGTAATCTCCGTTAAATATAACCACTAAATTTTTTTGAAGAGATTAGAAGGCAAGACTTTATTGAAGCTGACGGAATTCGGTTTCAATAATTTCTATAATCAATAACTATTAGCCTTTTTCACCGTAATCCTCTCAAGAATTATTATTTTTACATCATGGCAAAAGACGCATTTACCGAAGAGGAAAAGAAAAGAATTATAAACGCTATTAAAGAAGCGGAACGCAATACATCAGGTGAAATTCAAGTGCACTTGGAAAACCATTGCAAGGAAGATGTAATGGATCATGCTACTCATATTTTCAAAACCCTGAAAATGCACAAAACCGAATTGCGCAATGGAGTTTTGTTCTATATGGCCATCAAAGATCATAAATTTGCCATTTTAGGAGATGCAGGTATCAATAATAAGGTGCCTGAAAACTTTTGGGATGATATAAAAGAACATATGCTTTCCCATTTTAAAAACGGAGATTTAACAGCCGGATTAAGTGAAGGTATCAAAATGGCAGGAGAGCAATTAGCTGCACATTTTCCATATCAGAAAGATGATGAAAATGAATTGCCTGATGAGATTTCATTTGGGTAGAATTGATGATACTGCATTTCTTTTTTTTACTAACAGGTTTTCATATAGGCTTATCGACACCCCTATAATCCCCTCCAGGGGATAGTTCTCAAAGATTTATCTTAACAGAAAAAAAGAAAATTAACCGTTTTTAACATTTTCTTAGTTTCTCGAAATATTAAAATGAGAGGTTATTTCTGAGAGACTTCCCCGCCAGCTGGTGGGGGGAAGAGAGGTGTCCAATTACAATAAATGACTTTATTGATTACTTCCCAATCTCTCCTAAATGCGTAAACTTAAAGCCTTTTTCATATTTTAAGCCGTAGCCGAATATTCTGTCCATACTGGCATGACCGAATAGAATAATTCCAGAAAAGATTAAGTAATCATTTCCCAACCACCAGCCTGCAGCATAAACTAAAATTGCGATTCCTTTATGATGGAAAAGGTTATAAGTAAAAGCTCCGATTTTATCACCAAATACATAACCTATCATTCCTATATCAGGTGCTAAGATTAAGACAGGAAACCACCACCATGCAAAAGGCAAATCGGCAAAAAGTAAAATGGATAAAGCAAACATTGCTGCTTCCTCCAGGCGTATTAAGTTTTTCATCTACAGTTAAAGAAAGTTTGTTATCCAATCAAGCGTATTAACTCCCTTCGGCTTTTGAGGTAAGCATCATTAAACCTGGAGATAATTAGTGCGTAACTTGATGCTAAAATAATAAGAGGAAATATTATTGTCAATAGATCATCCCCTTGAACGATTGAAATAATAGAAAAAAGAACCATTAAAACTATCCAAAAAAACAGAAAGTACTTCACGCTGGGAAAAAGGCTAAACTCCAAATGAACAAGACTCCCACTTTCACCTCCTTCCACCTTTCCTTTGATCAGGGGCAAGAAATTATTGGGTCTGTTTACGATCTGAGAAATAGCAAATCCATTTAACCCAACCTTACCGTTAAACAAGAAAGCTTCCTGCTCTATATCACCAAGAGATCTATTTTCGAAAGATTGAAATTTTACAGGTTTTACGGCCAGCTCCAGTCTTCTTCTGATTTCCTTTTCCCCTAAAGGACTCAAAAACATTTCCGATTTAGCTGGCCATAATTGCATTACTTAATCGCTATACAACTTATTTCCACATTCACATCTTTAGGTAAGCGAGCAACTTCAACTGTTTCTCTTGCTGGCGGATTTTCTTTAAAATACAATCCGTAAGCTTCATTTATGGTCGCAAAATTCCCCATGTCTTTTACGAAAATACTGCATTTTACCACATCTGAAAAGCCCAATCCTGCTTCTGAAAGAATAGCTTCCAAATTTTTCATTACCTGATGGGTTTCCTCCGTAATGTTTTCATTAATCAATTCTCCACTTTGTGCATCCAAAGCTATTTGCCCTGAAACATATAATGTATCCCCTGCCAAAATCGCCTGATTGTAAGGTCCGATTGGTGCAGGTGCTTCTTTTGTTTGAATGATTTGTTTACTCATCTCGCTTTTTATGATTAGTTCCTTAACTTTGGTTCAAAACTAACAAATTATGAAGATACTTGTTGTTGGAGACCCCAAAAACCAAGAGGAAATAACAGCAAAATTTGGTGAAAATCATCAAATCATTTCTTTTGATGATTTAACAGAGATTACAAAGGAAGCTTTTTTTGAAGCTGATGTAGTTTTTGATTTTTTCATAGCAGAAGAACCTGAGGCACTTACATTTTATGAGCAGCGTCCTGATTTGACCATATTCACCAATATGGCGATGAGTTCTTTTGGAAATTTAAAAATCTACCAGCACAACACTCAAAATACAGTTTTCGGATTTAATGGCTTGCCTACATTCATCAATAGAAGCGTTTTAGAATGCTCTCTTCAAGATGAAAATGATAAAGAGAAATTAAATTTACTCTGCGGAAAATTAGCGACTGATTTTGAAATAGTGGAAGATAGAGTTGGTATGATTACTCCAAGGATAATTTGCATGATTATCAATGAAGCATATTATACCGTTCAGGAAGGCACTGCTGAAAGAAAAGATATTGATTTAGGGATGAAATTAGGGACTAATTATCCTTTTGGCCCATTTGAATGGTGTGAGATGATCGGACTCGAAAAAGTTTATGAACTTTTGGAAGCCATTTACGATGATACTAAGGAAGAAAGGTATAAAATCTGTCCTAAATTAAGGAAAGAATATTTAGCTTTAATAGAATAATTACAATTAAACTTTTTAAACTTAAAAAGTACACTTTATGGCACATAATGAAGAATATAGCCTGTTTGAAGATGTATGTAGTTTCGTTGATGACGCAGCGCAGCACATGAAATTGCATCCGGGCTTACTGGAGCAAATCAAACAATGTAATAGTATTTACAAATTCAATTTTCCTATTCGAATGGAAGATGGTTCCTATCAAGTAGTGAAAGGTTACAGAGTTCAGCACTCTCATCATAAGCTTCCCACTAAAGGAGGTATCCGATTTAGTGAGATGGTAAATGAACAAGAGGTGATGGGACTATCAGCCTTGATGACCTATAAATGTGCGATGGTAAATATTCCATTTGGTGGAGCCAAAGGAGGTGTAAACATTGATCCATTAAAATATAATGCGACTCAATTAGAAAAAATAACGAGGAGATATACTGCTGAATTAATCAAAAAGAAATTTATTGGTCCTGCTGTCGATGTACCAGCTCCGGATTATGGAACTGGCGCAAGAGAAATGTCATGGATAGTCGATACTTACGAAGCCTTCAACCCAGAAGCCATCAATGCTAAAGCTTGTGTGACAGGCAAGCCCCTTTCACAACACGGAATTGACGGTAGAACGGAAGCAACTGGTATGGGGGTGTATATAGGAATTCGTGAAGCGGTGAGCGTAGAAGAAGATATGCTGGAATTAGGCTTGACTACTGGATTAAAAGACAAGAAAATCATTGTTCAGGGATTGGGTAATGTAGGGTTTTATTCTGCGAAATATTTAACTGAAGCTGGTGCAAAAGTAATTGGTGTTGCGGAATGGAATGGCGGAATTTGGGATGAAGACGGAATAGATATTGAATCCTTAAAAAACTTTCAATTAGCGAATAAAACATTTGAAGGCTATGGAAAAGGAAAGTTTATTGAAAACTCTATTGAAATTATGGAGTATCCTTGTGATATTTTAGTCCCTGCTGCATTGGAAAACCAAATTACAAGTGAAAATGCTCCAAGAATTCAAGCTAAAATCATAGGCGAGGCTGCCAACGGCCCTATTACCAAAGACGCTGAAAAAATATTGCTGGATAAAGATATTATGGTAATACCCGATATGTATTTAAATGCAGGTGGTGTTACGGTTTCCTATTTTGAGTGGTTGAAGAATTTATCACGGGTTTCTTTTGGTAAGTTAGAGAAACGCTATGATATGGAGAAATTTAAACTTCTAATAGATAGTATTGAAAATGCCACCGGAGATGCCTTCAATCAAGCACAAAGAGATGCTATTATCAAAGGTGCCAGCGAGCGGGATTTGGTTATTTCAGGATTAGAAGAAACCATGGTTGAGGCTTATCACGAAATGAACCAAAAGCGCAAAGATAAGAGAATAAAAAGCTTAAGAACTGCAGCCTTTATTTTAGCAATTGATAGAATAGCAGTTAGTTATAATGATATGGGTATCTTCCCTTGATCAATCATGGTTAAAATCTGTCAGGTTGAAATGAACCTGACAGATTTTTATTTTTGACTCTTTCTAGACCGTTTTTCATATTATCCAACCGACACGACACCCCAAGCCCCCTTTTAAATTCCCCCAAAAGGGGAAGACTCACAGATTATTGTCAACAGTAAACAATAAGTTTCATCACTATTTATGATGCTATAATCATACAGAAAAACAAAAGACACGAAACAACCAATTTAGAAAGCAAAACCTTTCCTTTGATTTCCCTCAGCCAGCTGACGGGAATAAAAAAGGGGCTTATTCCATCCCAGGTTGCTTTATCTCATAGCCTGTTTTATCCTTTTCCTCCTTCACCATTTCTTTTACATCCTCTAGCAATTTTTTAGCGTCATAAATAATACCGTCTTTGATAGTGTATTTCACGCCTCCTGCTCTGATTACTTCATTATCTTCTGTTAATTTGATAGCTCCTGTACCATACAATACCTTCAAATTTTCTAAGGGATTTTCTTCTACAATGACAAAATCAGCCATTTTACCGATTTCCACTGTTCCGATTTTATCTTCCATTCCTAATGCCTCTGCTCCATTTAAAGTGGCAGACATCATGATTTCTAAGGGATGAAAACCCGCTTCTCTCAATAATTCCATTTCACGGATGTAGGCAAATCCATAAAGCTGGAAAATAAAGCCTGAATCGGAGCCCGTGGTTACTCTTCCTCCTCTGTTTTTATATTCATTCACAAAAGTCATCCATAAATCATAATTTTTACGCCAGCTGGTTTCTTCCTCTGTTCCCCAGTAATGCCAGTATGATCCATGTGATACTTTACTAGGCTGATAGAATTCCCAAAGTGATGGGAGGGTATATTTTTCATGCCATTCAGCACGGCTGGTTCTCATCAAATCACGGCTGGCTTCATAAATATTGAAAGTAGGGTCTAGGGTCAAATCAAGCTCAAGCAATTCATTCATTACCTCATTCCACTTATCGGAATAGGGTGGTGCAGCCTGCTCCCATAATTTCCCTGCTT
Organism: Marivirga sp.; assembly: GCF_024636815.1. Taxonomy (GTDB): domain Bacteria; phylum Bacteroidota; class Bacteroidia; order Cytophagales; family Cyclobacteriaceae; genus Marivirga. Next base: position 27,240 of record NZ_JAGXGF010000067.1, read on the forward strand.
CTGAAAAGCGATCTTGCTCATTGTTGTAGTTATAATCTAATTTGTAATGCTGCACAGTCCTGTCTGTAAATAATGCTTCAGGTAATCCATACCAATGTTCCATAGTGGTCAACCCTGCTCTAGCGGAATTCAGTACATTCCAGCGGGCAACATCCATTTGTGTATGGTGCATGGCTGAACGCAATCCCAAACTATTGTTTTCTTCCAATGCTGCTTTCATTATTTCAGGCCTTGCACCAAAAAATTTAATGCCGTCAGCACCTTTTTTAGCATTGTCCTGAACCCATTCTCTTGCCATTTCAGGAGTACTAATAGGTGATTCGCTGCCCTTTCCAAATTCAGTATAAGCCTCAATTCTTGGGGCTGTAATTTCATTTTTTGCAGATTTTGCTTTGTGCTCCAAAACCCAATCTATCCCATTTCCTGAGTATGGATCCCGTATGGTGGTAATACCATGACCCATCCATAATTTAAAAACATATTCGGCTGGAGTTCCCTGCTCTTCTCCACCAATGTGCCCATGCATATCAACAAAGCCCGGCATCAAATACATTCCTGAGGCATCTAGCTCTTTTCCGCCTGACTTTAATTGTGGTCTTTTATCTTCCTTAATTTCTACACCGGGATAACCCACTGTTTTGATTTCCACAATTTTATTTTGCTCCACCACTATATCCACTGGACCAGTGGGTGGTGCTCCATTTCCATTGATTAAGGTCACGCCTCTAATAATCAATTGCGGCCAGGGCCCTTCTCCTTCTGTTCGCTCCGGAGCATCTTTGATTTGTGCCCAGATTGGGAACTGAATCAGTATAATAAATAATGATAGGATTAGTTTTTTCATAATGATCTCTTTTCTCAGAAATTAAATATAAGAAAGAATGTTTGAAAGGCATTAGGGTATTTGAAGAGTGGGGGAAATTGTTAATTTTAAAAATTTTTTTAATAAAAGCTAGAAACTAAATGTTGAAGGTCTATAAAAAAATAATATAATACTTATGAGGATGTAAAAAACTCAAATGATCTCCAATCAATACTCTTATCAAATAACCTTAGATATCTATTGTTAAAGGTAAATATCATTGCATTAAGTGCATTTAAAAATGCAAAAATAAATAGAATAACAGTGCCATTATCAAAAGGGAGAAAAGTAAAAATATTCATGGTTTCAAACGTACTTAAAATCAGGGTTGAAGAATATACCCTCATTTTGACAGTTTGACGCTGCCACTTCCGTTCTGTTACTTTAACTAGAAAATATATTAAAGTGAAAATGGAATCATATACTTTTCTAATCATCTAAAATTTATTTCTCCTTAATAATCTCAATCCCCATTTTCCTCATCAATGGCACGGCATTAAAGGTATGGCATGGAGCATTATGTAACTTATAATCAAATAGAATTTCTTCTCCGCTTACATCACTATTGAAGCTGTAGTTTTGGAAATTTTCTAAATCATTTTCCAATTTAGCCAGAGATAAATCATGAGTAGAAACTAGTCCCATACTATTGGTTTTCATCAATTGCCTAATCAGACTTTCCGCTCCTATGTTTCTATCTTCTGAATTAGTTCCTTTCAAAATTTCATCAAGTAGGTAAAAAATTGGTCTTTCCTGTGGCACTTTGGTCATGTCTACCAATTGCTTTAATCTTTTTAATTCTGCATAAAAAGAAGAAGTGTTTTCTTCCAGATTATCTTCGGTTCGCATGCTGGTAAACAATTGTAATGGGCTCAACTCAAAGCTTTCCACGCAGCAGACTGCTCCCATTTGTGCCAATATCATGTTTACTCCCAGGGAACGTTCAAAAGTACTTTTACCACTCATATTTGCGCCTGTAATCAAAGTCACTGCCCCTGGCCCAGTCATTGTAAAATCATTGCAAACTCTATCCTCATGAGGTAATAAAGGATGTCCTAAATCTTTTGCTCTTAAATCACATTTAGCATCTAATATTTTAGCTGTTTTATAACTTTCATGCGCAAAAGCAAAATCGGCCATACTCATGATGGCTTCCCAATCGCCTATTGCGGTAAACCAGTTTTCAATAGACTTTCCGTATTGGTTCTTCCAGTTAACCACATTATTCAATACCCAATAATCAATCAGCAAAAATGGATTAATTATCCAATACATCATGCCTGCACGAGAATGCATCCAATTGAGGATTTTGGAAAGCTTATTGATTTTTTGTGAGGCTTTTGGATTTTGAAAATTGCTTTGAAGATTCTTTAATAAAGAAGATTCAACTTGTTTTTCCTCAGCCATTCTGAAAAGATTTTTATGTTGTTCTAAATGAACAGCAATATGTTCTGTTTCAGATTGAAGACGCATGATAGTCTTCTGAATTGGAGCCAATAAAAGTATATTGATTAGGAATCCTAAACCCACAAAAGACCAGGGTAAAAATCCGCTCAGTGCTAAAATGAAAAATACAGCCAATTGAAAAATAGCGATAAAAGGAATGAATTTGAATATGGGCTTAATCTTTTCATCCTGTGATTTGGAGAAAAAGTCAAAAAGCCCCTTTAAATTATCATCTTCCTTTTTGCCTTCTTTCAAACGACTTTCTGCCCACCACTCTAATCTCCAATCAAAGTCATTTTTAATTTCCTCCACAGCTTTTTGTCTTGCTGTAATTTCTTCTTTTGTAGCAGGAGTTTTAAACCAATTTGCTAAGCTCTCCTGACCAAAATTAAGAGCACTTCTATTGACCAATGAAAAAACAGAATGCCTTCCGAAAATATCCATATCGGGAGCGTATTCGTGCAGCGTATTCGAAAATCGTTCGCCACTTGGTAGTTTATCTAATTTTAGATTTAGTCGATTGATTTCTTCTTCTAAAATAATGATTCTATTTCGGCCAAGTTCTAATAATCTTTTCTTTGATTTATGGCGGTTGACCAGCCAGCCAAATATCAATGGAAATGGAATAAGCACTAAAGTAGTAGCAAAGCCATCTCTGGCATTGATAAAGTACACCGATAAAACTATAGTAGCAATAAAATATAGAATCCGGATGGTTCCGAATTGATTTGTTAATTTTCTATGCTTTTCAACCTCATTTTGAAATTGATTTATTTTCTGGCTATAGTATGCAGACTTATCAGCTATGCTCATTTCTTTGGACTTTTACTTTGAGCTGTAAAGGTAAGTCATGAGGCTTGCTAATGATAGAGATTTAGATAAGTTTATTGAACTAGAACCTGAAATTCAGATTATTTCCTTTGCATTTTTTGATACCAACTATCCATTACTACACTATGCGGAAGCGTTAGAACTGATAAAAATATAATAGTTAAGAAAAATGGAGAAATCGCAAATTCGAAATAGGAAAAAACAACTAATAATATGATTACACCTATTACGCTTATCAAGGTAAATAGTAATAGTTCTTTGATAAAATGATTTAAATCAAAGCGCTTTCTTTTCTGCCCTAAATATTGATACTCTTCATATAGAACTTTTAAGGAATGCCAAACCGCAAAATATAGGGCAAAAGCTAATAATGGAGGTATTGTAAAAAAGGCCAAATGCAATAAAAGAAACACTCCAATTTCACTTAAAAATCTTTTCTTAGAATTAACTCTTCTTAAAAGTATGTAAGCCATTAAAAGTATTGTACCAATTGAACTAAGAATGAAGAAGAAATACAAACTTACTGGGGTTATTACGGTAGCAGTTTGGTCAAAATGAGAGGTCTCTAAAAAGAATTCTATTAGCTTATCATAATGGTGATAAAATAATCCACTAATGATAGGACCACCCCAAAACAGATATAATAGTTTCTTGCTTTTACTTCGCTCATTAATATTCACATCGCTAAACTGTGATTGTCCAAAATGATAAAACAAAATCAGGAAAAATATGGTCAGACTGAAATAAGGAAATAGAATCCAAGCCACTACATAAAGCCCGATCAAACCTAAATAAAATATATAAAATCGAATTTGAGCTTTCTTGCTTTGCTGTTTTTTCCTTAATAAAATATGATCAATTGCTCCATGAGGAATTCCTAAAAACCTGAGTTCGACTCTAATTTGTAAATTCAGATTTTCATATAATTCAATAGACAAGGCGTCTTTGAGAAGATATAGCGGGCTATATCGAGGGAAGATAACGCAGTATATTGGATTATATGGAAAAGCTTTTCCTATCCC
>NZ_JAGXGF010000068.1 GCF_024636815.1 Marivirga sp.
AGATGTGTATAAGAGACAGTACTCATACTGAACAATATGAATATGTTGATGAATTTGGATTTCTAAATTATACCACTTTTTCCAGTTTAGGAGATGGTCATATATTGGCCAATCAAGTTTATTCTCCCAAAACAATAAAGATTAACCTAGTCAATAATAAGACAGAAAACATTCTAAAAAGTAATAAAGATGATTTTTACTCTAATCAAGATTTAAATAATTGGCAAAAACATGCAATAAAGAGCACCTATTATAATCAGATAATCAAATTAGACAGTGATAAATTTATTAGAATTATATGGAGTGGAGTTGACCCAGAAAATGGCAAAAACGGCTTTCTAGAAAAATCACAAATTATACAACTATTTGATGCTGAAATGAATTGTTTAAAAGAAATAGAATTACCTGCCAATACTTATGGAATTTATTCTTGGTTTACAAGCCAAAACCAGCTTTACCTTCAAACCTCACATCCTTTGTATGAAGATTTAATAGAAAATTCTTTTGAAATTCATAGAATTAGTTTCGAATAAGCATAAATTGAGATTTCGAAACTAATCAAAAATGAAAAAATTTAAAGTCGGTTGCGTACAAGCCACCCCAGCACTATTCAACAAATCCAAAACCATGGATATTGTATTAAATTGGATTCAAAAGGCAGCTAAAGAAAAAGTTAAATTATTGGTATTTCCTGAGAGCTTTATACCGGCTTATCCAGCTGGTTTAGGCTTTGGAACTGTGGTCGGCAGTAGAACTGAAGCAGGAAGAGAACAATTCAGAGAATATTGGGAGAATAGTGTTGAGGTAGGTGCTAAAGAAACCCAGCAGATTGCAAAGTGGGCTCAAGAATACGAAATGTATATCACCATTGGCATTACGGAAAGAGATTCCATTAGCAAAACTTTATATTGTACCCTCCTTTATTTTTCCCCAAAAGGAAAATTGATGGGGAAACACCGAAAATTAAAACCTACTGCGGCCGAAAGACTGGTTTGGGGAGAGGGTGATGGTACTACCTTATCCACATTTGATACTGAAATTGGAAAATTAGGCGGTTTAATTTGCTGGGAAAACTATATGCCTTTAGCCCGGATGTCGATGTATCAAAAAGGAGTAGAAATTTATATGGCACCTACTGCAGATTCACGTGATAGCTGGAATAGCAGTTTGATTCATATTGCATGTGAAGGCAGATGCTATGTGATAGGTTCGAATCAATTTATCTGCAAAAGTGACTACCCAGAACATTTACAAAAGGAATTGGCAGAAGACCGTCCTGAAATATTATCCAGAGGGGGAAGTGTTATTATTTCGCCTTTAGGGAAAGTTTTGGCAGGTCCTTTATATAATGAAGAGGGCTTACTCACTGCAGAAATTGATCATGATGAAATCATTAAAGCTAAAATGGATTTTGATGTGATAGGACATTATGCCAGAAATGATGTTTTTGGGTATGAGGCAAAAGGGCAGCCGGATATGGGGATGGATATGTAATTGTCAGGAAGTCTAAGCGAGACGCTTAGACTAGTCTGGGACAGTTAGACTAGACGGACACATGCGAAACGCGTGCTCCAACTAGGAGGATATCTGCAGTGCGGTTTGACGGTTAGAACCGTCTAATCGCTACTCATGAAAGCTTGCCTTTCCATCTATCGGCCGGATTTAATTGCAAATGGCACTATCCTGGATTATCGGTCAGACGGAAATCAGGGATGCTTCCAAGATGAAATCCTATCACGGCAATATTTTGGGGTAGGCATAATTCATGATGTTGATATCCGTCAGACCGAAACCACTGCCCATCTACCATTTCAATTATTGCTAAAAGCATCAAATCGAAAGAGTCCTTTTCTTATGCCTGACATTATCTCCAATGTGGCACTATCTCCGGTAAAAATTCAATGTCTTTACCGACCAGACAGTTCCAACCCTCAGCTTGGGGATGAGTTCCTGTCTACGGACTATCGTCTGACCAAAGATTTTAAAATTTCAACTTTCATACGTCATATTCCAGGAAATTCCTCATTTTTGCAATCCGAAAAAATAAGAGAATGATAAAAGGAGCCATATTGGTATTTTTAGGTGCATGTAGTTTTGGTATATTAACCACTTTAGTTAAAATATCATATTCGGAAGGCTTCACTTTGGCTGAAGTGACTGGAGCGCAAGTGTTTTTTGGCGCGGTTATCCTATGGCTAATTTTAGCTGGAAGAGCCCTATTTCAAAATATCAAATTCAATTTTACCTGGAAAAACAGCTGGAAAGTATTGCTCACAGGAATTAGCACTGGCTTAGTGAGTTTATTTTATTATAAATCAATCCAGGAATTACCTGCTTCTATAGGCATACTTTTATTAATGCAATTCACCTGGATCAGCATGTTACTTGAGATCGTCATCCACCGTAAATTCCCTACTCGAATGCAGTGGATTTCTGTTATTTTCATTCTCTTTGGTACATATTTGGCAGGCAATGTTTACAGTTTGGATAATATACCCTTCAGCCTGGAAGGAATAGGCTACGGATTTTTAGCAGGTTTTTTCTATGCCGTATTTATCTGGGCAAATGGTAGAGTCGGCAATGCATTAATTCCAGTTCAAAAAAGTGCCATGATGATTACAGGAGCTTGTCTTTTCATCTTTGTGATTTTCCCTCCCGAATTCTTATGGAATGGAAGCTTATCAGCTGGTTTATGGTCTTGGGGCTTAATATTTGCTTTATTCGGAACCGTTATTCCGCCTCTCTTCTATGCATATGGAATTCCACAAACAGGCGTTGGACTTAGCAGTATTCTAAGTTCTGCCGAGTTACCCGTAGCGGTATTCTTTTCAAGCTGGCTTCTAGCAGAAGAGGTTACATGTCTGCAATGGGTTGGTGTTGCTACAATACTTTTTGCTATAGTGGTTGCTAATCGCCCCCTACCCCCCAAAGGGGGGAAACGCACAGAATAAGATTCGCTTTTTAATTTGAAAAATTATAATAAATAATTTGTATATAATATAGAATGAAAATAAAAAGTGAAATGGTTTATTGTTTCCACTGATATTAATCCGTAAAACCAGTCCCCCCTTTGGGGCTAGGGGCTTTGGGCTAGAGTGCTGAGCTCCACTCAGAAGGATTATCTCTCCATTCCTTTAAAGTTGCTAACTCATCATTTTTTATTAATTTTTTGGCTAAAGCTTCTTCAAGCAAATGTTTATAATCACTTAAGCAAACCAATTTAATCTTAGCCTTATTGAAATTTTCTATAGCCACATCAAATCCATATGTAAAAATAGCCGCCATGCCCAGTACTTCTGCTCCTGCTGATTGCAATGCTTCTGCTGCTTTAATTGAGCTTCCACCAGTAGAAACTAAATCTTCTACCAATACAATTTTTTGTCCTTTTTCTAATTTACCCTCTACTAGATTCTCCATCCCGTGTCCCTTTGGTTTAGAACGAACATACATAAAAGGCAAATCCAATGATTCCGCCACCAAAACGCCTTGAGGAATTCCAGCCGTGGCAACACCTGCAATAGCTTCTGCTTCAGGAAATTGTGACCGTATTACATCGGATAAGTAATGTTTAATAATACTGCGAGTTTCAGGAAAAGAAAGAGCTAAACGATTATCACAATAAATGGGAGATTTCCAGCCGGAAGCCCAAGTAAAAGGTTTTGCAGGTCTTATTTGAATTGCTCCAACATCTAATAATTCTAAGGAAATGGCACGAGCAATTTCTGGTTTGGCGATGGTAATCATGAAAGAGTATTTGATTTAAATTCCGTACAAATTTAACGCTTTTATTCACAAGGCTGAAATAAAAGAGAAAATAAGAAATAGTGACATATTGAAATACATCACAAAATGAGTTTAACTTCAATTTATAATGTCTTGAAAGACAAGAATAGATGAGCTTTTCAAAAAGCAATCAAGCTAAATTGCAATAATCTATTTGGCAGCTACTGCCTCAACCTCAACCAATAATTCAGGACGTGCCAATTTATAAACGCCAATAGTAGACCGAGCTACTTTATTAGGATTCTCTTCATTATTGAAAAATTCACCATAAGCTTTAAACCATGCATCCCAGTCAATTTCTCCGGATTCATTTGGCGCCAAATAAACTCTCAGAAAGAATACATCTTTCATGTTATAGCCTTCTGCTTCAATAGTTTCTTTTATTCTTTTTAAAGTACCAATACTTTGCTGGTAAGTATCGCCATATTTTGACATATCCCCCGAAGGAGCATCGGGATTCAAAACCTCGCTTACTAAGCCCGAGGTGTAAAAGATGTCTTTCCCTTTAGGCACAAAAACACCCTTCAAAATGCTAGATTCAGGTCGATCAATTCTTTTAAGTTCCTGTTTTGAATTATTATTTTGACATGAAAAGAATATTAAAGCTGCTAAAATCAAACCTATGCTATTTTTCATCATCAGAGTTTTTAAGGGTGAAACGTTTTATAATGGATAACTGAAGAATAAATAAATTATCATTATTATCTGGATTTCCGAAGTCAGAAATATTATCCAAATAATCAGTTTGAGGATTTAGAAATCCTGTTCTTAGGTGAAAACCAAAATCATTGGGTAGAAAATAATAGGCATTGAGAGTTGTAGGAATTAGAACCGTTAGATTTGAGTAATCTTCTCCTTGAGAGCGGCTATTTAGCTGATCGGCTAAATTCTTATTGTCTCTATCATACACTGCAAAGCGCATGAACCCAAAGCCTTGAGCAAGGTAAATAGAATAATTAGGCTTATTTACTATATGAAAGCTTGGTTCAACATGTAAAGCTTGATAATTTGTTCTGGCAAAATCATTAATTTGAAACTCACTTTGATCAAAAAATCGAACTTCCCTATTTTCAGCTTGAACCTCTCCTACACTAAACCAAAACCCAATATTTAACCATCGATTTGGTGTAAACTGCATAAAAGCTGAAGCTTGAGCTCCAGGTTTTTTATAAGAGGGTTCTAAATCTGTTTTGGGAATACTGCTTCCGAAACTGATTCCTGCAAATTTTGTAAAGGTAGAATCTTGCCCTGAAACAGAAAAAGCAAGCAGGAAACTTAATAAAGTTAATATTCCAGCTTGCTTTCTCATATGTATGGAATTTAGGTTAATTATTTTCCACTTTTCAATTTAGTGAAATCATAATCATCCAAAAACTTAGTAGTGAAATTACCAGATTTGAAAATTTCATTATCCATCATTTCAATATGAAATGGAATAGTAGTTTTCACGCCTTCAATTACAAATTCGCTCAAAGCTCTTTTCATTCTTACCATCACTTCTTCTCTTGACTGTCCTGAAACAATCAATTTAGCAATCATTGAATCGTAGAATGGAGGAATTGTATAACCTGCATAAACATGACTATCAATCCTTACTCCATGGCCACCTGGCAAATGTAGATTGGTGATTTTACCCGGACTAGGTCTAAAACCATTTGCAGGATCCTCCGCATTAATTCTACATTCCATTGCAAAAAGTTGTGGGAAGTAGTTTTCTCCTGAAATAGTCACACCAGCAGCTACCTTGATTTGTTCTTTTATTAAATCAAAATTAGTAACTTCTTCAGTAATAGGATGCTCTACCTGGATACGCGTATTCATTTCCATGAAATAGAAATTATTATGCTTATCCAAAAGGAATTCTATAGTTCCGGCTCCTTCATAACCTACCGCTTCCGCACCTTTAATTGCTGCTTTCCCCATTGCATCACGCAATTCGTCTGTCATTACGGGGCAAGGTGTTTCCTCAATTAGCTTCTGATGTCTTCTTTGAATAGAGCAATCTCTTTCAGAAAGGTGACATGCTCTCCCATTTTTATCTCCTACTACCTGAATTTCAACATGACGAGGCTCTTCAACAAATTTCTCTAAATAAAGTGCGTCATTCCCAAAAGAAGCACCAGACTCTTGACGAGCCGAATCCCATGCTTTCTTGAATTCATCTTCCTTATTCACAATCCGCATCCCTTTACCTCCACCACCGGCAGTAGCTTTCAGTATGACAGGATACCCCATCTCTTTGGCAATTTTCTTACCTTCTTCTATGGATTCCAATAAACCCTCAGATCCAGGAATGGTAGGAACTCCTGCTGCTTTCATGGTTGCTTTTGCAGTCGCTTTATCCCCCATCTTGCTAATCATTTCAGGATCAGCACCAATGAATTTTATTCCATATTCACCACAAATTTTAGAAAACTCAGCATTTTCGGATAAAAATCCATAACCCGGATGAATGGCATCTGCATTAGTAATTTCAGCTGCTGAAATAATATTAGGGATATTTAGATATGAATCTTTACTGGCAGCTGGCCCTATGCAAACAGCTTCATCAGCAAAACGAACATGCAAACTGTCTTTGTCAGCCGTAGAATAAACCGCCACAGTACTGATTCCCATTTCTTTGCAAGTTCTTATAATTCGCAAAGCAATTTCACCTCTATTGGCTATTAATATCTTTTTAAACACGATTTTTTTCTTTTAATGAAACATTTAAACAATTCTTGATGGATTATCAAGAAGGATCCACTAAAAATAATGGTTGGTCGTATTCAACAGGTGTTGCATTATCCACCAATATTTTCACAATTTTACCAGAAATATCTGACTCAATTTCATTGAATAATTTCATTGCTTCCACAATACAAACAGTATCACCAGCTTTAACTGAATCTCCTACATTTACAAAGGCAGGGGTGTCAGGGTTTGGTGTTCTGTAGAATGTTCCAATCATTGGAGATTTGATAGCTACATATTTATCATCATCAGAAGCAGCTGGTTTTTCTTCTCCGCCTGAACTTGGTGCAGAGGCAGGTGCTGCTGAGGGAGCAGGAGCTGCTGCAGGTTGCGGAGCAGGAGCTGCCGCTTGAACAACTTTTGCTTCAGTGTTCTTTTTAACTTTAATTTTAAATTCTTCAGTTTCTATATTTACTTCATCCAATCCGGACTTAGAAATAAAATCAATTAGGTCTTGAATCTCTTTCGCTTTCATAGCTATTGGTTTAGTTAAAAATCAAAAATTGTTTATATTATAATTTATTTTTTTACTCTTTCCGCGTAGGAACGGGTTCTAGTATCTACTTTAATTAATTCATCCTGGTCAATGAATAAGGGCACTTTAATCTCCGCTCCTGTTTCTACCGTTGCAGGTTTGGTTGCATTAGTGGCGGTATCGCCTTTAATGCCTGGTTCTGTATAAATTACTTTCATTTCCACAAATGGTGGCAATTCGCAACTTAAAGGCTTTTCTGTTTCAGCATGGATTAAAATATCTACTTCCTGCCCTTCTTTGTACAAATCTACATTATCTATTACTTCGTCTGGAATAGAAATTTGTTCAAAATTTTCTGTATCCATAAAATGCATTCCAATGTCATCTTTATACAAAAACTGATGTGACCTTCTTTCTATTCTTGCGGTGGTAACTTTATGCCCAGAAGTGAAAGTATTATCTAATACTTTTCCTGTGGTAAGACTTTTCAATTTAGTTCTTACGAACGCGGGCCCTTTACCTGGCTTCACATGTTGAAATTCAACTATAGTGAACAAATCGTGGTTATACTCTATGCAAAGACCATTTTTAAAATCAGAAGTATCTGCCATATATTATAAGTATTAATTTAATAAAATTATTTAGAATCGTAAGCCCATTTTATATAAACGGAACCCCAAGTAAAACCACCTCCAAAGGCAGCCAATATTATATTATCTCCTTTTTTCATTTGACTCTCATACTCCCATAAACACAACGGAATTGTACCACTGGTCGTATTCCCAAATTTGTGGATATTCAACATCACCTTATCAGAATTAACTCCCATTCTATTAGCCGTGGCATCTATAATTCTTTTATTTGCCTGATGCGGCACCAACCATGCTACATCTTCAGAAGTTAAATTATTTTTAGCCATTATATCAGCCGCTACCTGCGCCATATTGGTTACAGCAAATTTAAAAACCTGACTACCTTCTTGATAAACGTAATGTTCTTTAGCAATCAAGGTTTCTTGCGAAGCTGGTTTTCGGCTTCCTCCTGCTTTCATGTGTAAAAACTGCTCACCAGAACCATCTGTATGTAGAATTGAATCTTTAATTCCGAAACCCTCTGTATCAGGCTCAAGCAAAACGGCTCCTCCACCATCTCCGAAGATAATGCAAGTTTGTCTATCTTCATAATCAATTATAGAAGACATTTTATCCGCTCCTACTACCACTACTTTCTTATATTTCCCAGTTTCTATAAACTGAGAGGCAGTGGATAAGGCGAAAATAAAACCAGAGCATGCAGCTTGTATATCGTAGCTAAAAGCATTCTTAGCACCAACATTATTACTGATAACATTGGCCGTAGCGGGGAAAAGCATATCTGGGGTGGTAGTGGCACAAATCAAAAGATCAATATCCTCTGCTTTGTTACCAGTTTTTTCCAGCAAACCTTTAACAGCTTGTGTTCCTATTACTGAAGTTCCTTGATTTTCACCTTTAAGAATTCTTCTTTCTTTTATTCCGGTGCGGGAAGTAATCCATTCATCATTGGTATCTACCATGGTTTCCAACTCTTTGTTGGTCAACACATAATCAGGCACCCACCCTTGAACTCCGGTAATAGCTGCAGTTATTTTAGTCATGTTTTGATTGTAGTTTCTTTGGCTATTCAGCTGCTAATATATATAATATTGATTTGAAGCCCGACAAAATATGAAGAAATGCATCGGTAAATAATTAATCAATAGTTCAATATTTTAGAATAATCAAACTTAAACATGATAGAATGCTAAAAATAAATTATTCTCAAAAACCTTAGCCAATAAAAAAAGCTTTGCTTGAGAGCAAAGCTTTAACATTTTCAATAGACTTGATTAAGCCAATACTTCTTTTTCCATTACTACATTTCCTTTGTAGTAAAGTTTACCTTCATGCCAGAAAGCTCTATGTGGCAAATGCGCCTCGCCTGTAGTAGGACAAATCGCCAATAATTTTGCCGTTCCTTTTTTGTGAGTCCTTCTTTTATCTCTTCTGGTTCTGGATATTTTTCTCTTAGGATGCGCCATTTTATTCTAAATTTTAATTCTTATTTC
>NZ_JAGXGF010000069.1 GCF_024636815.1 Marivirga sp.
AAGCGCTAATTGTACTGGGCCAGATTCTTGTAAATAATCGGACTGAAAGAAATAGCCATAAGCAGCCGTTAAAAGAAGAGCAGAAATTAACCAACCACATGTATAGCTATTGAAAATTTTGAAAATATACTTTAAGCGGGGACCGGTTGTACCTGATTGAATAAATTCGCGTTCTGCCATAGCATGAAAAGTTTATAGTTATTGGTAATATAGTACAACCTATAATCTTTAGCAATAGCGTTGGTCGAATAATTTAATTCAATAGCTTGATAATTAGTAAATCCTATCGATTACTCCATTTGCTTTCTCCAAAATGCATCAATTAGCAATTGCGCAGTAGCTGGATTTGTGGCAATAGGAATATTATGGACATCACAAATTCGCATTAACATTTGAACATCCGGTTCGTGAGGATGCTTGCCTAATGGATCCCGAAAGAAAAGGACCATTTCTAATTTCTTCTCCGCAGATAGTGCGGCAATTTGTGCGTCCCCACCAAATGGACCAGAAAGCAGTTTTTCAACTTGAAGGCCTGTATTTTCGACATATTTTCCAGTAGTACCAGTAGCTACTAATGATATTTTCTTGAGCTTATCTTTATTTTTATTGAGGAAAGACACCATTTCAGGCTTTTTCCCATCATGTGCTATGATTGCTATTTTCATTTTTTTATTTATTTCTAAAATATTCTAGTCCTAATTGATATCCTCTAAGGCCTAATCCTGAAATCATCCCTACACATTTGGAAGAGATTATACTTTTATGCCTAAATTCTTCCCTTTTATAAATATTAGAGATGTGTATTTCAACTACAGGAACTGTTATGGCACCAATAGCATCATGAATGGCTACAGAAGTGTGCGTATAAGCCGCTGCATTGAGTAAAATCCCATTGAATTGCCCTTCTGCTTGTTGAATTTTACTCACTAGTTTACCTTCAATATTAGATTGGTAATATTCGAGTTGAAGCTCAGGATTTTTGTTTTGCAATTTCGTGAAAAACTCTTCAAATGAAGATGCTCCATATATTTCAGGTTCTCTTTTGCCCAAAAGGTTTAAATTAGGTCCGTTTATGATGATGATTTTCGTTTTTTGCATTACTTTCGGTTATGGCTTGGGATGTATTTTTGACTGAATATAAAACTTATTTACAACTAGAACGCTCCTTGGCGGAAAATACAGTAGCCGCCTATGTTCATGATGTGTTAAAGCTAAAACAGTTTTTGGATATCTCCAATCGAAATGTGGGTCCTCTGGAAGTTTCTGCTACAGATTTGCATGATTTTCTGGAATATGTGAACGAATTGGGCATGACCGTCCATACTCAGGCTAGGGTAGTGTCCGGAATTAAAGGTTTTTTTAAATATCTTTTATTTGAAGATATCATTAGTGAGAATCCTGCTGAACTACTGGAAGCTCCTAAATTGGGAAGGAAATTACCTGATGTCTTGAGTTTTGAGGAAATCGAGCAAATAATTTCTTCTATAGACCGAAGTACAGCGAATGGTCAAAGAGATATGACCATGTTGGAAGTTTTGTATTCTTCAGGATTAAGGGTAAGCGAATTAGTAAATTTAAAAATCTCTAATACGTATTTTGATATTGGTTTTTTAAGAATAATAGGGAAGGGCAGTAAAGAAAGACTGGTTCCAATAGGAAAAGCCGCTGCCAAACAATTGAAAATTTATATTAATGAAGTTAGGGTCCATCAAGGTGTAAAACCTGAAGCAAAAGATTTTGTGTTTTTAAATCGTTTTGGAGGTTCTATAAGTCGAATCTCAGTTTTCACAATGATCAAAAAACAAGTTGTTTTATCAGGCTTGAAAAAGAAAGTGAGCCCTCATACTTTCCGTCATTCTTTTGCCACCCATTTAATTGAAGGTGGCGCAGATCTTAGAGCAGTTCAAGAAATGTTAGGGCATGAATCCATCACAACCACAGAAATCTATACTCATCTGGACAGAGACTTTCTTAGCCAGACTTTAAAAGAATTTCATCCTAGAGCATAATATAAACCTACACCAATTTAAGATTTCTTTTCTTTATCGTTGTCTGTTACAGCAAGACTTAATAAACCGGCTACTATCATTGAAACTCCACCGATAATCAATGCATAAATAGTATCATTGTTAAAGAAGTTTTTTATTATAAAACCCAGTATTCCTGCCGCTACAATTTGAGGGATGACGATAAAGAAATTGAATACCCCCATGTAATAGCCCATTTTATCGGAAGGTAAAGCACTACTTAGCATAGCATAAGGTAAGGAAAGAATACTTGCCCAGGCAATACCAACTCCTATCATACTGATCACAAGTAAATCCGGATTAGTTACGTAAAATATCGATATTAAGCCTGCAGCTCCGCAAAATAATGCAAGCATATGAGTTCCTTTTCTACCGAAATATCTAGCCAATAGCGGTAACAAAAAGGCTGCTAAAGCGGCAACTCCATTATAAGCACCAAACATAATCCCTACCCAATTCGCACCTTCATTATAAAGGGCCGATTTTGTATCGGTTGTGCCATAAACATGCTCAGTTACAGCTGGGGTGGTATAAATCCACATTGCAAATAAGGCAAACCAGGAAAAGAACTGAACGAATGCCAGTTGAACCATGGTTTTAGGCATTTTGAATATTCCTAAAAATGATTCTGCCAAACCAGTAAAAACTCCTCTTTCGCTATTTTCTAACTTTAGTTTTTCAATATCGTCTGGTGGATATTCTTTAGTGTTGAAAA
This sequence comes from Marivirga sp., assembly GCF_024636815.1. Taxonomy (GTDB): domain Bacteria; phylum Bacteroidota; class Bacteroidia; order Cytophagales; family Cyclobacteriaceae; genus Marivirga. The sequence continues at coordinate 2,743 of NZ_JAGXGF010000069.1, forward strand.
CTGTCCACATCACAGCAGAGAAAAAAGCAACTCCTCCAATATAAAAAGACCATTTTACGGAATCCGGAATCTGACCATCAGGTGCTTCATTACTAAATCCCAGCCAATTTGTTAGAACGTAAGGTAAAACAGAGGCTATTACTGCTCCAATACCAATAAAGAAGGCCTGCATGGCAAATCCTTTTGATCTTTGCTCATTGGGTAACATATCTCCTACAAAAGCCCTGAAGGGTTCCATACTGACATTTATAGACCCATCCATTACCCACAACATTCCAGCAGCTATCCAAAGGCTGGGGGAGTTAGGCATAATGAATAATGCTATAGTAGCTAAAATAGCTCCAATAGCAAAAAATGGTCTGCGTCTTCCCCATTTAGGTATCCAGGTTCTGTCGGAATAATATCCTATTATAGGCTGAACGATTAACCCTGTCACAGGAGCAGCCAACCACAAAATAGGCAAGCTTTCTTTCTCTGCACCAAGCGTGTCAAAGATCCGGCTGACATTGGCATTTTGTAAAGCAAAGCCAAATTGAATACCCAAAAAGCCAAAGCTCATATTCCAAATTTCCCAAAAATTTAATTTCGGTTTTGTTGAGGAGATCGATATATTATCCATTATTTAGTGTTCAAGCTATTTTTAGTTAAAATCATATAGGACCATGGGTCAAATAGTAATGGCTCTTGATTTTCAGAAAAGCTAACGGTTAATTTTGGATTATTAGCTTTTTGATAAGTGTTTCCTGTGTATTTTTTATCAATTACAAATGATTGTGAACTGTCTGATAAGTTTAATATGACAAGAACTTCGTTTTCATCCTTTTTTCTGCGGAATGCCAAAATTTCAGAAGAGTTTTGGTCTTTATTTATTTCTTGAAAATCTCCACCATAGGCACCATTCCATAAAGCAGGATTATTTTTCTTGAGTGTTAATAATTGACTATAAAAATCTTCATATGATAAATTTGACCAGTCGATAGTGTCTTTATCAAAAAATGGTAATCTTTCGTCTAAACCAGCTTCTTGCCCACTATAGATCATCGGCATAGCAGGAACGGTTGCGGTTAATACGGCCAAGGGTTTGTAAGCATCACCCATTCTTTCGAAAACAGTTCCAGCCCAGCTATTTTCATCATGATTAGAAGTGAAATACATTCTAAAAGCAGTTGAGTCGTATTTTTTGGCATCTTTTTCCAAATAAGCTAGCACAGAATCTGCATTGGCTTTCCCTATTGCAATGTCATTCAACATATGGTGAAATTCCCAGCCGTAAGTCATATCAAATCCGACATCATGCATTTTAGGTTCTTCCCATTCAGCTAACATGAAAACATCTTTTGTAGCCTCAAGGCTGTCAATGGCTTTCTCCCAAAATTCATTGGGTACCATTCCTGCCATATCACATCTAAATCCGTCAATATCAGCTTCAGTGAGCCACCATTTCATTTCACTTATCATCGCTTGATGCAATTTTTCATCATCATAATTAAGATCTGCAACATCCGTCCAATCTTCAACAGGAGATTGGAGATTTCCTGCAGAATCCAAATTGTAATATTCTGGGTGTCCTTCTGCCCAATGATGGTCATAAGCGGTATGATTGGCTACCCAATCCAAGAGCACAATCATATCTTTTTCATGAGCTTTTTTAACCAGATTATTGAAATCTTCTAAAGTTCCAAAATTTGGATTTATTGCGGTATAATCTTTACTAGAATAGTAACTGCCCAAAGGCTCTTTTCTGTTTTTCTCACCTATGGGCTGAATTGGCATAATCCATAAAATATCGACTCCCATATTTTTTAATCGATCAATATGAGGAATAAATGCATTAATAGTACCCTCTGGAGTGTATTGCCTGATATTGACTTCATATATATTCATATCCTTGGCTTTTTCAGGATATCTAAGAATTGTATCTTGCTGCACCTCATCTTGGATGGATTCGCAAGAGTAATTAAATGTTGTGATAGCTATTAATGCTATAAAAAAATATTTTCTCATAAATAATTTAAAACTTAAAAAACTATCTAATTACCAATTGACCTCAATTTTGTCATTATCCAGGTTGAAAACTGCATTTGGTAAGTCGTTTACCTTTAAATTGATTCTTTCATTTTCGGGTAATGGATCGAAATTAGAAATTTGATCTATAAAATTAAAGTCCTCTTTTTCCAACGGTATAGTTTGATGATTAACCTGTATTTTACCATTTATTTTCCCTTCAAACCCATGAAAGAATAACTTAACTTTATGATATTGAGTATTGTAAGTACCTTCTTTAGATTGTAATATTAACTTTCTATTTTCAGGATCGAATTCGATCATTCTTTTATAATATTCACCACTTACATGATTGAATGATTCACCATCATCTTCATAATATTCATATTGATTTTTTTCTTTCCCACCATAAATATGTAAATGAAGACAATCATTGTGATTTTGGCTTAAATTTTCCAATTTATCCTGCATAGGAATAATGGCTGAAGCTCTTACAAAAACCGGTAATCTTTCTATAGGACATTCCACTATCACTTCTTGATTTCCTCTGTAGAAAGTATCATCAAATAAATCGTACCATTCACCTTCAGGAAAGTAAACTTTCGCCAGGTTAACTTTGCTGGCAACTGGTGCAACCATTATGTCAGGCCCAAAGAAATATTGATTTTCATACAATGAGTGGTAAATCTTTTCATCATGCGGATGATAGATTGCTAAGCTTCTTGCAACAGGTATTCCTTTTTCATGCGCTTTATAGAATGCCGAATAAATATAAGGCATCATTTTATAACGCAGGTTGATATAATTTCTGGAAATCTCTTCTACTTCTTCGCCATAAGCCCAGGGCTCTGAATCCCGGCTATTAATCATACTATGACCTCTGAAGAAAGGAGCAAATGCACCTATTGAAATCCATCTAGCAAAAAGTTGGCTATCTGCATCTCCAGCAAATCCACCAATATCATAACCTGAAAATGCAACACCGGCTAAGCCTAAACTATTAACCAATCGAACTCCCAAGAGCATATGCTCATCATCTGCTACATTATCACCAGTCCAAACGGCTGCATATCTTTGGATACCTGAAAAACCTGCTCTGGTTAAATTAAATACCCTTTTGTTTGGAGAATTTTGTTTGGCACCTTCATATGTGCTTCTTGCCATTTGCATTCCATAAACATTTCTAGCTTTACGGGTTGAGGCTTTTTCTCCTTCATAATCAAACTCCATCAAATCAGGCAAATATTGGCCCCAAGTGGCAATTTCGTTCATATCATTCCATAAGCCCAGTATGCCTAAATCGGTATAAGCTTTTAGTTTTTCTTGCCACCAATTCCTAACGGTTGGTTTTGTGAAATCGGGAAAATGACACCAACCAGGCCAAACTTCTCCTTCATAATATTCCCCATCCGGATATTTAATAAAAACGTCCTCCTTTTTACCTGAGTCATAAGCTTCATATCCTTCTTCAATTTTAATTCCCGGGTCACAGATCACGACTACTTTAAAGCCCATTTCCTCCAGCTTTTCGATCATTTTCTTAGGATTCGGGAAATCTTTGCCATCCCAAGTGAAGATTTTGTATTGCTCCATATGATGAATGTCTAATACAATAACATCAGCAGGAATCTCTTTTTCTCTAAAGAATTTAGCTATGCTTAATACTTCTTTGTCAGGCTTATAGCTATATCTACATTGCTGATATCCTAAACTCCAAATAGGAGGGAGCTCCATTCTGCCGGTTATATCGGTATAAGA
>NZ_JAGXGF010000070.1 GCF_024636815.1 Marivirga sp.
GCATTTTTAATATCCGTATCAATTTGTTGTTTTAAGCTCATAGTAAATTTTTAAAATCATTAACTTGCCGACAAAGTTATCATATAAAAATAAAATTATGACAAGCTTAAGCGTCAATATCAATAAGATTGCCACTTTGCGTAATGCAAGGGGCGGTGAAAACCCTAATGTAGTCAATGTTGCCAAGGATTGCGAACGTTTTGGCGCACAGGGCATTACTATTCATCCACGTCCGGATGAACGACACATTACCACCAAAGATGTTTATGATTTAGCTCCAATAGTGACTACTGAATTCAATATTGAAGGCTATCCTGATGATCGGTTTTTAGAATTAGTTGAAAAAAATAAGCCGGCTCAGGCTACACTTGTTCCCGATCCTCCAGGAGTATTAACTTCAAATGCAGGATGGGATACAATCAAACATCAAGACTTTTTGAAAGATGTGATTTCTCAATTGAAAAATTTGGGAGTAAGAACTTCTATTTTTATTGGGACAGATTTAAATCTGATTGAAGCAGCTGCCAAAATAGGCACGAATAGAATCGAACTTTATACAGAACCTTATGCTGCCAATTACGCTAAGGATAGAGAAAAAGCAGTGCAGCCTTTTGTTTTAGCTGCAAAAAAAGCTCAAGAAATTGGCTTAGGGATTAATGCAGGACATGATTTGAGTCTGGAAAATTTGAAATATTTGAAAGAGCAAATTCCTTTTATGGATGAAGTTAGCATCGGGCATGCTTTAATTTGCGATGCGCTTTATTATGGGCTTGAGAATACTATTCAGCTATATTTGAGGGAGTTAGCCCCCTAACCCCCAAAAGGGGAATGAATGAAGTTGGAAGCTCGAAGTCGGAAGTTGGGTGAAGGGTGTTGGATGTTGGGTGATGGATGCAATTAGGTCAGTACCGCAGGTCAGACCGGCAGTAATTAGAAAGAAAATAAAAATAAAATTGTCTTGGTTCTAGGTTCTAAGCTCTAGATTCTAGAATCTAAAAATCTTAGATATGAAATTAAATTATAAAGAATTAGGTGATGGCGGACAGCCATTAATTATTTTACACGGACTTTTTGGTTCTTCTGATAATTGGATGACGATCGGGCGAAAATTATCGGAGAAATTCAAGGTTTATTTGGTAGATCAGAGAAATCATGGTGATTCACCACATGATGAAACACATAATTATGAGGTGATGGCTGCTGACCTTGAAGAATTTATTGAATCGAATAATATTGAAAACCCTCATGTCATTGGTCATTCAATGGGTGGAAAAACTGCTATGTATTTTGCCGTTCAGCATCCGGATTTATATGATAAATTAGTAGTGGTTGATATTGCACCAAAAGCATATCCCGTTCATCATGATTCTATATTGGAAGGTTTATGTAGCCTAAAATTAGACGAGCTTGAATCTAGAGGAGATGCAGATAAAAAATTGTCGGAATATGTGCCTGAAAAAGGTGTGAGACAATTTTTACTCAAAAACCTAACTAGAAATGAGAATAAAGAATTCGAATGGAAAATCAATTTGCCTGTTTTAGAAAAAAACATTGAAGTTGTAGGCAAAGGCTTAGAAAAAAGGTTGACCACAGAAAAAGATGTTTTATTTATTGGAGGTAAAAATTCAAAATATATCCAATCGGAAGATCATATAGCCATCAACAATTTCTTTCCTAATGCCAGGATTAAAATGGTAGAAGGTGCTGGCCATTGGATACATGCTGAAAAACCTGAAGAATTTTTAACTTTGATTGAAGACTTTTTGAGATAAAAATCCATTTTTAATACTAGAGCCATGAAAAACATATTAATTCTTTGCCTTTTATTGATTTCTCCATTTTTGGTATTGTCCCAAAATTCAAATTATGATAAGAACTTAGCCGATTCTTTGGGAGCCGATGATTATGGAATGAAATCTTATACTTTAGTAATACTTAAAACTGGTGCTGGAAACATAGAAGACAAAGCCAGAGTCGATAGTTTGTTTAGTGGACATATGGAAAATATTGGACGCTTGGCAGAAGCAGGTGAATTAATTATAGCGGGTCCTTTAGGCAAAAACAGCAATGACTATCGTGGTATCTTTATTTTTGATGAGCCTGATAAAGCTAAGGTAGCGGAGCTTTTACAAACTGATCCAGCCATCAAAGCAGACTTATTGGCTTATGATATTTACAATTGGTATGGATCAGCTGCTTTGCCAGTTTATTTGGAAACTCATTCCAAAATTGAAAAAATCAAACCATAGGTAATTAAAATTTCTAGGAACTATGCAAATTCAATATGCACTTGAGCTTTTAGGGACATTAGTTTTTGCCATCTCAGGTGCATTGGCGGTAAAAGATAAATCAGAAGATTGGTTTGGAGCAGGTTTTACAGGCTTTATAACGGCTATTGGTGGAGGAACTTTAAGGGATATAATGTTGGGAAGCTATCCGCTTTCATGGATTGGAGATATCAATATTATATATACTATTTTCTTTGGGATTTTGCTGACCAGTTTTTTCAATAAATTTCTGCAAAAATTAAGAAAAACCTTAAGCCTATTTGATTCAATGGGAATAGCCCTATTTACTGTTGCTGGAGTAGAAAAAGCATTATCAATGGGTGTAAGATGGGAAATTGCTGCTATCATGGGTATGTTCTCAGCCGTCTTTGGTGGTGTAATTCGAGATACGCTGGTTAATGAAACACCGGTTATTTTCAGAAAAGAAATTTACGCAAGTGCTTGTCTTTTGGGTGGAATGCTTTACACTCTGCTGAACTATTTTCAACTTGACAGAGATATTAATTTTATAGTAACTGCATCATTTATAATGTCAGCTAGGTTATTAGCTGTGAAATATCATATTAATTTTCCTAAAATTTAAGTATAGAAACCTTCATTTTAGATACTGAGTCTTGATAATAATACTTCCGTGAACAATTCTATTTTCGGCTGTTTCCCTCAATAAAATAATAGTGCATCTTATTGGTATAAGGACACCTATTCATTATTTTATGGTGTTTTAGAGAGCAGAATCAAACATTATATTACCAACTTTTGAGTTTTAATTCTCGCTTAATGCTTCATACTTTTTCCATTGATGAAAAAGTATGCAAAAAATCTAGGTAAAATGATGCTACTACCCACTAATGCCTACGCTGGCCCGCCATTTTAGCCTCCATCCCTTTTTTTCGCTTATGGCGAAAGTGGGGGAGTTAGCCATTAATAAACTCATTAGATAAATTCGGTCTTTTTATACCCTTATTTAAATCAAATTTACATTGATTCTTGATAACTTACAGAAAGGAAATTTATTCAAGTGTATGCCTATTAGGGGGGATGCTATACACTTTATTAAACTATTTCGAAATTAATTTTTATAGTGACGGCTTCATTTATAATGGCCTCTCACCTTTTAGCCGCAAAATATCATATTAACTTTCCTAAAATTTAAGATTAAAAATCTTCAAGAGATTTTTAAAATATTGCACTTACAATTACCATAAATAATCCTATTTATTGACTCTAAGTAAAAATTGAGAACATTTTCATAAGGTCAACCCCACTTATATAAAAACATCTGTATTAAATAAAAAAATAATTATATTGCTTTCTTTTTTCACTAATCTAATAAAGCAATATGCAACTATCAATCCAAAATTTATCAAAGACCTACTCCAATGGAGTACAGGCACTTAATAACGTTTCACTAACTATACCAAAAGGAATGTTTGGTTTGTTGGGCCCAAATGGAGCTGGCAAATCCACCTTAATGCGAACAATAGCAACTTTGCAGGATGCTGATTCCGGCAGTATTATGCTGGATGATATTAACGTAATGGAAAACCCTCAAGCCATCAGGGAGCGTTTGGGCTACTTACCACAGGATTTTGGACTTTATCCAAAAATAAGTGCAGAGGTCATGTTAGATCATATAGCCCAGATGAAAGGAGTAGGCAACAAAAGTGAACGAAAAGAATTGGTGGCCAGCCTATTAGAAAAAGTAAATCTATATACTCATAGAAAAAAAGCTTTAGGGACTTATTCTGGTGGTATGCGCCAACGGTTTGGAATAGCACAAGCTCTAGCTGGAAATCCCAACCTAATTATTGTGGATGAACCTACAGCAGGCTTAGATCCAACAGAAAGAAATCGTTTTTACAACTTGCTAAGTGAAATTGGTGAAAACACAATAGTTATTTTGTCAACACATATTGTTGAAGATGTGAGCACGCTTTGTTCTAATATGGCTATAATTTGCAATGGAGAAGTATTAATGGACGGAAAACCTGCAGATGGCTTGAGTCAATTACAGCAAAATATTTTTGCTAAAATTATTAAAAAGGATGAATTGGAAACTTTTAAGCAAAATTATAAGGTGATCTCCACTAAACTGAAAGAAGGTAATTTAGCCTTGCGAGTAGAGTCTGAAAGTAATCCTGATGAAGGATTTGAACACGTAGAACCCAATCTTGAAGATGTGTATTTCAGTCACATTTCTAAAAAAGTAGATCCTATCACTCTTTAATCATCACTGACCATGTTAAACATTTTCATATTTGAATTGAGGTATAGGTTTAGCAGACCTGCTACCTATATGTACTTTGGAATATTGCTGCTTGTATCACTTTTACTTTTTGCTTCTGGTAGCACTCCAGCAACAGAAAAAGTATTTCATAATGCACCAATTACCATCGCTAATCTAATGCTGGTTGTATCAATTTTTGGTATCCTGATCGCTTCTGCAGTTATGGGTGTACCAATGTACCGAGATATTGAACATAAGACTGGCACTTTCCTTTTTAGTTTACCGATTTCAAAAAACGCCTATTTCATGGGTCGATTTTGGGGCTCCTTTGTCACTTTGCTCTTTATTTCATTAGGAGTAGTTGTTGGGATTTATCTAGGAACAATAATTGGAGCTGCCACAGGATGGACACCTGCTGAAAGGTATGGTCCCAATTTATTCATGAATTATTTCCAGCCATGGATTAGTTTAGTTGTGCCTAATTTATGGTTTTTCTCCACTTTGTTTTTCGCTCTAATTATTTTCACAAAGAATATTAAGGCGATTTATTCAGGTGGGATCATTGTTTTCATTCTCTATTTATTAACTAATTTTTTGTCAAATGATCTGGACAACAAAGAATTAGTTCAAATTTTAGATCCACTAGGTCTTAATTCATTCACTATTCAAGTAGAATATTTAACTCCTTTTGAACAAAACTCTTATCGTGTTGATATATCTGGAAACTTATTGATTAATAGAATCATCTGGATTTCCATAGGTATTTTATTATTCATAGCTTCTTACATACGGTTCAGTTTTAAATATTTCTTTCAAGCTACTTCCAAAAAATCGCAAGTTGAGGAGAGTGGGGATTCTTCAGCAAAGACTCTATTAAAAAAAGTAACTACGTCATTTACAAAATCTTACCAACGCCAAAGTTTGATAACGTTATCCAAGATTGAGATCAAGAATGTATTGAAAGACAGTTATTTTAGAGCTATTCTTTTAGGTGGGCTCGTTTTCTTAGTAATTGATTTTTGGATTGGCAGCACCATTTATAGCGTACCAAATCGCCCTTCCACCTCTTTTTTAATGCAATTTAAGGGCTATGATTACATTATTTTTGTTTTCATTATCCTGGTTTTCTTTGGTGGAGAAACTTTACATAGAGATAAAAGCTCAGGTTATTCTTCCATAAGTGACACTTTCCCCATAAAAGATGGTGTATTAATTGCCTCAAAATTTTTAGGAATGGCTACTATTTGTCTCTTATTGGCTTCTTTACCAATAGTTGTCGGACTAATTGTACAGACACTGAAAGGATATTATAATTATGATATTGGAGTTTATTTGGTAGATAGTTATCTAATCTCTTTCCCTGACTATCTTCAAATGCTCATGTTAATTTTTGCGGTCCATTTAATCGTGAACAATAAATTTGCAGGTCATGCAGTAAGTATTGGAATTTGGTTAGTGATGATCGTTTTAAGGGACTTTGCTGACTTTAATTTCAATCTTTTCTTTTTCTCCTATAAGCCTAACTATATCTGGTCAGATTTGAATGGATTAGGTCATTTTGGAGCTCCATTATTGTGGTATAATCTTTATTGGACAGCATTTGGTGTTTTCCTTATATTATTTTTCTCTCTTTTCTTTGCAAGAGGTTCAGACATCAATTTTAAGAAAAGATTAAATCAAGGAAAGAACCGTCTAAAAAATTCAACAGCTGTACTCTCTTATGCTTTGCTTTTTGTTGCACTGGGTCTTGGTAGCTATATTTTTAAAACGGTAGTATACACCAATGGCTATTTAACAGTGACTGAATCAGAAAAACGGCAAGCAGACTATGAAAAACAGTTAAAGCAATATGAATTTATAGCACAACCAAAAATCATAAGTGTAAATGTAAATGCCGAAATATTTCCCAAAAAGCGAGATGCATTCTCAGAGATAAAGGTTCAAATGGTAAATAAAACTGATGAGCCGATAGATTCTTTGCATTTAAATTTTGCTGGAGCTAGTTATTTTCATGCCCTTTATAAAGGGGATACACTTTCTTATCGTTTTCCTTTATCATATGACAAACCTAAATTTCAGATTTTTGGAGAAAAAGAAGTAAAACCTTGGTACAAGATTTATGCCTTGCCAAATACAATGCAGCCAGGTGATACTTTAGAATTGGATTTTCATTCCGCCTTAACTAATACAGGTTTTGTCAATAGTGGTTTTTCTAGAGAAATAGTGTACAACGGGACATTTATTGGCCAAAGTATGCCTTCAATTGGATATAGTGCTAGTTCAGAACTGAGTAGTGATGAAAAGCGAAAGAAATATGATCTCCCTGAAAAGATAGATGAATTACCACCACATGATGATCCATATGGAATGAGGACTATGCTATTTAATGATGATGCTGACTTAGTAACTTTTGAGGCTACAGTTGGTACTTCAACAGATCAAATTGCGGTTGCACCAGGATATTTACAAAAAGAATGGACAGATGGGGATAGAAGATATTTTCATTATGTACAGGATTCTAAAATCGATTTATTCTATAACTTAGTTTCTGCTGATTATGCAGTTTATACTGATAAAGCAAAAATGCCTAATGCAACTGATGTCAATATTGAAATTTTCCATCTGGCTTCACACGATTATAACCTAGATCGCTTTTCTGCCGCCTTTAAAGATGGGATTGAATATTTTTCCGAGGTTTATGGTCCTTATCAATTTAGGCAAATGAGGCTTTTGGAATTTCCGAGGTATGCAAATTTTGCTCAGTCATTCCCGAACACAGTACCTTATTCTGAGGGCTTTGGCTGGATAGCTGATTTCGGTGATCCTGATGATTTTGATTATGCTTATTTTGTAACTGCCCATGAATTAGCACACCAATGGTGGGGGCATCAGGTGGTGCCTAACTCTACCCGCGGTGCCAATCTCATTTCAGAATCCTTGGCAGAATATACTGCATTAGTATTGTCAGAAAGGAAATATGGGAAGGCGAATATGAAAAGATTCCTTGAGGATGAATTAAATGGCTATTTAAGAGGAAGAGCATTCGAATCAAAGAAGGAAAATGTATTTATTGATTGTAATAGATCTTATCAATGGTATAGAAAAGGTAGTTTGATTCTTTATGGATTGCGTGATTTCATAGGTGATAGTTTGATGAATAAAGCAATTCGAGGCTTTAGAGATGAATTTGCCCATAAAGAAACTCCACCTTTTGCAGGCAGTCACGATTTATATCGACATTTTGAATCGGTTACGCCTGACAGTTTAAAGTATTATCTGGAAGATACTTGGAAAAGAATAACACTTTATGAAAATAAGGCTGAGACTGCAACTGCTAAGAAACTGGATGAAGATACTTATGAGGTAACTATCAAATTAACTTCACAAAAGTTATATGCAGATAGTACTGGTCAAGAAACTCCAGCCAATTATCAGGGTGATTATATGGATATTGGTGTTTTTGCTGCAGAAGATAAAGATGAAAGCGGCAGAAAAAGAACTAACCCTCTGTACCTGGAAAAGCATAAAATAGCACCTGGAGAGCACACCATTACCTTAAAAGTTAAGGGTGAGCCGGTTAAAGCAGGTGTCGACCCACTTAACAAATTAATAGATAGAAAAAAGGACGATAATATAATTGATGTGGAAATTGGGGAGTAATAAACGTATATACAAATTTCAATTAGAGTCTTTTAATTTAGAATTCAATTTCCAAGAACAGTTGATCACGTTTTTTACCTAAACATTTAATATAACACATTAGCTTCATTGAAATTAATTTCAATGAAGCTTTTTATCTTTTAAAGAGAAGATTTAGAGAAAATAAAAATTATACTAAACAAAATGGTAAATAGCGCTAAGTTCAAATAGCTTTCTATTAGAGTTTAAAGCTCGATATCTTCCAAGCCTAATTCCTTGGTTAAATATTCAATGACTTCATTTTCCTCTTCTGAAACACCATCAGAAGCACTGGCAAATAGATACATCGTTTCAACAACAAATTCTTTTGAAGGCTCATTTTCATTAAAATAATCCTTTAAAGCGGCTAAAAATTTATCTTGCCATTTATCAAGATTTTTAACTAAGTGACGAAACTCGGCCCTGTAAATAAGCATCAGATTTTCTTCTTTCTCTTCACCTAAATCTTCTGACGCAAATTCATCTCCTAGGATTTTGGCCAGCCTTTTTACGGTCACCCATTCATCTTGATCAACTATACCATCCGACATTACCACTCTCAGGGCAGGAAAAAGATTAACAATATAAACAAATTGCTCTTTATTCAAATTGATAAAACGCTCTTCTGTGTATTCCTTAAAAAGTTGATCTATTTTTGACATCTCATAATTAAAATAAAAGTTAAACGCTAAATAACTGGGGCTTTTGAATCATCCTCAACTTCCGGTGAATTTAATAATAATTCGTATTGCTGATACCTCTCCAGTATTTCTTTAACGTAATTTACTGGTTCTTCTCCTCTACAATAGCCATATTTTACTACTGGATCATTATAATATTTCTTTTGAGACTTTAATAATAAATATTTCTCAACATTATTATCCCATTTAGTGGGGTCTCCACCATATTTTTCAGTCAGGCGAATCGCATCCTGCATATGACCAATACCTACATTATAAGCTGCTAAAATATATTTCTGTCTTTCAACACTATCTTCAACATGCTTTTTAAAAGCTTTTTGTAACCAATTAATATAATTCCCTCCTGCTTTTAGGCTTTCATTTGGATCATATAAATTCGTGGCTCCAAATTCATGAGCAGTTGGCTCCATCATTTGCATTAATCCTTTAGCACCAGCCCATGATTTTACATTAGGGTCAAATTTGCTTTCTTGATAAATTAATGCTGCCAACAATTTCCAATCCCACCCTATTTCAGCTGCAGTTGCTTGAATTTCTTCATCGTAGGGAGAAAGTTTATCACCACTAACGGATGAGAATTCTGAATATGATCTATTAGCTGATCTCTTAAGGTTTTTGAAATATTTATTATAGATCACATAGTAGTCTGTTTCTTTTTGCCTTTCTTCTAACCAGGAATTGATTTTAGTCTCCAAGGTATCCGCATTAGATCTTAGCGCCCATGCGATTTGCTGAGAGAAACTAACTGGAGTTTTTACATCCAAAATAGGATGGTAAGTAGCGTTTAACATAGCAACATCCTCATCAGCAACTGTATATTCAATTTCACCTTCCGCTACCATTTTTATCAAAGTTTCTGTTTCCAAACTGCTGCTATCTTCAATTATCACTATATCACCACCAATTTCATCTGAAAGATTAGCTAACCGAGTAGAAAAGGAAGAACTTTTTCGCACATGAACCTCTTTTCCAGTTAATTGAATAGGATCTCTAAGAAGTTCATTTTCAATTTCATGAATTTTCATTTGCCTCCAATTCTCTGGCTTTCTCTGTACCAATACCTGTCTTACAAAATATAAAGGATTTGTAAAATCAACGTATTGCTTCCTTTCTTTAGTGACTGTTAAATTAAAAGCAGCAATATCAGCCTCCCCTCTATTAACTTTTTCAAGTGCTGAAGAAATGCTATTGTCTTTAATTATTTTTAATTCCACTCCCAAATCATCTGCCAGCCAATTCAACATTTCATATTCATAACCCATTGGCTGCCCTTTATAGATAAAATAGCTAGTAGCGCTATTATCCACTACGGCAGTTAAATATCCTCTTTCTTTGATTTTATCAAAATCGAAATCTACTGGTTCAATAGCGTAGGATAAATCTTGTGATTGAGAATCTGTTTTAGTGGAACAAGCCCATGTCAAACTGATCACTAATATTAAAATTATATAAAAAGACTTGTTGAAATAGTTCATCATATCTTTATTTTGAAGATGCCAATATAGACAATAAATAATTCAGCGTGTAAATACCAATTACTTTTTCGACTGAACCCACATTTTGTTGGACAATCTATATCCTTATTAAATACTGAAAAAATGAGAAAGAGTTCGTTTTCTTATATTTAGGACAATAAAAAAGCCATTCAATTTGGCATTGAATGGCTTTTTAGGCGGGTTTTGATGAATTTAAAATTCCTCTTCTTGATTTTTCTTTTTGTTAATTGCTCCAACAATTAATGCGCCAATTGCATATAGTACTAATTTCCAAAGGAACCCTAATGCCTGGCCTTGTAGTGTATAGCCCTCTTCAATACTTTCTGCCATTCCATCAATCATATCCGTATTTTGTCCTCCAAATACTTCCATTGCTTTCATCGCATTTTCCATCTGTACTTCTATAAGGATTGGAATAATTTCAGGATCTATAACGTTGAATAATAAATAATCAAAAACAGTTCCAATAAATCCTCCTATGGCTAAAATCACAAAAGCATGTAAAAATGCATCTTTAAAGCTCATATAACCACCAATCTGCGTTCGGAAGTCTCTCCCAGCATAAATTGGAACCCCAAGAAATATAACAAGTAATATAAATGGCATATATGATTGCACCATTATTGTAATATCAATCAAATAAATTATCAATGTAATTATGACTGAAATTAAACCAAGGATAGCTCCCCATTTCAATGAATGCTGACTATTATTTACTTCTACTTCTTGATTTTCCATGTTAAATTAAATTTAGGTTATAGTTTAATTAATGACAGTTTTGTTTTTTTCGAGAGTCAATAATATAAATTATTTTCCATTTTCCATCTACTTTGATGAACTGAAATGAATTGACCCCGCAATGACTTAGCTCCTTGTCTAAATAGAACTTATAATCCATCCATGCCGTGGCAACTGCCCCATCTGATAATATTCTTAGATTATCAACCTGTTCATCATAAATTGCATCGGTATTATTTGCTATTGCATTTAACCAGCCTTGGGGCCCTGTTAGCTGACTTACTTTATTACCAATTCCATTCACACTGAGGCTCTGCATTTTTACATCTGAATGCATATGAGGTGCCATTTTAGTAGTATCCGATTCACGCATACCATCAAAAACATCTTGGATAATTCCAGCTATATGAACAGAATCTGAATGATGATTTTGAGTAAAAGCAGAAAAATAAAATAATAAAGTAAAGGTAGATAAAAATAAAATTCTCTTCATAATCATGGATTTTACAGAAACATCTAAAATTTCTAATATGATTACAATAGTATTTACACAAATGGTAAAATTATCTTTTTCTATTTTAAACAACATCTTCGAAAAATGACCACACAAAAGCTTTTGGTATTGGGCTTACCACATTGAAAGGCTCTTTTTTTACAGGATGCTCAAAACTAATCGATCTTGCATGCAAGGCTATTGATCCATCTTTTGTTGGTTTCGGAAAACCGTATTTTACATCTCCAATAATAGGGCATCCAATTCTGGCTAATTGCACCCGAATTTGATGTGGCCTACCGGTTAAAGGTTTAACTTCTATTAAATTTCTATCTCCTAATGCACGTACTAAGCGATAAGTTAAGGTGGACTTCAAACCTCCCTTTTTATCACTCATATGAGCATGAGTAAGGTTTTTAGTAGTATCTTTCTTAAGCCAATGGGTAATGGTATCTTCTGTTTTAGGCGGTCTTTTTTCAGTAATAGCCCAGTAGGTTTTATCTACTTCTCTTTCTTGAAACATTTTGGACATTCGTTCCAAAGCCTTGGAAGTCCGAGCTAAAACAAGCGTCCCACTTACTGGTCGGTCAATTCTGTGAGGGGTTCCACAAAATACTTTCCCTTGCTTGTCATATTTTTTGGCTATGTATTCCTTAGCATGTTCTGAAATTGGAGTATCTCCAGTTTGATCGCCTTGTACCAACATACCTGAAGGCTTGTTCACCACCAAAAGGTGATTATCTTCATACATTACTATTTGTAAAAACTCCTGATAGTTCATAGAGACAAAAGTCGTAAAATTTGGGTATAATACATATATTAAAGTGACGAAGTTTTGAAGCCCCTTATTCCCAAAAGGGAAATTCAGTCAAATTGGAAAAAGAAATAATTGGAAATAAAGTTGATATTATATCCAAAAAATAGGCTTTTTCAAACAAAAATGTTGAAAAGCTCCCTTCTCGATTCTAGATTAAAATTCCGATTGAAAATGGAAATCTATTTCAGGAAAATTATCCTCTACCATTTGAAGCCAGGATTTTGTTTCAGCCATAAACACCATTTTACCGTCCTTATCTCTGGCGATATGGCGATACTTTGATTTCACAAATTCATCCAACTTCTTTTTATCTGCACTGCTGAACCAACATGCTTTGTATAAATTCATAGGAGCAAACTCACAGGAAGCTCCATATTCATTTTTCAAACGGTGCTGGATTACTTCAAACTGAAGATTACCAACTACTCCCACTACTTTTCTGGCTCCCATTTCGAAAGTAAACAATTGTGCTACTCCTTCATCCATCAACTGCGTTAAGCCTTTATCCAATTGCTTGGTTTTCATGGCGTCTTTGTTGATTACTTCCTTGAAAATCTCAGGAGAGAATGAAGGAATTCCTTTATAAGTGCCTTTTTCACCTTCCGATAAGGTGTCTCCAATTTTCAAGTTTCCAGTATCAAACAAACCTACAATATCTCCAGGGTAGGCTTCATCTACTGTCTCTTTATCTTGTGCCATAAAGGCTGTAGCATTAGAAAAACGGAATTTTTTATCGTGTCTAACATTCAAATAACTGCTCCCCCTTTGAAATTTACCTGAGCAAATACGAACGAATGCAATTCGGTTTCTGTGCTTTGGATCCATATTGGCATGAATCTTAAATACAAAACCAGAAAATTTATCTTCATTTGGCTTAATTACTCTCTCTTCGGTCTCTCTTTCTCTAGGTTGAGGAGAAATGTTGATAAAAGTATCTAACATTTCCTTTACGCCAAAACTGTTGATAGCCGATCCGAAAAATACAGGCGCCACTTTTCCTGATAAATATTCTTCCTTATCTAATTCGGGATAAACGCCTTCAATCAGCTCTACATCTTCTCTCAATTGATCAGCCAATGTATCCCCAATAGTTGCATTTAACCTTTCATCACTCAAATCCTCAATTTCTAAACCCTCGGCAGTTAATTGCTGTTTGCTGGGCTTATACAGCAACAAATTTTTAGTGAATAAATTATAAACGCCCTTAAAGGTTTTTCCCATACCGATTGGCCAGGTAAGCGGACGAACCTGAATGTCCAATTTTTCTTCTATTTCATCGAGCAAATCATAAGGATCTCTTCCTTCCCTATCGAGTTTATTGATAAAGCAAATCACAGGAGTATTTCGCATACGACAAACTTCCATCAACTTTTCCGTCTGTTGCTCTACCCCTTTCACGCAATCTATTACCATGACTACACTATCCACGGCAGTAAGCGTTCGGTAAGTATCCTCTGCAAAATCCTGGTGACCTGGAGTATCAAGCAAATTGATTTTCAAATCTTTATATTCAAAACCCATTACGGAAGTAGCCACAGAAATACCTCTCTGCTTTTCAATTTCCATCCAATCGGATTTGGTTGCGGTATCAATTTTATTGGATTTAACAGCTCCAGCTTTGTTAATAGCTCCTCCGAAAAGTAAAAGTTTTTCCGTTAAAGTGGTTTTCCCAGCATCCGGGTGGGCTATGATGCCAAAAGTTCTACGCTTGCTTATCTCTTGTTCTAACTTATTCATATAGATTCCTCAATCAAGCTGCAAAATTACGAATAATAAGCCGTAATTATAAAGTAAATAGAACATTATGCAATCGACTTGGAATTTGGTTAGCTCCTATAAGTTGAGATCAAAATTTTTAAATATTGTCTTTTTATCACAAAAAAGGCTACTCATAAAAATGAATAGCCTTTAGGTGTTTTTATAAATGAAATTTAAATCATTCAGCAGTATTATAATCTGCCACTAATTTTATTAATGATTCAAAACCTTGAAATTGATTATATGAAGAACCTTTAAGTCTCGAACTGTAAGATCCTTTAACAACTGGGTACTCATCATTTTCATACGCCTCCATTATTTGCTCATTATCGTCTATAAAATCAGTAATTTTGATAGTGTCGATATGTTTCGCATTTTCATCACCTTTAACAATAATCAAATCACTGTTCACAAACAATTTCGCCTTAGCCATTTCCTCGGCTGTGCTGTCGTTTAATATTTCGTCACTAGTAACAACCATGCTTTCATGAAAAAGTAAATAAAGTTGGATATCGCCTCCTATTACTTCATATAAAAGATAATTTTTGGGGATAGAATTAAATCCTATTTCTGATAAATCAGCATATTTTTTGGTTACAAATGTAGGTCCACCATGAATATCTACAGACTTTACATCATTTGGCTTAATCTTTTCAAGTTTCCTGAATTGAATTCTCTTTCCAGCATCCATACGCTCATTATAGTAATCTTTTTCTGCTATTCGTAATGTACGTTGAATTTGAAAAGGACTACTTGTGCTGAAATACACAACTTCATCTTTTACATCTCCATTTTCATAAGCTACAGTAGCTTTATGGTAAATTTTAGAAGAATCCATTTGTGCTTCGGCTTTAAATTGAAGGCCAATAGTAATTGTGATTAATAGTAATAATAGTTTTTTCATAATAAATTTTTAGTTTTATAAAGGGCAAGATAGACAGTAATCCTTATAATACACTAGTATGTTTTGTATTAAAAAAATGCTATCCTTTCCACTATATTTAAAAACCGATTCTAACAGATAAAATAAAATTTCTTCCAGGAGCAGACATTCCTGAACTGTAAGGTCTGTAACGCTGATCTGTTATATTTTCAACACCTGTACTTAAGCTAAAATTTTCCCAAAGTTCATAACTCATCTTAAAATTTAAGGTATACCAAGAAGGCGCATATGTATTACCACTTTCATCCAGGGCATAAATATCAGTTTTCCCTCTCTCTTCGACCGCTAATTCGGCATGTTCACGTTCTGATTGATAATTAGCGTAAAGCTGAACCAATAAATCATTTGATTTGAAATTTAAACGAGTAGTTCCAAATAAAGGTGGAGCATGTCTTGAAGGGCTTACTGATCCATCATCCAATTCTTCTTCACCAATTTGATAATTCAAATCTGAAGAAAAATTTATTCCTCCGGGAAATTTCATTTCCATTCCTGCCTGAACACCATATACATTAGCTATGGCTGCATTTTGAATAGACTGAACCTGACTTCGTTCACCATCGAAGATAATGCTATCCTGCCCATTTAATTGAGAGTTCCTTCTAACCATAGCATTATTGAGAATAGTATAATAAGCAGTGAAATCTACTTTTAGAAAATCATTGAAGACCTTAGCGATTCCTATATCCCAATTATAAGCATATTCTGCAGTCAATTCTGGATTAGGAATTACGACTGCCCCAGGTTCTGAATCAAATATTTTCCCAACATCATCTACATTGGGTGCTCTGAATGCCGTACCAAAATTAGCGTTAACAGACCATGAATCTCCTGGATGATAAACCATCCCCAAGCTTCCTGTTAGTGCCCCATTATTGATGTTAGCTTGCGTAAAAGGAAATGAATAAAATGTGGTATCAAATTCAGCATCCAATAAAAATTGATTATATCGAATACCAGCTTGTATGGTAAATTTATCAGATGGTTTATATTCATAATTCGTATAAACCGCCATTGAACTCCAGATAGCTTGAGGATATCTGGAAGGTGAATCCTCAAAATTCCCAGATATTATATTTTCTTGCTTGCCATCTGACTCAACATCATTAAGAATGTACTCACTGCCATAAAACACAGTACTTTTCTTACCTAATTTCTTAATAAAATCAATATTGACAGAATATGCATCTACTTTTTCAGCTCTGATTCTTCTAATTTCATCTTGAAAATTGCGGTCTATTCTGCTTTCTTCAAATTGTTGATGCGCTAAGCGAACAGATAATTGGTCAAAAATTTTAGTTTGATTAGAATGGGAAATACTCAAATTATTCATCACCCATTTTTGTGGACCATATTTCCATTCTGCGTAGCGAGGATTACCTTTCATTACTCTATTAAGTCTGTCATAACGCCCATAATCCGAAGTTTCAGAATAATGAAACCCATATTGAAAATCCCAATTTTCATTAGGTTTAAATCTTACTTTTTGCATCAAATTCTTTTGGGAGTAAGCTGTAGGATTTTGAATTAAAGGATCCTCCTGCTCGACCACACGATCTTCTCCCTCGATCCTTTCTACATGGTATATTTTTAAATAATCATCAGGTCCATTTTCACCTTGTCTTAAATGATCATAATCCCAGTTACTTGCACTGGTCACAAAAGCCCATTTTTTCCAACCATATTTTATGTCTGCATGAAGTGTCTTCTCCTTATTCGCTGAGGAAAACCTGGTATTTATTTTTCCTGAAATTAGCACATCATCTGTATTGGATAATTCAGCACTTAGGGTTTGAAAGCTCATGACTCCTCCTATAGCATCACTTCCATAAATAACAGAACCGGGGCCAAATAACACTTCCGCATTTTCTGTAGCAAAGGGATCAAGACTGATAACATTCTGGATATTTCCACCGCGGAAAATCGCATTGTTCATTCGAACACCGTCTACTGTATAAAGTAGGCGATTAGTAGCAAAACCTCGAATCATGGGGCTTCCTCCTCCTTGCTGACTTTTTTGGATATACACTTTTCCAGAAACACCCAATAAATCAGCTGCAGTTTGAGGGTTTTGTAATTCCACTTCTTTTGGCGAAATAGAGATTACTTTTGAAGGTATGTCTCCGGAATTTTGTCTCCACCTTGTAGCCGAAACGATGACTTCATTCAAATTGAAATTGTTTGCTCTCAGCTCAACAATAAAATCTGAAGCACTGATTTCATCAAAACTCAATGTTTTGATCTGATAACCTAGTCTTTGAACTTGAATTTTAGAGGTTCCTGCAAAAGCTGAAATATCTGCTTTCCCTTGACTGTTAGTACTAATAAATTCATTCCTTTCCTCACTAACAATGGTTACCATTTCAATAGGTTCGGAAGTTTGGACATCTCTGACCGTAACTGTTTGGGAATAGGCTATAAAAGAGCTGCCCAAAAACAAACAGAGCAATAAAATATTCCTCATTATAAATCTTCAGTTTATAAATAATTAAAAAATGAATGTTCTTGCTGAATACAATAGATTTGAAAACTCTTCTAAATAGTAAAGCAACAATACAAAATGAAAAATCTAAACTGCTAATTGGGGAGGTGGAGAGGGTATAGAATTAATAAATTCCTTCTGAATAAATTGATATTTAGTTATCTGATTTGAAACATTCGCAAATTGTAGTGTCTGCCATTGAAAGATTTTCTCTGAAAATAGCGATTGGTAAAATGAAATCAGATTTTGTTGCTTTTCTTTTTTATCTGGCTGGTTTCCTAATAAATTATTCACTATTTCAGCTAAATGTAGGTTTAATTTTGTCTCTTCATGATCCCACCAACACCAGTATTTCACACTATCAGCAGTTTCTTCAAATTCCACCACATCATACATCTCTCCTTTAAATTCAAACTCTTTGGAGTGTTCCCAATCTAGCTGTTCCCTTGCTTCAGCTTTACTTAATTGAATGAAAACCAGCTCTGATTTATCTATCCCGTCTATGATTTTTCCTTTCAACTCTCTTTTAATTTGTTTCTTTTGGTGGTTTAGCCATAGGTAGGTCACTATAGCCGGAGCTAAAAGACAAAAGAGAAGCGTTATGAGGATAAATTGCTTTTTCAAATAGATAAAATCGAATCATGTAAATTTACGGATTTCAGACTGATTCTTTAGAATTCTAATGGTCTCTTCCATAAATGGTAAATGAAAATGATAATATCTATAAATTTTAGTATCGAAAATCCGACTTAGATTTTCTGGAAGTATAATATTAGAAGGATAGAATGAAAGCTTGAAAGCTCTCATTCTATTGGTTTTAATTATCTTAATTGAAAATAAATAGGGATAGTCATTTTCACCCTTACGGCTTGCCCTCTTTGTCTTCCAGCCTCCCATTTTGGAGCATTTTCAATTACTCTTATTGCTTCTTTATCAATTCCGGCAGAAACGCCTTTAAGAATTTCAACTTGGGATAAAGAACCATCTTTTTCAATGATAAAAGATAAAACGACCCTGCCTTGAATATTTTGTCTTTGTTCAAAAGATGGGTATTCAATGGCATTGGCTACATATTCGTAAAAAGCATCCATTCCACCACCGAATTTTGGCTTTACTTCTAATGCGAATGGATCATAGGGAGTATTGTCCTCTACTTTCTCTTCAGGCATTTTGAATTCTTCCCCTGGATTAATTAAATCATCTATATCAACCTCTTCCTTTTTTTCATCCGGTTTAGTCAATTCTTCTACCTCCACGATATTGACATCACCTTTAGGTTCAGGTAATTTTTTAGGCAGAGGCTTAGGTAGTTGAGAAGTCCGGATTACATCATCATTCAGAAAAATTACAATTTCATCATCGGGAAAATCAACTTTCTCTTCCTCATTAATAAAAACCTTAAATTCAAAGGCAATAAAACAAAGACTAATGGCTAAGACTAAACCAATATTGAAAAATAGAGGTCGTTTAGCATACAAATTGCGAGTAGCATTTTTGAAATGTTCCATAGTGAATAATCATTTTAAATAGAGCCTATAAAGGAATCTATAAGTTGAACATGATTATTCATACACCTGCAATACAAACGCAAGAACATTGCATTAAGTATAAAAAAAATGAAATAAATAATATACTACCTAAGTAAGCCCTACAATTTCTTAGCCCTCTCCCAGTAAACGTCCATTTCTTCTAAACTCATTTCTGAAATTTGTTTCCCTTCTTTCTTACTTTCCGACTCAAGGTAATTGAATCTCTTTATGAATTTCTTATTAGTTTTTTCTAGCGCTTCTTCAGGATTGATTCCTGCAAAGCGAGCATAATTAATCAGGCTAAACATTAAATCCCCAAATTCCTCAGTAGCTTTTTCCTGATTCCCTGCTTCTTCTTCAGTTTTGAATTCTTGAATTTCTTCTTCTACTTTCCCCCAAACCTGATCTTTTTTATCCCAATCAAAACCTACCCCTCTGGCTTTTTCCTGTATCCGGATAGATTTAATCAATGCCGGTAATGATTTGGGTACCCCTCCCAAAACTGATTTATTTCCCTTTTCTTTCAGCTTAATTTTTTCCCAATTTTCTTTCACTGCCTGTTCGTCATTGGCTTCCACATCAGAATAGATATGAGGATGACGATTGATAAGTTTATCGGAAATACCGTTGAGTACATCCGCCATGTCAAAAGCCTTTTGTTCATCTGCCATACGAGCATAAAAAACCATATGAAGCATAATGTCACCCAATTCTTTTCTGATTTCTTCCAAATCATTTTCCAGTATAGCATCCGATAGCTCGAAAGTCTCTTCAATGGTCAAATGACGGATACTTTCAATGGTTTGCTTCCTATCCCATGGACATAAATTCCGAAGCTGATCCATGATAGTGAGTAATCTGTCAAAGGCTTGCAGTTTATCTTCTCTTCTTGCATCTGGGTATTTTTGTACTTCTTTTTTCATAGCTAATTTTAGGCATTTGGGAAAATGCAATTTAAGCCGAATAAATTATAACCCCATAATGAATAATAACAATAACTCAGAGTTAACAAATGAATTAGAATATCTTTAAGCTAAAGAAACTTTGCTTTCTTAGTAGGCGTTATGAAATTAGAGTGTTAAATTTGTAAATTGATTATCAGGGATGATAAAATGCCCTTAAAATTAAAAATATGACTACTTTTTTATTAGCAATCGGATTAATTGGAGCGTTTTTTATTTTAATGTCAGTTAGACTGATATTTATAAAAAACGGAGAATTTAAAGGAACTTGTGCCTCACAAAGCCCATTTTTAAATAAAGATGGTGAAGCATGCAATTTCTGCGGAAAACAACCCGGAGAAAAATGTGCAAATCCTGATTCAGAAGTCGATAAAGTATTGAATAAATTTTAATACAATTAAGATATATTTAAAGATTAAGCACAGCAGATTTATTTTACTGTGCTTTTTTTATGCTCCTATTTTTTTAGATCGAAAAATCCCCTAGCCACCCCTACAATGCTATTAATTTAAGGTATATTTCACTATCAAGTTTTTCGCTTTAGCGAAAATCCTACCGGTTGTATAGATTAACAAACATTACCTTTTAACCACGACTTGTCCCGTATTTACGGGAAAAGAGGTAAGAGAACACAAAAGAAAATAACCAAGGTTATTTTTCAAGATAGCAGTGAAAGATGAGGCTTCAAAACTTAACTTAATCGCATTAACCACGCCAGTCGGTGGCACACCGAACATGGGTTAGAAATATTCTGAAATATTTTTCATACCATGATGCAACCTCTTTTATTTTCTCGCATCTTTAATGAGAAACAAACCCATAAAAACATGAAAAATATAATATTAGTATTTGTACTTGCTCTGTTTACATTTCAGGCGCAGGCTCAAGAAACTGAAATGCGCTCCTTATCAGATTTTACTTCTGTTTCTTCTTCTCAAAGCATCAGAGTTACTTTGAAAAAAGGTAGTGAGCCAAAAGTAGAAGTAAGCACCACTGGCGAATTGGAAGATGTAATTACCGATGTGAAAGGTGGAGATTTGAGAATTGAAATGGCTTCTAACAAGACATTCAGAAATATAGAGGTAGAAGTGACTGTTTATTTTCAGGAATTGGAAAGCCTAAAAGCTAGTAGCTCTTCAAGAATGACATCAGAAGACTTAATTGAAGGGAATAATGTTGAAATTAAAGGTTCAAGTTCAGCTAGAATGGATTTGAATGTGAAAGCAACAAACATTGAAGTATCAGGATCAAGCTCAGCAAGAATTGCATTATCAGCTGAGGCTGGAAATGTAGAAGCTAAAGTAAGCAGTTCATGTAGATTTACCTTAGATGGAAATGCTGAAAATTTCAAAGCACAGGTAAGCAGTTCAGGAAGAATTGATGCATCAGAATTTAGCTGTGATAATGCTGATCT
Source organism: Marivirga sp. (assembly GCF_024636815.1). GTDB lineage: Bacteria > Bacteroidota > Bacteroidia > Cytophagales > Cyclobacteriaceae > Marivirga. The sequence goes on from NZ_JAGXGF010000070.1 coordinate 21,527, forward strand.
AGCGGCAAGTTCATCTGGAAGAATAGAATTGAATGTGCAGGAAAAGCTTATTGCAAAAGCTTCCTCATCTGGAAAAATAACCTATGGAGGAAAGCCTTCAATAGTGGATGTTGATTCAGGTTCTGGTGGAAAAGTTTCTAGGATGTAATAGTTGGAATTGAAAAACTTTTCCAAAGTTCAAAAAGGTTAAGAAAGTCAGAACTTATTGCTAATTATAGCAATACCAACTTTGGAAAAGTTTACAAATTAAAAAGGCTGTCTAATTGAATTTTAGATAGCCTTTTTTGATTAATTAATGTTCTTCTCTACTAATCTAGCAACACCCCTGTAGTCACCTCAAGGGGACAGTCTCACCGATTTATTTGAGCAGAAAATTAATATTTTATTACTATTTTTTTTAACATCTATTTTAAAATTAAGATGCTAATTTACTTTCTGAAAGTTTTATCATAAAGGTAAATACTATCATCGATTACTTTATGGGCTTCTTTTTTATCAAAGAAATCCTCTACCACCACTTTTTTGTTTTCAAGTTGTTTATAATCCTCAAAGAATCTTTGCATTTCTTTTGAAGTATGAGGAGGTAAGTCGTTAATATCATTCATATGATTTACAGACATATCATTTGCAGCAACTGCTATAATTTTATCATCTGCTTCTCCCTGATCCATCATTTTCATTACGCCTAGGAC
>NZ_JAGXGF010000071.1 GCF_024636815.1 Marivirga sp.
ATTTTCTGGTAATAGAATTTAATTTGAGCCAGCGCAATTTTATCCTCTGTGTATAAATATTGAAAGCAATTCAAAAGGAAATTCACAATGTGAGCGCTTGACAAGAGCAAGGTTTCATCTGAAATGATATTGTATTTGTATTCTTTTGCTTTCTGCGGATTTTCTTTTCTGTACTTCTCCAGAAAATCCTGAATTTCTATTCCTTCCCTTTTTCTTCTTACCAAAATCCCTACGTCCTTAAGTTGTATTCCGGCATCCTGTAAACGCTCCAAGTCCTGAACGAACTTCACAAGAGCATTTTCTTTCCAACTAATTTTTTCACCCTCGCTTGTTTCCTCCTCAACAAAAAATTGTAGCTCTACAAAGCCATCATATGGATATACCTTCTTCTTTTCTTGATACACTTCTTTATAAGCATCTGGTAAATCTTGCAATAAATACTCAACATCCTCAGTGAAACTATTGGAGGTCTTATTTACCGCATGAGCTTTTATGATTTGAGGTAAAGCAGAAAACAAAGTATTATTAAAATCAATTACCTTAGGTTTGCTTCGGAAATTATGGCTTAAGGCATCTTCATGATAAAATGCTGGAGAAACATCCTCTTTTAAGCCTTTCAAAAGCAACCTCCAATCTCCGCCTCGCCATCGGTAAATGGACTGCTTTACATCTCCAACCACCAAATTTTCATTCCCTTCAGCCAGAGAATTCTCTACTAAGGGTTTGAAATTCTGCCATTGTAAAGTGGATGTATCTTGAAATTCATCAATAAGAAAATGGTCATAAAAACTACCCATTTTTTCATAAACAAAAGGGCTTTCTGCTGGATCAGTTCCAATTATCTGATTTAAAAATTGAGTAGTGTCGGAAAGAAATTGAATACCCTCTTCCTTTTTATATTCCTGCATTCTATGATTAAAATGCTGTGTAATACCTATTAAATAAATGTTTTTTAGAATATTTTCAGCTGAACGATATTCACTTAGATTCTTTTGAATGTATTCAATTGCTTCATGGAAATAACTTATTAATCCTTCTGATGAAACTTGAACAATAAGCTCTTTCTTTTTAGAAGTTTTAGTAGCTAAGGATTCACCTTCCGTTTCAATTGCAGCTTTTGTTCTTCCTTTTACAAGCTCAGATAAATCATAAACCTTATCACGAGTGCTAATCTTATTGAAAAAATTAATAGCTCCAGATTTCCCAAAACTAAAATCTTCTACTGTTAGCCCTTTATTTTCAATTAATTGAAACGACTTTTCACTTATTCCATTTAGCGTATTTTCAAATTGCGCAATGATTTTATTAAGTTTGTCTTTAAATACTTTTAGCTTATCATAATTGCTAATCTCTTTATTCAGGGCTTTTTCAATGACTTTAAAATCATCCTTCATCAATTCCTCCGTGAAGGATAGAATATCTTTACGGATATCCCATCTACCTTTATCTTCTAGTTTATTGATAGAAAAATCTATGACCCAATTTTTTAAAGCAATATGCTTTGGGTCACTGATATCTTCCATTAGTAGATCCAAAACGGCTTGTCTTACTTCATCTGTATTTAAAAGTAATTCACCATCACCTTGAATACTTAATTCTCTGGCAAAGGAACGCATTACATTTTGAAAAAACCGGTCGATAGTCTGTACGGAAAATCGACTATAATTATGAAGAATTGATATTAGTAATTGCTTAGACCTTATATGTAACTGGCTATTCGTTAATCTTAAAATATTTTTTAATTGTTCTCCCATATCGGATGGGACATTGCTTGAGAAATCAAAAAGATTTTGAATTATCCGCTCTTTCATTTCTTGCGTTGCTTTATTGGTAAAAGTAACCGCTAATATTTTTTTGAAATGATCAGGATTCTGGAAAGCTAATTTTAAATATTCTCTAGTGAGCGTAAAAGTTTTACCACTACCGGCAGATGATTTATAAACTGTGAAAAGATTTTCCTTTTGCATAAAGGAAAATTAAGGGAAGTTGCAGTAAATTAAAAGAGGTTAGTTTAATATATTCACTAAAATTACGGAAGATGCAATAATACATTCAATACATATGATTACGGCAGAAATAATATCTCCTACTGAACCTGAATTTATTAATGATTTGTATTTTGTTCTTACATTCAAAACTTCTCCCCTATTCATGATGCACATTTGGCTAAAAATAAATATAATAACATACATCGCTCAATAAAACTAAGAATAGATATTTATTACTATATTATTTTATAGGTACTATTTTTTATTATTTTAATCACAATAATATGGGTTATTTAAATTCATTTAGTTAATATACATAGTAATATATTACATATCCTCAATTCCACTCACTCCCCCAGAAACAATAAATTTCATGGCATCAGTACTATTAACATCCCATGGATGAACCAATTCATTCCTAACTACTAAAATATTTCCTGAGAAATTATATGAGTGAGGCATATAGACAGAACAGAAGCCTTCCATATTTACTTTACTTAAATTACTTCTTGTAATGAATCCTGGTTTAAAAATTTTTCCAGCTTCATCAAACTGAACCATGACGGGTTCATTAAATTTCTTTTTATCTCCAACGAAGGCTCCTACTAAATCTTTGATTGAATTATAAATAAGACTTAAAAGAGGGACTTTAGTAATAAAGTGTTCAAACATTTCAAAAAATGGCTTCATAAAATAAGTAGTCCCTAAATAGCCCACTCCTATTATGGCTGAAACCAAAATTAAAATTCCTAGTCCGGGAATATTAACAGGCAATAAACCATCTAGCCAATTAAAAACTGCTTGAATAACCAAAATTGTAAAAGCAATAGGAGCTACAAATAATAAGCCTCTGAAAAAAAAACTTGCTATTTTAGTAAAAATTCTTTGTCGCATATTCTAAATTATAATTCTATTTCTCTTTACAACGAAAAAAGCCTTGATGAGGTCCATCAAGGCTTTGAATTTATCTTAATAAATATTCTGTTATATTGAAATACCCATAAAAGACATAAATGCAATGCCCATTAATCCAGTAATTAACATAGTAATTCCCAAACCTTTTAACCCATCAGGAACATTCGAATATTTTAATCTTTCACGTATAGCAGCTAAAGCAATAATTGCCAAGAACCATCCAATTCCTGAAGAAAAACCATAAACAGCTGATTCTGCTAAATTATATTCTCTTTGGTCCATAAATAAAGATGACCCTAAAATAGCACAGTTTACAGCAATTAAAGGAAGGAAAATACCTAAAGAACCATATAATGCAGGAGAGGTTTTTTCTATAACCATTTCAACTAACTGCACCATAGATGCAATTACAGCTATATACATGATAAAGCTCAAAAAGCTTAAATCAATACTAGCTAAGTCTTTGCTTAACCAAGTTAAAGCTCCTTCTCTCAAAATAAACTCCCCTAATAACCAGTTCGTTGGAACTGTGATTGTTAATACGAAAATTACGGCTAATCCTAAACCAAAAGCAGTACTTACCTTTTTAGAAACCGCCAAAAAAGAACACATACCCAAGAAGTAGGCAAACACCATGTTCTCTATAAAAATTGATTTTATTCCTAAGTTAATTAAATCCATTGTCTAAAATTTTAGCGATTAATTTTCTACGTATCCTGTTTTATTTCTCTGAACCCAAATGATAAGCCCTAATATAAAGAAGGCACCCACTGGAGTTACCATGATACCATTTGCTTGATAGTCCATTCCAACCCAGCCATCAGCTGAGAAACCAATAGCTTTGAGTACTTCAAAACCAAAGATTGCACCTGAACCAAAAAGTTCTCTAAAGAAAGCAACAGCTAATATAATCCAAGCATATCCTAATCCACTACCCAAGCCATCGAGTATTGAGTCATAAGGTTTATTAGCTAAGGCAAATGCTTCCAAACGCCCCATAATTATACAGTTTGTGATAATCAAACCAACGAATACACTTAATTCTTTATACATATCGTAAGCAAATGCTTGCAATACCTCATTCACCAAAGTTACCAATGTTGCAATAACCGCCAATTGAACGATAATTCTAACACGATTGGGAATTAATTTTCTTAATAATGAAATGATTAAGTTTGAAAAAACTATTACAAAAATAACCGCAATTGACATTACCATTGTAGGCTTCATTTGCGTAGTTACTGCAAGTGCTGAACAAATACCCAAAACCTGAATCGTAATTGGGTTATCATCATTTAATGGATCGGTTACAATCTTTTTTCTCCTTTTAGAGAAAAAAGCTTCCGATTCCTTTTTTACTGGTTTATCTACAGTTTCTGTACTCATATCTTTAATTTCTTTAGATTATAAAGAGGCAGTAGTCCCTTTTTTGTTAAAATATGATTGGTAATACTTGAAATAATTTTTCAACATATCATTTAAACCATTACCTGTAATTGTGGCTCCAGACATTCCGTCTACATGATGTTCGTCCAATTTACCAGGAGGATTATTTTCACCTTTCAGCATTTTAACAGACACCAATTCACCTTGATCGTTATAAAGTTCTTTACCCTCAAATCTAGCTTGAACCTTATCCTCAGTAATTCTAGCACCAAGCCCTGGAGTTTCTCCTGCATGAGCAAATACTGCACCTTTGATAGTTTTTCCTTCAGTATCTAATGCAATATAACCCCAAATATTATCCCATAAACCACTACCATAAACTGGAAGAATATAAGATTCAATTTCTTCTCCCCCATCTTTACCATAATATTTAAACACAGGATATAGTCTTTCTTCTGGTGCTTTTTTATATTGTTTTTCAACATTAACATCCTCAGCAACGATAGGTTCCCCCTTTTCATTTTCAGAAACAATATTACCCTCGTAATCTGTCACTTCAGATTTAATTGCTTTATTGTAGGTTTCAATGACATCCATTTCAGAAGTTACTTCTAAAACAGCACCTAAAATTTGTTTCTTAGTATCCAATTCAATGGATTTTTTCTGAATAGGCCCTAGACCTTCAGATGTAGCTGCTAACAATCCGCCTAAGACTACTGTGAGTATGACGGAAAATAATATTACGTAATAATTAGACTGTCGCACGTTTTAACCTCCTATTTTTATTAGATTCAACAACATAATGATCAATTAATGGAGCAAATACATTCATTAAGAGAATGGCTAGCATAATTCCTTCAGGATATGCAGGATTAACTACTCTGATAATTACCGTTAATATACCTATCAAAAATCCATAAATCCATTTACCTGTTTCTGTATGGGCTGCCGATACCGGATCAGTTGCCATAAATACGGCTCCAAAAGCTAAACCACCAATTACTAAGTGATAATGAGCTGGCATATCCATAAAAGCATTAACCCCTACAGCATTAAACCCTAAGCCCATTAACCAAGCTCCGGCAAATACACTAAAAATAATTTTCCAACTTCCAACTCCTGTAGCGATTAGAATTGCGGCTCCTATCAGTACCATTAAAGTAGAAGTTTCTCCTATTGAACCTGGAATTGCACCTAGGAACATATTTTTAAATGAATACATTCCTTCTGCCCAAAAGCCTGAGAAAGATTCAAGCACGGTTCCTGTTCCATTTAAAGCTGTATCATATGCAACAGCCAAAGCAGTTGCTCCGGAATACCCATCAACAGCAGTTGCATCACCTAAATAAGTCCAAACCTCACCGGAAATATCGGTAGGGTAAGCAAAATATAAAAATGCTCTAGCTGTTAAAGCCACGTTTAAAACGTTCATACCAGTACCACCAAAAACCTCTTTAGCGATGATTACAGCAAAGATTGTTGCTAAAGCAACTTGCCATAATGGAATACTTGGGGGCATAATTAAGGCAATTAACATACCTGTTACCAAGAACCCCTCATTAACCGGGTGATTACGAATAACACAGACGGCAAATTCTGTACCCAATCCTATTGCATAAGAAACTATAACAATAGGAATTGCTTGAATAGCACCGATTCCTATTTTTTGAATAAAAGTTGCCGTTTCACCTATAGCTAAGAAATGCTGATGACCTATGTTCCAGATCCCAAATAATAAACAAGGAATCATGGCGATCACAACGGTAAACATGGTTCTCTTCAAATCATTTGCATCTCTAACTTGTACTCCCTTCTTAGATGTTACTAATTTAGGTCTGAAAAGAATAGTTCGGTGACCTTCGTACAATGTATAGTACTTCTCGTATTTCCCCCCTTTCTCAAAAAGAGGTTCAATTTTATCGAAGAATTTTTGTATTGGATTCATATTTTATAGTATGATTATATTAATTGATATTAATCACTAGGATTAATCACCTTTTATCCATTTATCATTAAATTGATTCCTTTTCTTAGAATGGCCTGAAGCTCATGTTTAGAAACATCAATAAATTCACATAATGCAACATCTTCTTCTATTAATTCGAAGATGCCCAAAGCTTCCATTTCATCATAATCCTCTGCCATAATAGCCTTGAACAAGTAATTAGGCAAAATATCCATAGGAAGAACTTTTTCAAACTCACCAGTCAAAACAAAAGCTCTTTCTTCTCCATTGGTATTAGTATCTAATACATATTCTTTCTTTTTATTTAAGAAAGATAATAAACCAATAGCCCTATGGAAACTTAATTTTGATGTAGTAGGCTTAATCCATCCTAATAACTCTTCAAAATCTCCTTCCGGAACTACTGTTATTTGCTCATCATAGTAACCTATATATCCATCAGCATCAATTCGTTCTCCAGTAAGAGGATTTCCCGAAATGTATCTAACATGGTCTCCAGAAATATTATCTTTTACAATATTTTTGATTGAAGCGCCTACAAAAGTTTGATAATATTGAGGCTCACTTACTTCTGAACCTGCTAAGGCTACTTTTTTGGAAGCATCATATTTCCCTGATAGGAAAAGCTTACCAATTTGGATCACACCGTAAGGCTTTACTGTCCAAGCGATATCACCTTTATTGATAGGATCAATATGATGAATTTGAACTCCTACATTTCCTGAAGGGTGTTTACCACTAAACTTATTGATTTGAACACCTTCTGCTTGGCTGAACATTTTCAACATTTCTTTATCTTCAGAAATATTGATATGCACTTTTCCTTCAGTGAGTTTTTTAATCACCTCTAAGCCTACTGAAAATGCTTCCGCTTCTTCTCTATAAATAAAATTATAATCTGGAGCTAAAGGATGTGTGTCAAATGCAGAAATGAAGATTGCCTTTGGAGCATCCTCAGGATTAGCTACGATACCATAGGGTCTTTGGATAATATTGGGCCAAACCCCGCTTTTAAGCATCGTTTCTTTAACTTTCCCAGCATCTAATGATTTGAGATCAGACTTGGAATGTTTTCCAAAGTCCTCAAAATCATTTTCCTTATCAGCTAAAATCCTTAATTCTAATAATTTTCGCTTTTCCCCTCTTTTGATTTCAGCTACCTCTCCGCTAACTGGAGAACAATATAATACATCGGGCGCCATCTTATCATAAATTAGAGGAGTCCCTGCTTTAACAGTGTCACCTTCTTCTACCAATAACTTAGGCCTTGTAATAGCCGGGAAGTCAGTTGGTTTGATTGCGAATGTTTCTGGTTTAGGTGCATTTGATATTTTGTTCTCAGCTTTTCCAGCTAAGTTTATATCAAAACCTTTTTTAAGTTTAATGGTATGAGACATGTCTTTATTTAACAATGAACCCTTATTTGAAATTGAGGCAAAATTAAGAATTATTTTGCTAAAAAAAATCTTTTAGTGTATTATTAGCACACATGATTAAATGAATTTATAACTTTTTAATTAACAGCTTTGAAGGCTTTGGTGTTCAATATTTTCTACAAAATTTTTCACTGTTTCCATGAGCCACATTGGGGTAGAGGTAGCGCCACATATTCCCACACTTTCTCTACCCTCAAACCAACTAGAATCTACCTCTTCTTCATTCTCTATAAAGTAGCTATTAACATTTTGAGCTTTGCATACTTGATAAAGCGCTTTTCCGTTCGAGCTTTTCTTACCACTTACAAACAAAACTACATCATGTTGTTTTGAAAATTCTTTTAGTTTTGGTTCTCTATTTGATACCTGCCTGCAAATACTATCGTTGGCATTTAGCATGGCTGAATTCCCCTCTTTAAGATCCGCTTGAGCCAGTTTTAGTCTGTTTTCAATCTTCTCTTTTATATTATAAAAGCCGGATGTGCTTTTTGTCGTTTGGCTAAATAAGGTAACTGGTCTTTTAAAATCTATTTCCTCTAAATCAGTTTCATCCATGACAATGATTGCATTACCATTAGTTTGCCCATCTAAGCCTGTCACTTCTGCATGACCTTTTTTTCCATAAATAACAATCTGTCCTTTATCAGTACACATTTTATCATGAGCGTTTTTCACTCTATTCTGCAATTTTAAAACCACAGGGCAGCTAGCATCTATGAGCTCTATATTGTTTTCCATTGCTATTCGATACGTCTCAGGAGGCTCTCCATGGGCTCTAATAAGTACTTTACAATCATGCAGCTCTTGTAGCTCTTCATGGTTAATTACTCTTAAACCCTTATTGAATAATCGCTTAACTTCCATATCATTATGGACTATATCACCCAAACAATATAGTTTATCAGAGTCCTCCATTGCATCTTCCGCCATTCTGATAGCGTATTCTACACCGAAGCAATAGCCAGAATCTTGGTCTATAGTTACTTTAAGTTTAGACATCATGTTTAATCATTTTTTCTGTTGCCAAATTTAAAACATATTCTACCTGCTCTGGCAAAGTCAATTCACTAGTATCCAAAATATATGCATCATCAGGGATTACCAATGGATTTTCCTTTCTTTCTGAGTCCATTTTATCACGAGCCAATAAGTTTTCTTCTATTTCAGGGATTGGGACTAACTGATTTTTTTCCATTAATTCCTTTTGCCTTCTTTCGGCTCTTACAGCCAAATCAGCCTTCATGAAAATTTTTAATTCAGCATTGGGGAAAACATTTGAACCAATATCTCTTCCATCCATTACCACACCCTTCTTTTTTCCCAATTTCCGCTGTTGGTTTACCATGTTTTTTCTCACTTCCGATATAGCACTGATTTTACTCACCTGATTCGAGATATACATTTTTCGAATTTCCCCCTCAACATTCAAGCCATTCAAATAAGTTTCGCTAGATCCCTTTCTTTCGTTAAAAATGAAAGAAATATTAATATTTTCAATGGCTTTTGATACTTCCTTAGGATTATCTATAGTGATATGATTTTGGTGGAAATACAAAGTAACTGCCCTGTACATGGCACCTGAATCGATATAACTATAGCCAAGCAGGTTTGCCACTTCTTTGGCAGTGCTACTTTTTCCGCAGGCTGAATATCCATCGATGGCAATAACTATTTTTCTCATAAATTAACAATCTTTCACCGGACAGGGCAATGGTTTTTTCTTTGGCATTGATTTGCGGCCTCCTTGACTTGCACATGCAGATAAAAGCAAGCTTACAATTAATAGGAATACAAAATTAATTTTCAGAGCTTTTTTAAGCATCAATATCTCGAAATCTGTTTCAATCACAAATATAAAGGATACACAAGGAAATTCATGAATTATTCGATGAAATACTCAATTATCATCAATTATAAGTTGGGTTGAAATTTATTCTATATAGGATTAAGTAACAACAATTAAGCAAATGGTGTGTTACATATTTAATCAATCATAAAAATACTATGAAAAAAGATTCAATTGAATATAACGGACTTTTAGGTGGGATTATGGTTTTCATTGGTTTGGTTGCTTATTTTCTAATCATGCACGCAGTTGGATTAGATCATAATTTGGAACTTCGAGCATTGAACATAGTTATTATGGGTGCTGGGGTATTTTACTCCATAAAATCAATCAAGGAGAAAAATAACAATTTCGACTATTTTAAAGGAATTGGAACCGGAATGCTTACTGCGGTGAGTTCGTCCCTTGCATTTTCCATATTCATCTTCATTTACCTTTTATCTAATCCTGATTTTTTGCTGGAAATAAAAACTGTAGAGCCATTTGGCAGCTATCTTAATGCATTTTTGATTTCTTTCATCATTATTATGGAAGGTGCAGGTTCTGGTTTTTTCTTAAGTTATGGAGTAATGCAATGGTACAAAAAAAGAACTCCCGAAAAATTCTTAAAAGAACAAAGAGACAATAAGGAATCTAAATAAAATAGTCTCGATTTGAATCTTTGGACCCCTCATTAGAGTAATGATATATTTCTTAAATTAATAAAACAACTCCCTATAATATTTATTAACTTTGATTTATAAGGCGCAATAAGTATATAGACATGGAACAAAAAAAAGGAAAAGCAGAAGAATTCTTTAGCAAGGCAGGGAAGAAAATAGACCACTTGTTTTCAGAAATTAGTAATAGTAATATTTCCGAAAAACTGGAGTTAAAAGAAAGATTAAATGAATTAAAGCGTAACAAAGAATCATTAGAAAATGACTTTAATCACTTTACCGATGAAAATAAAGAGGTATTTAAAGACATTGCTGACAGTTTTGAAGAGTCCTTTGAGGAAATTAAAAACATCTTCCGAAAAAAGAAGAATCAGAATGGATAACCAATTCCTATATTTAGTGCTGGGCCGTAATTACTTTTAGTTCCTAAATTCCATTCATTAATTGTCCATCTTTCCCCTTGGTCTCTGGCTGGATCATATAATTTGAATGCGAAATCAAATCGAAGTATCAAAAATGAAAAATCTACTCTTAAACCAAAGCCTGTTCCAATAGCAATTTCATTATAAAATCTATTCCATTGAAAATCACTTCCTGGATTTTCATTTTCTGAAAAGGACCAAACATTACCCGCATCAATAAAAAGTGCTCCGTCTAAGAAGTTAATAAGGTTTCGCCTTATTTCTATACTCGTTTCAAGTATGATTTCTCCCGGCTGTTCAAAACTGTAAATGAAATTACCTTTATCGTCTTTTGCTACATAACTTCCCGGCCCCAATCTCCTAGGTGCCCAAGCCCTTATACTATTACTACCTCCAGCAAAATAATATTTCTCATAAGGTAAAATACCTTCAGAAAAATCACCGTAGGGCTTGGCAATTCCAACATTAAAGCGATAAGCAAGAGTACTTTCTCTTCCATAAGGTATATAGGTTCTATAATCAAAAGAAGCCTTTATAAATTGGAAATAAGCCAAAGAGGATTGCTCAATATTTTCTTGGAGCGCATTAATATTTAACAAATTTCCTCCTGTTTCCGCGTATATTTTAATAAAGCTTGCCTGACTTCTGCTTTGTCCGTAATTATTAAAGTTCTTAGAAATATTGATAGAACTACTGGATACAAAAGAAGGTTGAAATGATCTTCTGAGCTGATTTCCAAATCGGGTTTGCTGTTCTAATGCATCATTAAAAGCAGAGTCTAACTCAGATGCTATTAAATTAACGTCCGTAACAGTAAGATCAAAAATCCATCTTTTTTTGTTCTGCCACGAATAACCATAAGAGCCATTTAAATTACTCCTAACATACTCTGGTCTTTCAGTATAATTAAATCCTAAACCTGTTTTAGTTTTTGGATTCAATAATGCAAAGCGAGATTTCAATTGAGTTCCTAGAGGAAATAAAAAGTGTGGAAAAGTTAAAGATAAATTGGCTCTTGCTTCTGTTGCAGTAGTAATTTGTGTTTGATCCGATAAATTTGCTACTCCTTCAAATCCTAATCTACCGGAGAGCTCCATTATTTCTACTCCACCAAAGGGATTTCTATTTTTTAAAGACACATTATAAAAAGGACCCGGCAAACCGAAAGTAACGTTCACATTGACACCCACTTCATTACTCAATTGATATTTTTCTAATGGGCTGGTAAATATATTGGCCACAAAATCACCCCCTGCTGTATCGTATTTTATATTTACAAATCGAAACATATCCAGGTTAGCCAATTGGCGCTGGGTATTTAACGTTTTTTCCAAACTGTAATATTCACCAGGCCTTAAAAATACTCTCTGGTCTAAAATTTTCTTTCGGTAGGAATATTCGTAATAGGAATAATTTATAGAATTGAATTTTTCTTCAGTCCTTTTTTCACCTCCAAGTTGAGTGTTAACATCGGTTGTAAAATTCACCTTATCCAATTTAAAACGCTTATGACTTTTGTCATCTTGAGGTTTATTGATCAGAACTTCTATAGCCAATGCGGTAGTATCAGGATCACGAAAAACATTAAATTCTACGAATTGTCTTGAGAAAGTGTAATAGCCATTATCTTTCATAATATTTTCTATTCTTTCTCTTTCCTCAGTCAATTTACTCTGATCATAATTATCTCCCTTTTTAATTAAACTGTTTCTTCTGGCGCCAACAAGGACACTCATCATTACTTTATCTTCTCCAGCATCATAAAATACAGTATCGATTTTATAGGATTTATTTTCTTCTATTTCATAAATTACAATTACACTTTTATTTTTAACACCTCTATATTTCAATTCATAATCCACCTCAGCATCAAAAAGCCCTTTGGATTCCAAAAATAGTTGTATTTGATCTCTGGTCCGTTCAGTTGAAGTGGAATCGTAGATAGTCAAAGGTTCTCCCCATCGCATCAAAAGATTCCCCTCTTCCAATTTAGTAGAAAGTCTCTCAGTTTTTTTATTGAGTTTTCGTTCTAATCGAGTTACCCTATTAAATTTTTCTTGCTTCCTGGCAATATTTATTTTTTTAGATAGCTTTTCTCTTACTTTCTCTCTTTCTTGCTCAACCTCATCTTTATCATAATATTTATTCCCTATCTCATAAAAAGCTACATAAGGGGAAATTGGCAACAAAATAATTCTTCTATTTGCTTTTTGTGTAAATAGATCATCTAATCTATCAGAAGAGATTTTTTCGTTACCTTTAATCTTCTGTTTGTAAAGAAGTTTTTCATCATCTTTGAGATATCTAGTACCTACACAAGATGTGAAAAATATGATGCTGACCAGCAGAAAGGATTTTATTACTTTTATAATCAATTTCAGTGCTATCGAATAAATGCTTACTAAGAATAATACAAAGTTCATCAAATCTCTTCAATTAAAGAAATTCCGACAAAAAGAAGGTTTATTTACAGTTGAAGGAGCCAAAAATACGCTCGAATTATTAAATTCTTCCTATAAATTAAAATATTTAATCCTTAGTGAAGATTTTTTGAATAGACATCAAAAGGAGATTAATAGTTCTGAGATTGAGCCAATCCTTGTAAAAGAAAAAGAATTAAGTGCTTTAGGCGCATTTCAGACCAATACTGATGCCTTGGCGGTGGTACATGAAAAAACACCACTTACCTACCATTCAAAAAGCTTTGATTTGGTTTTGGATGATATTAGAGACCCAGGAAATTTGGGCACTATCATTCGATTAGCGGATTGGTATGGGATTCAAAACGTCATTTGTTCGGATACCACTGCAGAATTTTACAATCCGAAAGTGATTAGTGCTTCAATGGGTTCCATTTTCCGAACTAATTTATACCGAAGAGATTTGAAAGAATTTTTAGCAGAAAACAAGAAGAGAAAAATTTACGGAGCTTTACTGGAAGGAAAAAATGTCCACCAGGTTAAATTCAAAGCTAATGGGCTTTTAGTGATTGGGAATGAATCGCACGGGATTCATCCGGAGCTTATTTCTTTGATCACAGATAGTGTAACAATTCCTAAAATTGGTCATGCAGAATCTTTAAATGCCGCAATGGCTACTGCTATTATTTGTGATAATGTTTTTAGAAAACATTAAGACCTTAACACAAAAAAACCTGTCTGCTAAAGACAAAAAAAAGTTTAATGCTATAATTAAGTTCATTAAGTAAACAGAATTTTATTATCCCGTTTAAAGGAAAAACTTTATTCTAGTTTAGAATTTAAAATAAATGAATAACTCATTAGGTAAATATTTGATAATAATTGGTGCTTTTATAATTATAGCAGGCATCATTATTTATTTTTTCCATGACAAGCTGCAATGGATAGGGAAACTTCCCGGAGATATTAGAATAGAAAAAGAAAATTTTAGATTTTACTTTCCTATTACTACGATGTTGTCGGCTAGTCTAATTGTTTCTCTTTTAATAAGGTTATTCAGGAATATTTTCTAAAGCCTTTATAATTTAAATTTTCTTGTAAATGAGAAAGTAGGAAATGCAATCATTCTAGTACCTCCATTATAATCGTACGTATTCCAATCCGAGGAATTATAAGGCGCTGGTATTTTTGAATTTACAATAAGCATATGTGTTAGACCAAATTGCCAACTCACTAATTCATTACTTTTTCTTACAAATCTAATACCTGTTAAACCATACCAGATATTTCTACGAACATTGTACTCACCCTCTTGATATATCACAGAACCATCTGGTAAAAAAGTGTTTTTATAAGCAAATTCCGCTGTTTGAAAATTGAATAAATAGTTCTCAGTTAAGAAATAAAAGTGTTTTCCTGCTCTGATAATCCCTGCAATATTTCCAACAACTGAAGAACTTTGTTCAGTATTATTTCTTGTATTAAAAAGTAAATGCCCACCACCAATCGAAAAATTATTATGGCTATTTCCATAGGTATAAGTTGCAAAAGCCAAATTACCGAAAAAGTTAGTACCATAAGTACCCACCATCAACATATCACCAAATGCCAAATGAGAATTTTCCTGAATAGGAATACTATATTTAGCCGTGAAATAAACAGGCAATCCAATTATAGTTGTGCCCATTCCAACAGTAAGTCTGTCTGTTATACCATATTGAAAATCATGAAGCAAAAAATACAAGGAATTATAATACAATTCACTTTCTTTTAAGGGCAATGCAGAGGGCGCAAAGAAATAACGAGAGTCATGTTCAGCAATTATTGAATCAGGATGTACGCTTTCTTCCTTTTCCGTATTAGTTGGATTTGATTCGGTAGTGTTTGGATTATCAATTATTTCCCAAAGATTATATAAAATAATAACCGCTTTTTCTTCATTTGAAATTGATTCAAGATTTGAACCTGCAAAAACAGACCCTAATTTTTTATCATCACAGTCTTTAACTTCAAGTGCATACCCTTTCTCTGTCTTTAAAATTGTAGAAAAATAATAATCACATTTATCCCTGAAATCTACAGAATTTGTCAAATATAAATTTTTCTCCAGAAATTTTTTCTGTAGTAGGTTTTCAACTTCAGCATTGAGAACTGAAGTTCTATCGTCAATTACAATTTTGTTTTGTGCCTCAGCTTCAAACCCCAGAATGAATAAAAAAATAATGCTGATTATTGATAAGATCGATTTCATAAGAATGTTGATAGTTCGAGATGAAATTAAATTTTTAGTCTATATTATCAAACAATTGTAAGTTATTTTTTTAAAATTTCTTTTTTTATAGTTTCATACTCTTTAATCTCAAGCTATTAAGTACTACCGAAACTGAGCTGAAAGCCATCGCTGCTCCAGCTATCATGGGATTCAATAAAAACCCTGTAAAAGGATAGAGCAAACCAGCTGCCAATGGGATTCCTATTATATTATATATAAATGCCCAGAAAAGATTTTGTCTAATACCTCTTATTGTTAATTGAGACAAATGAAATGCCTTTGGAAGATTTTGTAAATCTGAACCTATCAAAGTCATTTTGGCAACATCAATAGCAATATCAGAGCCTTTACCCATGGCAATGCTAACATCTGCCTGAGCCAAGGCTTCAGAATCATTTATTCCATCCCCTACCATAGCCACTACTTTCCCTTTGGATTGTAATTCTTTCACAAAATCGGATTTATCCGCTGGCATCAAATGAGCTTTCACATGCTCTATTCCAACTGCATCTGCTACTGCGCGTGCTGTTTTTTCTGCATCACCTGTCAGCATATAAACTTCCATTCCCCTCTCACGCAATTGCTGAATACTTAATTTTGCGTTTTCTTTTATTTTATCAGCTATTCCAATCAGCGCCAGGATTTGATTTTCATCAGCAAAGTAAATAACCGTTTGGCCTTTTGACTCCCATTCATCAGCTAAAATTAGAACCTCATCATTCACTTCAATTTTTTGTTCTCGCATAAGTGCATTGTTGCCCACAAAATAATTGTGATCAGCCAATTTTGCTTTCACCCCCCTACCAGAAATACTTTCGAAAGCATTAATTTGCACAGCCGATAACTCAGTTGATTTTAAATGATTTAGGACAGCTTCAGCTAATGGATGCTCACTTTTAGACTCAATTTGATGAAGAATAGATTTGATATTGCCATTTTCTGAAAACCATTGATGATTCACAACTGATGGCATTCCTTCCGTAATCGTTCCTGTTTTATCTAAAATAATGGCATCTGCCTTATAAGCTTTTTCCAAACTTTCAGCATCACGGATAAGCATGTTATTTTCTGCACCTTTTCCTACTCCCACCATTATGGCAGTCGGAGTGGCTAAACCTAAAGCACATGGACAGGCAATCACTAATACCGTGATAGCAGATAACATACCTTGAGTTAATGCATTATCACCACCGAAAATTTGCCATAGAACAAAAGTCAAAATAGCTATCCCTATTACTACAGGAACAAATATACCTGCAATTTTATCTACCAATTTTTGGACAGGAGCTTTACTTCCCTGGGCTTCCTTTACACGTTCAATAATAGACGCCAGTAAAGTATTCCCACCTACTTTTTCAGCTTTAAAAGTAAAACTTCCTTTTTGATTGATGGTGCCAGCAAATACTTTCGCTCCGTCAATTTTTTGAACAGGAACAGGCTCGCCAGTTATCATGCTTTCATTTACATAGGACTCTCCACTGACCACTTTACCATCTACAGGAATTTTATCACCCGGTTTCACTAAGATTTCGAAACCTTCTTTTACAGCATTGATAGGAATTTCTTCTTCCTTTCCATTTACTAAAACTATCAAGGTTTTAGGTTGCAAGCCAATCAGTTTCTTCAAGGCAGAGGAAGTATTGGTTTTGGCTTTTTCTTCCAAATATTTCCCTAAGGATATAAAGGTGATAATGACTACGGCTGCTTCGTAATAAACATGGGCTTCCAAACCTCTTTGCAGCCAAAATTCCGGATAGAAAGTATTAAAAACACTTAATGCAAAAGCAATACCTGTACTTAAAGCCACCAAAGTATCCATATTGGCTTTACCGTTTTTAGCTTGTCTCCATGCACCAGTAAAAAAATGTCCTCCAAAATAGAACAAAACTATAGCCGACAAAGGCAGTGATATGTAGTGACCGACTTGCCAGTTCATGAAGAACATCCCAATGATGAAAACAGGAATGGAAAGGATAGCCGAACCAATCAAACTCCTCTTAATTTTTAGAAACTGAGCCATTTGGGCTTCCTCCTGCTTTTCAGCCACATTTTCTTCCTCTATGATAGCGTCATAACCTACTCCCTGCAAAGCTGTTTTTAAATCTTCAAGAGAGACTTCATCAGGATTAAAAGTAGCCCATGCAGTGTGAGTTGCGAAATTCACATCTGCATCCTGCACGCCTTTAGTACTCTTTAGAGTAGACCCCACGCTACTTGCACAAGCAGCGCAACTCATTCCTGTAACCGGGAAAGTTTTTTTTATGCTATTAGCTTCAATTTTTTTAGACATATATTTTTCCTCTACGGAATTATCAAAAATCTTCAAATCAATATATAAACAAATTTTCATATATTACGATATGAAAGTGATGGAAGTTCAAAAGTCCGATGAAAAATTAGATGCTATGGCAAAAGTTTTGAAAGCAGTTGCCAATCAGAACAGATTAAGGATAGTACAGCTGTTACTAACTAATGGCGAAATGACGGTAAATGAAATTTGTGAAAAGTTGAAAAACTGCGAACAGTCTTTATTATCTCATCATTTAGCAGCTCTAAAAGAAGCAGGAGTTTTGAGTTTCCGTAGGGAAGGTAGAAAGATTTACTACTCTTCAGCAAAAAAAGAAATTAAGAATTTATTAAATTGTATAGAAAACTGTTGTGAATAAATGAACGATAAAATAAAAGAAGTATTAGACCGATCCCCTTTCGAACCTGAGGTAAAAGCGGAAATATTAAAAGTAGGACGCCTTAAAAAAGCTAAAGCAGGTCAATCTGTTATCACTTCAGATGATGAAGCACAGGAAATGCCTTTAGTCATGTCGGGCTTATTGAGGGTGATGAGAAATGATGAAAATGGAAATGAAGTATTTCTATATTACTTAGAAGGCGGGGAAACTTGTGCCATGTCCATTACATGTTGTTTGGAAGGCAAAAGAAGTTCATTTCATGTAGTAGCAGAAGAAGATTCAGAATTGTGGATGATGCCTGTATCCAATCTAGATAATTGGATCACTAGATATCATAGTTTCAGAAGATTTATTTTCAATTCATATCAGACCAGATTTGATGAATTATTACATGCTATCGACAGCATGGTATTTATGAAGCTAGATGAAAGACTTTATAATTATCTATTAGATAAGAAAATTGCTAGCGGTTCATTTGAAATTAAGAAAACACATCAGCAAATTGCAAATGAATTGAATACTTCCAGGGTAGTGGTTTCAAGGCTTCTAAAGAAATTAGAGAAAGAGGATAAGATAGAGCAGAGGAGAAATTATATTGAGATTCTTTAAAAATAGGCTTTAAATCGATAGAATGGACAGTTTCAAACAATCAGTAACTGATGTTACAATCCACTTTTGCGCACTGCCGTATATTTGTGACAAGTTTAAAAAAGAAATTAATTTAGAGTTATGAACATAGAACAAATTTATACTGGATGTTTAGCGCAAGGCGCTTACTATATAGAAAGCAATGGCGAAGTTGCTATTATAGATCCATTAAGAGAATCTGCTCCTTATATTGAAAAAGCAGAAAAAGACGGAGCAAAAATTAAATATATTTTTGAAACTCACTTTCACGCAGATTTCGTTTCAGGTCATGTTGACCTAGCAGAAAAAACAGGTGCTACTATTGTTTATGGTCCTGGTGCTAAAACAAATTTTGATATGCACGAAGCTAAAGACGGAGAGACATTCGAAATTGGAGATATCAAAATTAAAGTTTTACATACTCCTGGTCATACCTTAGAGAGTTCAACTTTCTTATTAATAGATAAAGAAGGAAATGAGAAGGCCATATTTAGTGGCGATACTTTATTTATTGGTGATGTGGGACGACCAGATTTAGCACAAAAAGCAGGCAAAATCACGCAAGAAGATTTAGCAGGAATGCTTTTCGACAGCTTAAGAAATAAAATTATGACTTTGCCTGATGATGTAGTGGTTTATCCAGCTCATGGAGCGGGATCTGCTTGTGGTAAGAACATGAGTAAAGAGACTACTGACCTTTTAGGTAATCAGAAAAAAACAAATTATGCGCTTAGAGCGGATATGACAAAAGCAGAGTTCATTGCAGAAGTAACGGACGGATTATTACCTCCTCCACAATATTTTGCTCAGAATGTGGCTATGAATAAATCTGCAGATACTTCAGGTTTAGATAAAATATTAGAGAAAGGTAATGTTGGTTTAGATGTTGAAACATTCGAAGCAATGGCAAATCATGAGGGCGCTTTAGTATTAGATACAAGACACCAGGAAGAATTTACTAAAGAACATATTCCAAATTCCATCTTCATTGGTATTGATGGAAGTTTTGCTCCTTGGGTAGGTGCCTTAATTCCTGATTTACAACAGCCAATCGTATTCATAACCGAAGAGGGACGAGAAGTGGAAATCGTAACTCGTTTATCAAGAGTAGGATATGACAATACTTTAGGTTATTTGAAAGGCGGAATCAACGCATGGAAAGCTGAAGGAAAAGAAACGGATAGTATAAAATCAATTCCAGCTACTGAATTTGCTACAGAATTAAAATCTGGTAATCTAACTGTTTTAGATGTTAGAAAACCATCTGAATTCCAGTCAGAACATGTAGAAGATGCACAGAATTTCGCATTAGATTATATCAATGACAATTTTGATGAATTAGATAAAAATCAAGAATATCATGTGCATTGTGCTGGTGGATATCGATCTGTAATTGCTGCATCAATCATGAAATCAAGAGGATTTCACAAATTAGTTGATATAGCAGGTGGTTTTAAGGCCATAAGCGAGACTGATATTCCTACAACGGATTATGTTTGTCCTTCCACTTTGAAATAATTAGTTAATAACCTGAGTTCGACTCTTATTTGTAAATTCAGATTTTCATATAATTCAATAGACAAGACGTCTTTTAGAAGATATAGCGGGCTATATCGAGGGAAGACAACGCAGTATATTGGATTATATGGAAAGGCTTTTCCTATCCC
>NZ_JAGXGF010000072.1 GCF_024636815.1 Marivirga sp.
AATGCTACCTTCATTTGCAGAAGTAATAGAAAACCCATCTATGCAGGATGTAGGATATAAAATGCATTTGGACATAGTAGAAGAATTACAAGGAATGGATCTACCCGTGATTGTGGTTGATTCTAAATCCATTCTATTAGACCCAGAAAAACAGTTGAATAAATTATGTAAAGCTATTGGCATTCCGTTTGACTCTGCCATGCTACATTGGCAAAAAGGCGCAATTTCGGAAGATGGAGTGTGGGCAAAATATTGGTACAACAGCATTCATAATTCCACTAGTTTTATGCCTTATAGTCCCAAAACAAAACCTTTTCCAGAAAAATTGAAGCCTTTATTAGCAGAGTGTCTACCATTTTATAAAAAATTACGTAAAATAGCTCTATAAAATTATCTCATGGAGAGAAAAAATCTAATAAAACCTCACTTCACAATCAGGATGCTCTTCTTTGAAATTATTGAGACTAAAATCAAAAATCCGAGTATTGTAGCAAATCAATTTCTCTAGATTAGTTAACAACCCCAGCTTACCAATCCAACGAACTGGAGTACTGGAAATATCTAAATATCTTAATCCGATTAGGGTTTCTATACCTTTTAGACTTTTAACTTGAGTTCCTGCCAAGCTTAGATGCACAAGACTTTGCATTTCTTCTAGTGGCTTTAAATCGTCAACTGCAGTGAAATCCAATATTAATTTTTCTAAATGGTAAAGCTGAGTCAAGGGCTCTAAGTCTTTAATAGGACTCTCTTTTATGCTCAATATCTTTAAATCTTTTACTGAATATATGCTTTTCAAATTATTCAAGCCTACCCTTTCTAAATGTAATTCTTCCAAATAAACAAATTGTGACAATGGGTCTAATCGATCAATAGGTTCATCAATAATAACAATGGAAGTGACTGCAGCTAAATCATGTAATTCTTTATAGGTTGGTATGTTGCTTAAAGGAAATTGTAGTTTAAAAATAGCTCGCCAAGTATCATTTAAATTCGTCCACCACGCATCAATACCTTCTTTATCATAAATAACACTACATTCCGTGGCTTTTTCTTCAAGAAATTTTCTTACCGCCTCTTTTTGAATTCCACTTTGATCAACATTCAATTCTTTCAGACTATTTAACTTGCTTAACTGCAAAAACTCCTCCTCCGAGAGTTGATTTTTAGCTAAGTTCAGTCTTTTTAATTTTTTTAAACGCAAAATTGACCTTACTGAATTCAAACCAACATTTTGAGCTTCTAAAACACTTAAAGAATTTAAACCTTCAATAGGTGCCAAACTTTTAATTTGATTAATGGAAATGGATAAATACCGCAATCTTGAGAATTTCACTAATGGATTTAAATCATTCAAACCCTTATCATTAAGATTTAAGCTGTCTTTCAATAATAATTTAGTCAATTGTTCCTTTTCAGGATTGTCAAACCCTCGCCCATCTATATATTTTGAAAGCGCATCTTTCCATTCAGAATTTAAATTCACCCACCATTCTGACAATTCCTCCGAATTAACAATCAATAATTTATCAGGATTAGCATCTATAAATTCATTGATATCCTGCTCACTTACAAAAGTGTTGTCTGCATAAATCTTCTCCAAACTATTTAAGCTTTCTAAAGGCTCAAGGCTTTCAACTTGGGTATTGTTGATATTGAGCGACTGAAGACTCTGATAATTATTTAAAGGACTTAAGTCTGAAATAAAGGCAAATGAAATATCCAGCTTTTTCAAGGTCTCAGGACTCATTTTATCCGTCAGCTTTGACAAGTTACTTTTTGCCATATTAAGATTTTCCAGCTTTTTCATTTCTGAAAACACTTCAGGCTGATTAAAGAAGGTTTCACTTAAATCTAGTATTCTCAATTCCTTAAAATTGCTCAAAATTTCGAAATCCCTGATATCAGCACCATTTAAATGCAATTCCTTTACAGCTTTTAAATTTACCAACGGATCTATTTTCTGTACAGGCGTAAAAGAAATATCCAAATGCTGCATGTTTTCAGCATATCGTAGAAAGCTTAAATCCTCTATTGCAGTATGTGAAATATTTAAATGCTTCAGTTCTGTAAGACTACTTAAAGGAGCTATATCTTCAATTTTTGTATGACTTAAATTGATATATTCCAAATCTACCAAAAAGCTTAATGGGGCTAAACTGACAATAAAATAGTTGCCTGATAGATTCAAGGAATCCATTGAAACAATTTTATTCAATTGACTGATTTCCACACTATCATCTTCTATCTGAATTTCTTTTCGGAAAATATCTTTCCAACCTAGGGAAAGATTATTCCACCATTCTGTTATTGCTTCATCTCTGCTGACTTTAGTAGTATAAATACTAGCAATCTGAAGCTCCTCGGTCTCTTTATCCAAATTGATTTCCACAAATCGGGTTTTGGTATTCAAAATGGATTCCCCTTCAATTCCGGTAGCTTTTAAGGTTCTATTTAGCTCAACTTTAAAGGATAATCCACCATTATCGCGTAAAAATGGTTCTGTTGATTTAATATCGAAATCAAATTGGGCATCCTGAAAAAAGAAATCAATATCCTTTAAATAAGCCGTTACATCTTTATTGATCAGAACATTACGATTTTCAGTCAAATCATCTTCAATTTGAACTTTACTGTCCCTAAAAATTTTCAAATAGCTTTCACGGATAATGACATCCTTATCTCTATGGCTGGCATCTTTACTTCCTAAAGTATTCAGCAAATACTCTAAAAAACGGACTTGGTCTTCTGCCTTAGATTGATAAGATTGAATTTCTTGCTTTTCAAAGCCATCAATATCCTGAGCAAATAGCTTAATATTGAACACAAAAAGGAAGCTAAAAAGAATTAAAAAGGCATTATTTTGCTTCATAGATAAATGCTTTGAGTTGTGGGATATCTTCTTTTTTGATTGGTGTTAAGTCAGATATAAGCCAACCGCTGTTATAGCCCTTACGGTTATACTCAGCAATTTGGAAATACCATCCTTCGCATTGGAAGAAATGAAATTTACTTCCCCTTACAGTTTTGAATTGAATTTGTTCGGAAGCCATTTCATAAAGAAAAATAGACAATGGATCTGCTTTAAAATCGTCTCCGGTGAAATCCACTGCATTTTCCTTATTTAAGGACCTATGCAAATTCATAAAATCTAATTCATGGCTCATAGGATGTAAAAAAGCTTTCTCCTCGCTTTCATCCTTATCAAAGAATTGTTGATAATGAGCAGATGAAACTTGATCTAAAACCCATTCATAGCCTTTTCCTTCTTCCTGGATTTTAAAGAAAAGCAGTATGTTTTCTTCTTGTCCATTTCTACTAAAAACGGCATTTACTTCCGCAAACCAGCCTTCTTTATGGAAATCAAGGAATTGGGGATTTTGCTTGTCCGTCACATCATTTATAAATGATTTTTTCTGATCAGAAGGAATATTTTGATTTTCCCTATCAAAAAGTAAGGTGATATAATTTTTCCTTAAGGAAGTTTCACGAAAGTCTTTATCACCTTCATAATAGCGTACTCCCTTTTGGTCTTCTTCCCCATTAAATCGCCTAAAAAACTGATTTACCTGCTTGGTGGAAGCATACAATTCAGATTCATCGCGAATACTTCCATCTCCCTGCACAATTTGCGCAGGGAGCATGAAAGGTAAGCATATCAATAAGTTAATAATCAGGATTCGTATCATGAAGAAGTTTCAGTCACACGAATATCACCTAACATCACATCCCAGAATTCGATAGTTCTACCGGAAATCTGAGTTTTCTTTTTCTCTACATAAATGGTGATGTCTTTTTTAGTGGTATCTTTATAATTTAGTCCATCATCAGAAGTCCCTTCGAAACGCTGATAAACAGTTACAACTCCTACATATTTTCCGTCAGGCTGTTTTTCCAAATCACTGATATAATGGATGTCATACCAAGAGATTTTTACATTATCATAATTCAACGCCATTAAACGCTCAAAATATTTTCTTACTTTATAATACTCAACTTCCTCAGTGGTTAAAGAAGAAACCCCCATTTCACTATCTGGAGCAAATAATTCCTCTGCTCTGTCCATTACTCTATTGGCTTCAGAATAAGCCGTCTCTTTATCTCCGATTATGCTGATGTATTTGCTCAAATCTCTAACTTTTTCAAGAGCTAAAGAATCAATCGCTTGTTTTCTTTGTGGTAAAACATCATCAG
Organism: Marivirga sp.; assembly: GCF_024636815.1. Taxonomy (GTDB): domain Bacteria; phylum Bacteroidota; class Bacteroidia; order Cytophagales; family Cyclobacteriaceae; genus Marivirga. Next base: position 4,195 of record NZ_JAGXGF010000072.1, read on the forward strand.
TTTGCGCCATTGCACCAGAGGAAAAAGTCATTAAGAGTGCAATAACACCTATATATTTTATATTTAATATTTTCATCATTTTAAAATTTAAGTGAGTTCAATCAATTATTTGCGAATCAGTTCAAGTTCAGTAATTCTTCCTCTATCATTGGTTTTTACCTTATAAATATCATTCAGGTTTTTACCTTGATCTTTCAAATAATTCATATAATCCAAAATATTGGTTGGCTCATCATAATCTTTGGTTCCGTCAGTAGATTCATTAATGATTATCAAAACAGGAACATTTGGGGAGGCAAACATTGATTTTGCTTCATTGATGTTGCTATTGGCTTTTGTTGTATTATCTGATGAGTTAGCAATGGCATTAAAATAATTATCAAGCCTATTGGCCATTTCTTCTTCAGATGCCTTAGCTTCTTCTGCAGTCTCAGAATCTTTTGGAGATTCTAAATCCACGGTAGTATCATCCGGTCTTTCCTGTTGCTCAGTTGAATCAGCATCATTGGATGCATCCGCCATTTTTTTACTGCTCTTACAAGCAAATAGGCCTGCACTTAAGATCAAACACAAGGCAGTAAGCCTAAAAATAGATTTCAATTTGTTCATTTCATACAATAGTTTAGTACAAGCCTATTAACGTAATTCAAATATAATGTTATATTTATCGATAAAAATAATTGTTTTGTCGAGGGAAATATAGGGCTGATGATATGAGCTTTCAATTTTAATATTAATCATAATTATAAGTTTGAGAGCCTTTAGATAAAGATTATAAGTTTGAGAAAATTCAATAGGAATTGCTTTTCTATCACAAATAATGTCAGCCCTACGGGCCTTAGGCTACCTTTTTCGATTTAAGTTACCATAATTTTACCCCGATGGGGTAAAAGAACACTGATTATTGAAATCCAATCTATCAATGTTTTTTGCAGTTTTTCTACGTAACTTTATATAAAACCAAATTCGATTAAAATTGACTTCTATGATAACAACTACAACCCAAAAGTCCCATGAGGGACGACATTATGGTAATT
>NZ_JAGXGF010000007.1 GCF_024636815.1 Marivirga sp.
CAAAACCTTCTTTAATATCAACCAATACTACTTCCTCTGCAAAATTTTTGATGGCAATGTATTCGGCACAACTTGCACCCACTGCACCAGCTCCTACTACGGTAACTTTCATTTTATTTATTTTATAAGTTAAACAATCTTGATCTCGCTCACAAAAGTACAAAAAATAATGCTATTCTTTGGCTCAATTTTAAAGTGATTATAAGCTTTAAAAAAAGCTTTAAACCTAGGTTCCATTTATAACATTTTCTTCAAAAATAATTATTTAAATACCTTTCAGGTTTTATTATTCAGCTCAATAAAAATGGAATCACTAATCAAATTTTTCCGTATACATGGCCTAAATCGAAAAAGCCGAAATTGGTCTTGTATGTAGAAAATAAACGAGCCATATAGTCATTTTGTTGCTGGGTATAAGACTCCAGAACTTTCGCTTTTATCTTCGGATAATGATCAAAAATTTCAAAAATATTGATCTGTGGAATCACATATATTTGAGCCTTTTCAGAAGCTATCACCGCATTATAGATTCTTCTTGCATCAGGAATTAAAGCATTATCCCCAAAAGATTTATTTTCAGTTAGAATCCCCAAACTTTCAAATCTGTCCTGGATATCAATAGTTAAAGAAATCTCTCCTTTTTGTGTGAGATATAATGCATGACTGGGATCGTCTCGAAAAAAAACCACCTCATCTTTTTTATAAACCCTCATATGCATAAAGGGTATGAAATGAGACAACTGTTCAAAGCTTAATTGCTCAAACAGTTTAATCTCCTTTAAAAACTTAAAAAGCACCATTTGCTTATGGTCGTATGACTTCTTAAATGGATTGAGAACTTTCATATTCTATTTTTAATATTTTACTGGTATCATTATTAACTTTAAATAATTCGGAAAATTTATATCCTATTACCCATGCAATTTCCCCTCCCGACTTTAAAATCATCACTCGCTTTTTCTGAGGTAATGCCACCTTTTGATCAATCAATATATCACTAATTTTTTTCTTCCCCTTCATCCCTATGGATTGAATTTTATCTCCCTCATGCCATAAATCAATTTCAATAGGCTCATTTATACTTTCGTAATCAATAAAGGCTACATTTTGATTTTCACTAAAATGCACCTCTTGTATATTTATGAATTCAAACTTCAAATTTCCAAATGGTGTTTCGATTATACTAGCCTTTATATCAATTTGTCTCGGAAAGAACTCAATATGCTGTTTATCAGTTATTTTATGGAGTAAAATTTGATCTCTGTCAACAGACAGAACGTAATTTGACGCAAATAATTGAGCCCCTACTCTGCTAAAGTCAAATGCTTGTAATTGCGATAAATGAAAGCCATAATCAGCCAATAGTTCTGATAAATGAACTACAACATGAGATTTATCTAAAATTGATTTATCAATTTCAATATCATCCCCTTTAAAATGAAAATATTTTTTAGAGATATCCTGCAATTTCTCATCCCATGCCTCTTCTGTTGCTCTTAAGCGTAAAGCTGTCTGTTGAAAGCCAGATAGTAAATTAGGATTTAGTTCCAACAATTGAGGGATGATATAATGTCTGATTTTATTCCTTGTATAATGATCGGAAGCATTAGAACTATCTTCTCGCCATATATATGAATTATCGTGAGCAAATTGCTCCAATTCTGATTTTTCCGCAAAAAGTAAAGGTCTTGCTATTCCATTTTGTAAAGGCAAAATACTTCTTAAGCCTTTTATTCCTGTCCCCCTGCTCAAGTTAAGCAAAGCAGTTTCCAATAAATCATTAGCATGATGAGCGGTTAAGAGTTTATCGAATGAATGTTCTAACATCAACTCATCAAACCAATTATAGCGCAATTCTCTAGCCTGAATTTGAGTAGAACCAGCATCTAAATCTAGATCAACTCTTTTTACAAAAATCTTAACATTTAATTGCTTAGCCAATTTCCTCACAAAGGTTTCATCTTTGTTGGAATCTTCTCCCCTTAGTTGAAAATTCATATGAGCTAAGGAAAAACTAAAATGATTTTGGCTTAGTAAATGTGCTAAAACAACAGAATCGAGTCCGCCACTAATTGCCAAAAGCAAATGTTCGTCCTTTTTAAAAAGTTTTTCTTTCTTAATAAATTCTAAAAACGAAGCGCTTAACATATTTCTTTATGAAATTACTTAGATTTGCACAGAATTTGCTGATAAAAGCAATCAAAAGTAAATGTATGAACTTCCAACGAATTTTAGTCCTTTGTTTCTTCCTAATCTTATCCATAAGCGTAAATGCCCAAAAAAATGGTGTTAAATATGGCTCTGAAGGATATTCAGAAACCATCAATAAAGGAAAAGACAGCTTTACACGCTTGGTTAAAAAGGTGTGGTTTGATATTGAAAAGGAAAACATAAAAATAACTGGGGATTCTGCCCTCTACTACGACAAAAAAGGGGTTATGATTGTTTTTGGGGACGTGGTCGTGACCAAAAATGACACTATTGACATCACCTCAAGAAGATTAAATTATTATATAGATGAAAATAAAGCGGAATTAAGAAATAATGTGGTTTATGATGATGGAGACATGAGAATGACCACGAATTATCTGGACTATTATATGACCACTGAAGATGGTCATTTTTTCAATGGAGGAAAATTAGTAGATGATGAAACTACGCTTATCGCCAGGGAAGGCTTTGTTGTCAATGCTGAAGACCTGATCAAATTTTATAAAGATGTAGATTTAACTAATCCAGAGTATCAGTTACTAACCGATACTCTATTTTACCACCGTACCACTAAAATAGCTACCACTTATGGACCCACCAAAACAATTATGAAAAATGGAGAAGTTGTGGATGCGGCCAAAGGAGGTAAATTCTATACTGATAAGAAAAATGCTCAATATACTGCAGGAAAGATCACAACAGAATCTTACGAAATTTTTGGGGATGAACTCTATTTTGATGATTTAACCCAAGAATCAAAAGCCAAAGGAAATGTAAAAGTAATTTCTGAGGAAAATGACATTATAATACTAGGAGAAGAAGCCGCTACAAAAAAAGAGCAAGGGATTACTAAAATTTGGGGAAACCCTGTCTTAAAGCAGATGGTGGATAATGACACGCTATACTTGACAGCAGATACTTTGATTTCCATTGATTCAGAATATGATTCCCTCAGTAGGCTTTTAGCATACAATAATGTCAAAATCTACAAATTAGATATGCAAGGAGTCGCAGATTCAATGGCCTATATGATGCAAGATTCCATGATTTTCTTTTATCACGACCCAATTCTATGGAGTGAAGGAAATCAAATAGTTGCCGATACCATTTCTATGGAAATTAAAAACGGGAAAATGGACAAACTCAATATGCGAAATAGAGCCTTTACCATCAATCAAGATACCGTGAAGAATTTTAACCAGATTAAAGGTCGAAATATGACAGCATATTTGAAAAACGATGAGATGGATAGAATCTTAGTAGAGGGTAATGGTGAAAGTATTTATTTTGCAGTAGACGAAGAAACTTTAGAGCTTATAGGTATGAATAAGGTATTATGTAGCTCGATGAAAATTCAATTTCTAAATGGGGAAATGAATGATATTACATTCTATACAGATCCTGAAGGAAGATTTATACCACCCCATGAAATAGCAGAACCCGAAACCAGACTAAAAGACTTTAATTGGCAGATAGAAAAAAAACCTAAACTGATTGATGTTTTAGGCAAATACGCTCCCGGCAAAACTATACTCTCCGATAAAGAAAAACCTACATTACCTGATGATATAAAGTTGGAATCCGAAAACTAAAACTCACAGCTAACGTTCCTTATAAAAAAATATTATCTCCACGTCATATTTTTTTATTAATCATTAGATTTTACAATAATAAAATCCTATTTTTACTAGTCAAATTAATAATGCTTTATGAAATTATTTCTCACCATATTTTTATCAATACTTGTTACCACTTCCTTGTGGTCTCAGGATATTATGATAAAAGATTTCAATGGTGAGATCACGACTAGCTATCAAAAATCAAATACTAAAATCTTTAAAATTCAGAATTTCAGTAATTCTAAAAAATCAATAAAGATCAAACAAAATATTGATAAGATTCAAGGCGGAAGCACCTTCACAATTTGTTATAATAATGAATGTAGCACAAATAGAGAGCCGCTTATTCTCAATATTCCTGCAAATAGTATTTCTAATGACTTAAAAGTCACACTTAACGGGGGGCTATCCTACTTAAATACTATCGCTTATGTGGAATTCATAGATCTGGAAGTGGATAATATTGTGAAAAAAGAAATATCTCTAAAGGTTACTGAAGAAAAGACCAAGGATATTTTTTATGAAAAAGGAGGTATTACAGTGAATAGTTTTTTTCCTAATCCTGCCATAAAAAATGCTATTATGGAATACAGCATAAATCCTTATGAAACTGAAGCAAAAATCACTATTCAAAATGTGCTAGGTAGTATTGTAAGTAGTTATGATTTAAGCCCTGACGAAAACAAATTAAACATTAGCACAGAAAACCTTAATCCCGGTGTTTATTTCTACACACTCTTTATAAAAGATGAGGGTTTAGCTACAAGAAAATTAATTGTAAAAAAATAATTAATAATCCAATCTTCAAGAATTGCTTTCGTTAGCAATAAAAAATTGTTCATTCCATAAAACAAATGTATATTTGCACCCTTATGCGAAATTCGTACAGAAATTTATTAATAATAACACTATTTACACTTTTCACAACCGCCTGTAGTGATTTTAGAAAATTACAGAAAAGCGATGACTGGGAAAAGAAGTATGACGCTGCCATAAGCTATTATGAACAGGAGGAATACTATAAAGCTAATGCTCTCTTAGAACAGATTTTACCTATTATTAAAGGTTCTGAAAAAGCTGAAATCGCTAACTTTTATTATGGTTACACTTATTACTATCAAGGGCAATATTTATTAGCTTCGCATTATTTCAAGACTTTTTACGATACATTCAATCGAAGTAAATTTGCTGAAGAAGCCAGGTTTATGTTTGGATATTCTCTTTTTAAAGATTCACCAAGATATAATCTAGATCAGGCCAGCTCAAAAGAAGCTATTACTGCCTTACAAGGATTTATAAACCTATTTCCAAATTCTGAATTTGTACCTAAAGCTGATGCAGCCTTAGGTCAATTACGTTCAAAATTGGAACGAAAAGCCTACGAAAAAGCTTTACTATATTATGACCTTAAAAAATTCATGACAGGAGAATATCTTAAAGCTGCTTTAGTGGAATTTGATAACTTCCAGGATGATTTTCCAGGTTCTGAATTCACAGAGGAAATAAGGTATTTAGAAATAGAAGCAATGTTTAAATTAGCTGAAGTAAGTATTTATTCTCTAAAAAAAGAAAGATATTTGGAGGCAATTGAATTTTACGAAAACTTTATAGATACATACGAGAATAGTAAATATCAAAAGAAAGCTGAAAAAATTTACGAGGACAGCTTAGAACAAATTAGAATATTAAATACATAAATAATTATGGCAAACCCATCAATAACTACTAAAGACACATCTAAATTAGTTGAAGAAACTGATAACATCTACCAAACGGTAGTGGTGGCGTCAAAAAGAGCTCGACAAATTTCAAGCAATGTGAAAGAAGAGTTGAGCAATAAACTTGCTGAATTTGCCTCTACTGTTGATAATCTAGAGGAAATATTTGAAAACAGAGAGCAAATAGAAATCTCAAAATTTTATGAAAGAATGCCTAAGCCTACCATTATGGCTATGGAGGAATTTCTAGAAGGTAAAGTTTATTACCGAAAAAGAGAAGAAGAGGAAGGTAAATAAGCCTAGGAATGCTCCAGGGTAAAAAGATAATTTTAGGAATAACGGGTAGTATTGCAGCTTATAAAACCGCAATATTGACCCGTTTATTGGTTAAAGCAGGTGCTGAAGTGCAAATCATCATGACTGATGATGCTAAGGAATTTATTACACCTTTGACTTTAAGTACCTTAAGCCATAATCCTGTATTATCAAAATTTACTAAAAACAATGCTGGCGAATGGAATAATCATGTTGGATTAGGCTTATGGGCAGATTTAATTATAATTGCTCCTGCTTCAGCAAACACATTGGCTAAATGTGCACATGGAATTTGTGATAATCTTTTGTTAGCCACATACCTATCAGCAAAATGCCCCATAGCTTTTGCACCTGCAATGGATTTGGATATGTACCAGCATCCCACAACCTCTGAAAACCTTAAAAAACTTGAATCATTTGGTAATACAATAATTCATGCTGCTTCAGGGGAATTAGCTAGTGGTCTGGATGGACAAGGAAGAATGCAGGAACCCGAAATTTTAGTTACGGAAATAGAATCCATTCTTTCCGTAAAAAAAAAATTTAAAGGTCAAAAAGTAGTCATCACAGCAGGTCCTACGCATGAGGCCATAGACCCCGTAAGATTTATTGGCAATCATTCATCCGGGAAAATGGGCTATGCAATAGCGAACGCTTTTATTAAAGAAGGAGCTATTGTCACTTTGATTTCAGGACCTTCAGCCTTAGAAGCCCCTTCTAAGATTTCTAATTTTATAGAAGTAAAGTCTGCACAGGAAATGTACGAGGAAACAGAAAAACATTATAAAGAAGCAAATATCACAGTTTTTGCTGCAGCAGTTGCAGATTACAGACCAAAATCAATAGCTAAAGAAAAAATTAAAAAGAAAACAGAGGGCATGACTGTAGAAATGGAAAAAACCATTGATATAGCTAAAACATTAGGTGAAAGAAAACAAAAAAATCAATTGAATATAGGTTTTGCTTTAGAAACTGAAAATGAAGAAGCAAATGCTTTAAAGAAATTGAAAAATAAAAACTTCGATTTAGTCGTTCTTAATAGTCTGCGAGATAAAAATGCAGCTTTCGGTCATAATACCAATAAAGTGAATATTTATGGCCAAAATGGATTGCTAGAAGAATCAGAACTTATCGCTAAAACTGAGGTAGCAAACATAATTTTGAATCAAATTTATAAATTGAGCAATAAAAATGAATAAAATCATCCTGACCCTTTTTGGAATCATTTTCACTCTCAACTCTATTATTGCTCAGGATTTATTTTTTCAAGTAAAAGTTGATGCTACTGCAGCCAATACTTCAGAAACACGCGTATTCACCAGTATGGAAAACTCATTTCGTCAATTTATAAATGAGACGAAATGGATACAGGAAGAAGTAGAGTTATTTGAAAGAGTGAAAGGTATAATGGCTATTAACATAACCGAAATCCCTAGAACAGGCAGATTTCAAGCACAAATGCAAGTTCAATCTGTTAGGCCAATTTATAATAGTAATTATGAATCCGTCATGATTAATATTGCTGACCGAAACTTAAATTTCGATTACACTGAATCCCAACCTCTAGTTTATACTCAGAATAGTTTTAATGATAACCTTGTCAGTATTTTAGCTTTTTATGCCAATTTCCTGTTGGGAATGGACTTTGATAGCTTTTCAGAATTAGGAGGACAACAATATTATGATGAAGCTTTAAATATTGCGAGGTCAGCTAATCAGCAAGGTTTTAAACCCGGCTGGGAGCAATTTGGTAATATTGACAGCAAATATTCACTTGTACAATCAGCATTAAATGCCCAGTTGGAACCCGTACGTAAGAGTTTATATCTTTATTATAGGAAAGGTTTGGACATGATGGAAACAAATCCTGAGGAAGCAAGAAAATCAATATTGGAAGCACTAGAAAATATTCAAAAAGCAAATAAGCTCAATCCTAATTCCCCTTTTGTAACCCTCTTGATTCAATCTAAAATTGAAGAAATTATACAGATATTTACAGAAGGTGATTTAGCAATTAGAAGAAAAGCTTATGAAATCATGAGAGAAATAGCTCCCGCTAATTCTGAGAGGTACGAAGTCATGATAAAATAACATATCCTAATCCACATTTATATTCATATTAATTTTTAAAAAAATCTTGAAAGCTGAAAGCTAAAGAATTTACTATCCATAATTTTTAAGTAAATTAGCCCTGCTAATAAAAACATAGTGCCAATATGCTTCAAAAGCTTTTGATTAAAAATTACGCCTTAATTCAAGAACTTAATATTAACCCATCGCCAAACCTTAATACTATAACTGGCGAGACAGGAGCCGGTAAATCCATCATGTTAGGTGCTGTAGGTTTATTGATAGGCAAAAGAGCTGACACCAAGGTGCTTTATTCTTCTGATACCAAATGCGTAGTAGAAGGTATATTTGATATAGCACAGTACAATTTAAACTCCTTTTTTGAATCAGAAGACCTCGATTATGATGAAGAATGCGTAATCAGACGAGAAATAAGTGCCAGCGGAAAATCAAGAGCCTTTATTAATGACACCCCTGTTACTTTAGATATTCTTAAAAATCTTGGTAATTATTTGATGGACGTTCATTCACAGCATGAAACCCTCTTAATCGGTGATCAGGATTTTCAATTACAAATAATTGATGCATATGCGGGTACGATTAAAAGCTTGAAAGACTACCAATCCTTATTTTCTGATTACACAAAAGCTAAAAAAAGCTTGCAAACTTTTAAGGATAGTGCTGCTCAAATGCAGCAAGAAAAAGATTTTAATCAATTCCTTTTTGATGAGTTGGATAAAGCACAGCTAAGATCTGATGAGCAAGAAGAATTAGAAGAAAAACTAGAGTTGCTGGAAAATGGCGAATTGATAAAACTAAAATTATCTGAAGCTTATCAATTAGTTGATGGGCAAGAATTTGCAGCTATTCATAATTTACATCAAGCAACCGAAAGTCTTAAAGCTATTCAATCTTACGGTAAGGATTTTCAGGAATTATCCGATAGACTAAACAGCAGTTTTATTGAGATTCAGGATATTGCAAAAGAACTGGAAATTACGGCTAATGAATTCGAACACCAACCAGAAGAACTGCAACAAACGCAAGAAAGGTTAAGCCTAATATATTCATTACAACAAAAGCATCATGTCGATTCAGTTGCGAATCTACTTAACATAAAAAATGAGTTGGAGGAGAAATTACTAGCCGTACAGGATGCAGAAGGAAGTGAGTTAAAACTGCAAAAAGCAGTAGATGAAGCTTATGCGAAAATGAATGAAAAAGCGCAGGAAATAAGCAAACAGAGAACTAATCATTTTGAAAAATTAGAAAATGAGTTGCGTAATTTATTAGCCGGCTTAGGAATGGAGGATGCTGTTGTTAAAATTGATAATCAAGCAAAGACACATGATAAAAGTGGAATTGACGATATCAAAATATTATTTAGCGCTAATAAAGGGGTTGCTCCACAAAATTTAAAGAACGTTGCCTCAGGAGGTGAATTTTCACGTTTAATGTTTGCCATCAAATATATTATGGCCGATAAAATAGCGATGCCTACCATTATTTTTGATGAAATTGACACAGGAATTTCTGGGGAGGTAGCCATTAAAATGGTCAATATGATGCAAAAAATGGCTGAAAATCATCAAGTGATTACTATTAGCCACCTTCCGCAAATAGCAGCCAAGGGCCATCAACATTATTTTGTATTCAAGGATAATTCTGCTGAAAAATCGGTTAGTAAAATCAAATTATTAAACGATAATGAGCGCTCGTTAGAAATTGCCAAAATGATAGGTGGAGATAATCCAAGTGAATCAGCTATTCAAAGTGCCAGGGAGTTGTTAAGTGTATAGGTTTTGAGGTTTTGAGGTTTTGAAGTGTTGAGGTGATTTTCTAGCTACTTGATACTGAATACTTAAAACACCATCAAATTACAGCCTCTAATATCTGAATTATCGAATCGCCCTAAAACCTGAAAGCTGCCATCTTTATTTACTATTCCAACATCCTGGGTTTCAATGAAAGCACAACTATCAATATTGGCTAAGTCAATAACATTTAATCCTCCACTTCTTTTATCATAAAATTTAATATCAAAAGGATCATTTACCTCCCTGACCATTATTTTCATGCTGTAAGAAGGCTGAAAAACACCTTTGCCTTTACTATAACTTTGTGATAATAATTCTGTCATGCCGTATTCAGAATGGATTGCATTCACATTCAATCCTTCACATAAAATTTGATGTAGTTCTTCTCTTGTTATCTCTTTTCTCCTGCCTTTCATCCCTCCTGTTTCCATTATAATACAATCAGAAAAATCAACTTTATAGTTTTCTGCCAGATCCAATAAAGCAAAACTTACGCCCCATATAATAATTTTCTTCCCATTGTTATTTGCCTTTAACTTCTCTACTTTTTTAACTAACTCTTTTAAATCATATAAATAAAATCCGGAGTCCGCTGAATTAGTCTTTTTTATAAAATCATCCACCATAGCTACTAAAGATGAGCCTTCTCTTTCCAAATAAGAAGGCAGTAGGGCTAAAATTATATAATCATCAAGCTTTCCATAGTAGTTTTCAAATAAATTCTGAGCGTGGTTTAAATAATGATTTAGATTTGGTACATAATGTTTACTGCTTACTCTTGAACCAGTTCCGCTACTTTCGAAAACAGCCTCATATTCTGGAAAATTTTCAGATTGAGTAAGAATTGTATGTAGCTTAAAAAAATCTATAGGCAGAAAAGGAATTGACCTTAAGTCATTAATAGAATCAGCATTGATATTTAAAGCATCAATGTATTTTTTATAAACTAAATTGTATTTACTTTGGTATTGGAACAGCGCTAAAGCAAAATCTTGAAAATTTTCAACATTTAGGGCATCAAATTGCTTTAATAAGCGTTCTCTTTCTGACATTTTTATAAAAATTATGCAATACAAAATTAAAAATAAGGCACGGCATCTCATATTTAATTCGATTATTATTCTAGGATTTTTAACAATCCTTACTGCTTGCCCTACACCACCTGAATTTGAAGATGTTCCCAGTATTGAATATGAGAACATTGAATTCAGTCAAATCACTGATACTTCTGCAAGTGGACAACCACTAAATCAAGATGTTATTAGTGTGACAATTTCCTTTGAGGATGGTAATGGTGATTTAGGTCTTAGAAATAGCGAAATTGAACCTCCATACCATTTATTTGATATCCCTTTAAATCAAGAAAACAAATTAATATTCTTTGGTAGTTCTCCAGACCTTCCTCCATTTAATTTCTATGATTATTACATTGCTTCTGATTCAATTCAAGTAAATGACACAATAATAGTAAATGACACTATTTTGGTACGTTTCAATGAACGTCATTTCAATATTTATGTGGATTTTTATTATCAACCCCCTGGCCGTAATGACTTTGTGCAGTTTGAATGGGAATCCGAGCCTGGTTTTTACCAATCATTTCATGGGAGATTTCCTATTTTAAATACTGAAGATTATAATAGACCACTAAATGGTTCATTAACCTATGAAATGAAGAGTGTTGGTTTTCAAGCAATATTTAGAGATTATCCTATGTATTTGGAAGTATATATTTTGGACAGGGAGGGTAATAGGAGTAATACTATCCAAACGGATCCCATTCGCTTGATTAATTAATGCAGGTTAATTCTCAAAATTTAAAAAGGCGCAATATTGAGTTGCGCCTTTGTTATTTAATCAATTGAATAAAATCAAATTCCAGCTTTAATTAATTATCAATCTTCATTTTTATTTCAGTCTTTGTTTTAGTACTTTTTTCCTGAGTATTTGAAATATCACTTAGGTTTGGAATAGGATTGTTGGTCACTTTATTACTCTTAGCATAATAATTTTTAGCCTCTGGAAGAAGTTTATTTAAGTCTTTAATTCGAGTTTTATTACTTGGGTGAGTGCTTAAAAACTCAGGAGGTGCCTGACCTGATTGAGCTTTCATTCTTTCCCAAAATTTGGGGGCTTCTGCAGGATCATATCCAGCCAGTGCCATGAATTTAATACCCAATTCATCAGCTTCAGATTCATGCAGACGACTAAATGGTAAAACACCCAAAACAGTGCTTCCGCCAGTGTAAGCAGCCATGGCTAATGCTTGAGTCTGCTCTGGTTGCTGTTGAAGGGCTACACTTAATGCCACTCCACCCAATTGCTGAACTAATGCTTGGCTCATACGCTCTCCACCGTGCTTAGCAATAGCATGAGCTACCTCATGTCCCATTACAACCGCTATCCCAGCTTCGTCCTGACAAACAGGTAAAATCCCTTCATAAAAAGCAACCTTTCCTCCTGGCATACACCATGCATTCACCACATTTTCTGCAATAAGGTTAAACTCCCATTTAAAGCCTTTTGTGGCATCTTCCAATTTATTTTCATTCAAATACAGTTCTACTGCTTTTTTAATTCTTTCCCCTACATCCTTAACCATATTAACTTGTCCAGTATTATTTGAAAGTGTACTTTCTTCCAATACCTGATTATAAGATGCGAAACTTGAAGAATTTAATTGACTATTTGGAATCACATTAAATTGATTTCGATCAGTTAAAGGAACCTTCTTACACGCGATAAGAAATGTAACCAGAATAATTAAGCTCAATATTTTTTTCATAATCAATTTATTAAAAGAGTAAATGGTAATATTACCGTTTAAAACCCATTAAATACAATCTAAAAGATTTCTTATAATATTTAACGTAGCTTTCATTTTTATAGTTAAAAGAAAACATATTTTTGCATAAAATTTCTCGAATGAAGATACTGGCTATAGGAAGAAATTATGGAGATCACATTAAAGAGCTTGAAAATGAGCGACCTGATGAGCCTGTGATTTTCACTAAACCTGATACTGCTCTTCTAATAAATAATGATCCTTTTTATTACCCTCCTTTCAGCAATGATATTCATTATGAAGTGGAGTTAATTATTAGAATTTGTAAGGAAGGTAAATTCGTAAAAGAAGAACATGCTCATAAATATTACGATAAAATTGGATTGGGAATTGATTTCACAGCTAGAGATTTACAATCGAAAGCTAAAGAAAAAGGCTTACCTTGGGATATTGCAAAAGGGTTTAATGGTTCTGCGCCCATATCAGATTGGTTAGAGAAAAAAGAATTTGAAGACCTGCAAAACGTTAATTTTTCATTAAAAGTAAATGGTCAACTCAAACAAGAAGGAAATTCGGCATTAATGTTGTTTCCTATTGATTATATCATTTCATATTTATCAAAATTTTTCACCTTAAAAACAGGAGATGTTATATTTACTGGTACCCCTAAAGGCGTTGGGCCAGTATCAATAGGTGATAAATTGGAGGGTTATATTGAAAATCAAAAATTATTGGATTTTGAAGTTAAATAAACATAAAATAACATTAATAATATTTTTACTCAGCTTACCTCTTGGGGCGCTAGCTCAAAATTCTGACCCTTACACTTTCCCAATCCGTCCAAATAAAACCAATTTCCTATCAGGCACTATGGGGGAATTGCGTTCTTCTCATTTTCATGCCGGAATTGATATCAAAACAGGTGGAAAGATCGGAGAGCCTGTGCATGCCACCAAAAGAGGGTATATCACTAGAATAAAAGTTTCTACTTATGGTTATGGTAATGCACTTTATATGCTACATCCTGACGGAAACACATCAGTCTATGCTCACTTAAATGAGTTTGCTCCTGAGATCCAAGAATTTGTTAAAAAAGAGCAATATAAACAGCAAACATTTGAGATAGAATTATTTCCACAGCCTTATCAATTCGCTTTTAAATCACAGGAAGTCATCGGGATTTCTGGTAATACTGGTGGTTCTTTAGGTCCTCATCTTCACTTTGAAATAAGAGATTCACAGCAAAGAGTTTTAAACCCACTTCACTATGGTTTTGATGAAGTAAGGGACGACATCCCTCCTATTTTGCAAGGATTTACTATCCGACCAATGAATCTTAATGCCAGAGTATTCAATCAATTTAAAAGGACTGATATCAAACTTAACAGAACTGGATTTAATTATAAAGCTATAGACACTGTAAAAGCACTAGGTGAAGTTGGGTTAGAGTTATGGGGCCATGATAAATTAAATGGATCGGCTAATAAAAATGGAATTAGTATTATAGAAGTAAACGTAAATGGCGAAACTCATTTCAAGCAAAATATAGATGTCATGAGTTTTAGCTTACAAAGACATATTTTAGTTCATTACCCATATGATGTCAAAATAACAACAGGCCCACGATATCATAAATTATATATTGATGACGGAAATCAGCTAAATTTTTATGAGACGTTGAAGAATAATGGCACGCTTACAATTGAAGAAGGAAAGTTCTACGATATTGAAATAAAAATGTACGATCCTTATGGGAATATGAGCATTTTAGAATTATTCATTAAAGGAGAAGCACCTATAAAATTCCTGGCTGAATCCCTGGAGTTTGAATTAGATGAAATTGATTACACAATTGAAGAAAATGTATTAAAAGTATATACAGATTCCAATTGCAAAGATGAAAGTGAAGAGCTCAACCTGAACTTAGGTGAAAAAATCGAATCGCTTAAGCCTGAATATTATTTATATAATACTGCTGTTTATTTGTGGAATTTAAAAAATGGAATTCCTGAATCTGTATTAAATTGTGATAAAGGCTTAAATTTGAGAACAATTCATGAAGTCTTTCCTAGAGAAAATAAAACCATCTCAACTGAAAAGATGGATATTAATTTTAGTCCTTATTCTTTATTTGACACGCTTTATTTAGAAACAAATTATGAAATCAAAACCAATGATTCACTTGAAATTTTCTCTTTAGGTCCAATCACCTCTCCCCTAAAAAGCTCAATAGAAGTTGAATTATCTCCTTTGATGAATCATTACAATAAAGATAAAAGCCATGTTTACAAAACAGATGATTTCGGCAACTTCTCATTTGAAGGTGGTGAATGGCAAGATGAGGAAATTAAATTCAGTACCAGAGAATTAGCTAATTATACTATATTAACAGACAGTATTCCTCCTTTGGTTAAAAAGGGGACCAATAAGTACAGCTATATAATTGATGATGAACTGTCAGGAATTAAATCTTTTGAAGCACATTTAGACGGTGAATGGGTTTTATTGAAATACGAACCTAAAGATAATCTGATATGGATAGATTGGCTTAATGATGAAATGAATAAGACCGGTGAATTTGTTTTGAAAGTAAAAGATAATGCCGGAAATGAAACAGAACATATCACTAAACTATAAATACAATGGAATTAAATATTGGAGATAAAGCACCTGATTTCAATGCCAAAGACCAGAACGGTAATGAAATTAAATTGAGTGATTTCAAAGGTAAAAAGGTAGTACTTTACTTTTATCCAAAAGATAATACACCTGGTTGCACTGCTCAAGCATGTAATTTGAGAGATAATTATGAAGAACTTCAAAAACAAGGTTATATAGTTTTAGGTGTTAGTCAAGATTCAGAAAAATCACATCAAAAATTTATAGAAAAACAAAATTTACCATTTCCGCTTATAGCAGATGAAGACCATACGGTTCATAATTTATACGGCACCTGGGGTGAGAAAAAAATGTACGGAAAAACCTATATGGGAACACTTCGCACTACCTTTATTATAGATGAAGATGGTAAAATTGAAGATATTATCGAGAAAGTAAAGACAAAAGAACATACAGCACAAATTTTAAATTCATAATCAATGGCAAGTCAGGCAAACATACAAGAGCTTGAAAAAACAGCTTCTCAAGTAAGAAGAGATATCCTTAGAATGGTTCATGCGGTTAATTCCGGTCACCCAGGAGGCTCTTTAGGATGCACAGATTTTTTTGTAGCACTATATTTTCATATACTTAAGCATAATGTTGATTTCAACATGGATGCAAAAAATGAAGATTTATTTTTCCTATCGAACGGTCATATTTCGCCTGTTTGGTATAGCGTTTTAGCTAGAAGTGGCTATTTCGAAACTTCAGAATTAAATACCTTCAGAAAAATTGATAGTCGATTGCAAGGACACCCTACCCCGGAAGAAAATCTTCCTGGAATCAGAATAGCTTCCGGCTCATTAGGACAAGGTTTATCTGCCGCTCTAGGAGCTGCTCAAACGAAGAAACTAAATAATGAAGATAATTTAGTTTATGTATTGATGGGTGATGGCGAATTGCAAGAAGGTCAAATCTGGGAAGCGGCAATGTATGGAGCTCACCATAAAGTAGATAATGTCATTGCTACGGTAGATTATAATGGTCAGCAAATTGACGGCCCTATTTCAGAAGTAATGGATTTAAAAGATTTAAGGGCTAAATGGCTAGCTTTTGGATGGGAAGTGATAGAAAGCAATGGCAATGATATGAAAGAAATTGTTAAATCATTGGAACATGCTAAAAGTTTAACCGGAAAAGGAAAACCTGTTTTAAATTTAATGAAAACAGAAATGGGCTTTGGTGTTGACTTTATGGTAGGAACTCACACATGGCATGGTGTCGCTCCTAATGATGAACAACTAACTGATGCATTATCACAATTGGAAGAAACACTGCGAGATTACTAAATCATAGAAAAGGCGTCAGATTGATATATCTGATGCTTATTTTGATTGAATGAAATTAAAAATCATCATATCGTCCTTACTTCTAATCTTTGTGTTGCACAATGCAAAATCGCAAAGAGTGGAACAAAGCATTCCTGAAAAAACAAGAATTCTATTTTTGTTTGATGCATCAGGAAGTATGTTGGCTCCATGGGGCAATGAATTAAGAATCGATGCCGCAAAAAGTGTATTAACTGATTTAGTAGATTCCTTAAGAGTTAATGATAAGATTGAATTAGCACTAAGACCGTATGGACACTTAACTCCTGCCAAAGAACGAAATTGCAAGGATACAAAGTTGGAAATCCCTTTTGCACCGAACAACAATGACCGCATAATTGATAGATTAAAATATATATATCCCAGAGGAACTACCCCTATTGCCTATTCATTGTTACAATCCGCTAAGGATTTCCCAAAAGATGATAATTATAGAAATATCATCATCATCATAACAGATGGTATAGAATCTTGTGATGGCGATCCCTGTGCTGTTTCATTAGAATTGCAGAAAAAAGATATCTTCTTAAGGCCCTTTGTCATTGGCTTAGGGATGGAAGAAAAATTCGCTTCAGAGTTTGATTGCATGGGTGAATATTACAATGCAAAGAATATAAATGCCTTCCAATCCGTATTGAATGGCATTTTAAGCCAATCCTTGAGCAAAACTACTGCGAGTGTGGAATTATTGGATCAAAATGGAAGAGCAGTTGAAACTGATGTAAATGTTTCCTTTATCAATACATTTACGGGTATATCGGAATTTGATTTTATCCATTTCAGAGATCAAAATGGCAAGCCTGACACAGTTGAAGTAGATCCTGTTTTAAGCTATGATGTTGTAGTGAATACAATACCTCCAGTTGTAAAAAGGAATGTTTTCTTAAAAGGTGGAACGCACAATGTGATCAAAATCCAAACTCCACAAGGAAATTTAAAAGTTAGTCAAGATAATACTACTGAGTATGACGGTAATGTTCAGGTTTTGGTGAGGAAATCCTCTCAATCAGAAATTATTAATACACAGACAGTCAGATCAGAAGAAAAGTATTTGATAGGAAGGTATGATTTAGAGATATTAACTTTACCGAAAATTAAAATTAATAATATTGAATTAAAACAAGGAGAAACTCAAAGTATTGACCTGCCTGCACCTGGAAGAGTCAATATTAGCTATAGTAGCAAAGGAATTGGTAGTTTATATTCCATTGATGAGGATGGAAGACAAACATGGATTAAAAAACTTGATCTAAGAGGAGGGAAATCAAGTTTCGGAATTCAACCAGGCAAATATAAATATGTATTTCGCTCTGACAGAGCAATGGGCAGTAAATACACTCAAATTAAAGAATTCAACATACAATCAGGGCAGACCCTAAATATTAAAATATACTAATAAGAGTAAGATGGCAGAAACTAAATTTACATTTACAGAAAAGAAAGATACACGTTCAGGATTTGGCGATGGTCTCTTAGAAGCTGGGAGAAAAAATGATCAAGTTGTTGGATTGTGTGCTGATTTAATTGGCTCGTTAAAAATGGGAGCATTCCAAAAAGAATTTCCTGATAGGTTCTTCCAGACAGGTATAGCCGAAGCCAATATGATGGGCTTGGCAGCGGGAATGACAATAGGCGGTAAAATCCCTTTTACTGGTACTTTTGCAAACTTTTCTACTGGTAGGGTTTATGATCAGATTCGACAGTCAATCGCATATTCTGAAAAGAATGTAAAAATTTGTGCATCTCATGCCGGTGTTACTTTAGGAGAGGATGGAGCTACACATCAAATTTTAGAGGATATAGGAATGATGAGAATGTTGCCGAATATGACCGTGATTAATCCATGTGATTATAACCAAACAAAGGCTGCAACTTTAGCTATTTCAGAATTTGAAGGTCCTGTCTATTTAAGATTCGGAAGACCAAAAGTTCCGGTCTTTACAGCAGATGACCAAAAATTCGAAATTGGTAAAGCCATCAATATGATTGAAGGTTCTGATGTAACCATATTTGCCACAGGACACTTGGTGTGGGAAGCTATCGAGGCTGAAGCAATTTTGAGAGAAAAAGGAATCAGTGTTGAATTGATTAATATTCATACTATAAAACCATTAGATGAAGAAGCTATCTTAAAATCAGTGGCTAAAACAGGTTGCGTGGTAACCGCTGAAGAACATCAACGTAATGGGGGCTTAGGAGACGCTGTGGCGCAAGTATTAGCACAGAACAACCCAGCACCTCAGGAATTTGTTGCAGTTAATGATCAGTTTGGAGAAAGCGGAAAACCTGAGGAATTGATGAAGAAATATGGACTTGATGCTGATCACATTGTTGCAGCAGTTGAAAAAGTACTTAAAAGAAAATAAACCCCATAAAAGGCCGGCAAATTGTCGGCCTTAAATTCTTAAAATTATGCTCATTAGAATAGTAAAAATGACTTTTCAATCAGATAAGATAGATGACTTTATCAAAATTTTTGAAGAGAATAAAGACGCTATTCGTAATCAAGATGGGTGTAAACACTTAGAACTTTGGCAAGATAAAGACCAACCCAATGTATTCAGCACTTACAGTTTATGGGAAAGTGAAAAGGATTTAAATCAGTATAGACATTCAGATACTTTTGGAAAAGTATGGCCAGCTACCAAAGCGCTATTTGCTGAAAAGCCTATTGCTAGTTCTCATATTCAGAGATTTAAATTAGATTAGACTACTTTTTCCTTTCAATGGTGTATTTCACCAAATCCATTAATGACTTACGATACTCTGATTCGGGGAAGTCTTTAATGATCTTCATTGCTTCATCATAATAGTTTTGCATGACCTCTTCTGCATAGGCAATCCCATTCTTCTCCCTTACAAAATTAACCACCGTCTTTACAGTAGAGTTTTGATCACTTTTATTTTTAATTAATTTGATGATATGCTTTCGCTCTGACTTATCAGAATTATTCAATGCATAAATCAAAGGCAGTGTCATTTTCTTTTCTTTGATATCGATGCCAAGCGGTTTACCGATATCGTTAGAACCATAGTCAAACAAATCATCCTTAATTTGAAAAGCCATTCCAACTTTTTCACCAAAGAGCTTCATTTTGGTACTAACATCATCGTCTTTAACTACAGAACGACTACCGACAGCACAACATGAAGCAATTAAGGAAGCTGTTTTCTGCTTAATGATATCATAATAAATATCTTCTGTAATGTTGAGCTTTCTGGCTTTTTCAATTTGAAGCAACTCCCCTTCACTCATTTCTCTCACCGCTTCAGACACAATCTTAAGTAAATCAAAGTCTTCATTGTCAATTGAAAGAAGAAGACCTCTAGAGAGTAAATAATCTCCTACCAAAATGGCAATTTTATTTTTCCAAAGCGCATTAATTGAGAAAAAGCCTCTTCTGTAGTTTGCATCGTCCACAACATCATCATGAACTAAAGTGGCTGTATGTAATAGTTCAATTAAAGCAGCTCCTCTGTAGGTAGCTTCATTAATTTGTCCGTGGACGCCTGCTGAAAGAAATACAAACATAGGTCGCATTTGCTTACCCTTTCTTTTCACAATATAGCCCATAATTTTATCAAGCAAATAAACCTTGCTTTTCATGAATTGGCGGAACTTTATTTCAAATTCTGCCATTTCATTGGCTATTGGTGATTGTATTTCTTTAATTTTACTCCCCATGAGTGTGCAATATTACTACCAAATGAATATCTAAGCAATTCAATTAATCAAAATGATTCAAGAAAATATAATTATTACAAGTACGGTTCATAATAAGCCCATTACGGGGGATATTAGATACATTCCTAGCAAAGATAAGAAACCGTTAATCCTTTTTGTTCATGGTTTTAAAGGATTTAAAGATTGGGGAGTATTTAATTTGATGGCAAATGAATTTGCTCAAAATGGATTCGTCTTTATGAAAATTAATTTAAGTCATAATGGCACTACTCCAGAGCAACTAACTGATTTTGCCGATTTAGAAGCATTTGGGAATAATAACTTTACAATAGAATTAGATGATCTAAAAGATAGCATTGATTACCTGTTTTCATCATCTAATATAGTACCGGAAAAGGAACTCGATTTAGAAAATCTTAACCTGATGGGACATAGTCGAGGTGGTGGATTAATTTTATTGAAAGCTAGAGAAGACGAAAGAATAAAGAAAGTCATCACACTAGCTGCCATAAATGATCTGAGTAATAGGTGGCCGCAGAGCTTTTTGGATGAATGGAGAGCTAAAGGAGTCCAATATATCGAGAATAGCAGAACAAATCAAATGATGCCTTTATATGTACAACTTTATGATGACGTTTTAAATAAACCTAACAGATTATCTATTCCGAAGGCTGTAAAAGAAATGCAGCAAGCTTTACTGGCTTTCCACGGTACTGAAGATGAGACACTTCCGATAGTTATGGCCCATGAGATAAAAGAATGGAAACCTGATACTAAATTAGTGATTTTTGAAAATGAAAACCATGTTTTTGGTGCAGCTCATCCCTGGGAGGAAAAAAGTTTACCTGAAGTTTATAAGAGAATCATTAAAGAAACTAGAGATTTTATATTACAATAGAATTGTACTAAGTAAAAAAGGAGCGTTAATAATTCGCTCCTTTTTTATTAGATGTTTTCCCGGTATTAACATTATAAATAGTTTTATAATCATCTACTGTTTCAGTTTGATCTTTAGGGATACCCGGTGGACTAAAAATTTCTAATTCATACTCTGAGATCCAGTTGATCTTACCTTGAGGTATTACCCCTTTTTTCACGACTTTCTCTTCTGATACATTAATGATAACATATCTTAAAGTTCCTGCATCAGTCACATTACTTTCATTTTTATATAAAGTAGCCAATACAAAATCACTATTAGAATTTTTATGAAATTCTACAGGCACAAAATCCAGACTTTCATAAGCCAATTTCTTGTAGTTCTTCATTGAATAGTTAGAAGAGGTAGCCCTTTGTTTGGCACAACCTCCAATTATACTGATCAAAAATATTAATAATATCCCTCTCATTAGTCCTTTACAATTCTTTTACTTACCATTCTACCATCTTGACCCAAAATTTGAAGCAAGTAACTTCCCTGAGTTAATGATCTTAAATCTATTTGTGTACTTTTAGCATAAGAATTCACTGTAATCTTATCAATCAGAACTCCATTTGTGCTATAAATTTTAACATCATGGACTGAATTTGCCTTAGATGAGATATTTAAATAATTAGATGTAGGATTAGGAAATACCCTTATATCATCATCTGACACCTGATTATTGGAAGTAATAATTTCAGAACCCCCATTTGAAATATAAACTTCATCACGAATGTAAGCCCTTATGTGAAGGGTATTTCTTTCTACTTTATCATAATCAAAATTGATAATACGTTTTTCATCTGTTTTTGTCAAAACTTGCTGATCCGTGTGAACCAATTTATCCCCAAAATATACCTCAACTTTATCAAAAGGTTCATTATTCTCTAATTCTATCAGAACTGGGTAAATATCTCCATCAATTGAAGTTTCAAAGTTTAAAATCTGTGGAGCTAAATCAATTTCATCAAGAGTAAAAATAGCAGATTCAAATACTTCATTTCCAAGTGTCCCCAGAACTTTAATATCAGCACCTTTATTTTCATAAAAATCAGTAATTGATACAGTGTTAATTCCAGATGCAGGCGCCTCCAGAATGGCTACTTCTACATTGTTTATAAGTACTTTTACTTGGTCATACCTGACTGGTAAATCAACAGAAATATCTGCATCTCCATATCCCAAATAACTAAAAGCATCTACCTTTAGGTTAGTCTTAGCCAATTCTTCAATAGTAGCTGTCCAAATACCTCTACCGTGAGTTCCAAATACGACTTCATCATCCACTAATTTCATAGACCAAATAGAAACAGATGGAATGTCATTTCTAATATTCCAGCTTTGTCCTCCATCAAGAGATTCATATAATCCTATTTCAGTTCCTGCCCAAATAACGTTTGTGTCAAATGGCATTACTAGCAAGCTATGTACAAATACATCAGGAAAACCTCTATTACTTACCCCATTATTACCTTCAAATCCAGAAATATCTTCCCAAGTTTGGCCCAGATCTGTGGTCCTTAGAATCTTAGGAAAATTAGCACGACTAAATAATGCATAAGCAGTATTTTCATCTATTGGATGTGTATAAATACCTGTTGAAAAGGCATTGGGTAAAGTTGAATAATTATTAACAGGCTGGAAACTTTCACCACCATCTGTAGAAACAAAGAATTTGAGTTGAAAATTGAAATCCGCCATTCCTGCTCCAGCCCAAACTATATTACTATTAGCCAAAGACACCTCTAAATCATTTGCGCTTGCATTCCCTCCCCAAGCAGGGTTATCTATTGTCTTTATAGTCCAGCTACTACCAAAATCAGTACTTTTATAAACACCAATACCTCCTATCGCAAAGACTGTATTAGGCGATTCACTCGACCCTGCCAATCTTGTGATAAATGGCCCATCATCTGTCGTTATTCCACTAGCAGAAGCTGAAAATGATTGACCACCATTTGTAGATTTTCTTATGCGATTATTATAAATGGTTCCTAATACTAAATCGGTATCAGTTGGATGCCATAACACTTCAAATCCATCACCGCCAATCACGAAATTATAAGCATTAGTTTCATCAACCGTAGTTGAAGTAGATACCCATGTCCCATTATCTTGTGTACCTCCAATATATTTCTCTTCACCAGGCTTTTTATCAGCTCCATAAAACTGAGTAGTTACATATCCATCAGTAATTTGCGTAATTACTTCTCCATTATCAGTAGAAATCCCTAATCCTCCATCATTACCATTTACAATCATGAAAGTTTCATTCGCATCATTCATTTTTATAAAGGTTAAATGATGGTGATCTGGGTGAAGATTATTTTGGTTTTGATTTTCATAACTTCCATAAGCATCGTAAACCGCCACAGCCAAAGCAGCGGCAACAAATTGTGAGCCATAATTAAGCCTCATAATGGCATTATTAAATGATGCTGGATCCCAATTAGCCCCACTAGCTAAAATGGGCCAAAAGTAATACATATTGGCATAAGCTATACCTCCAGCTTGATCGGTAATACTTGAATTGGCTGTATTTGGATCATAGGCAATATCATGAATATACAAATATTCTCGAGCCGTTAAAAGATCGGGATCATTAGTATCATCTCTGGGATTTAAGTTGAACTCTCCATTTCTTTCCTGGTCTCTAAATGAGACCATTAATTGACGATTATTTTCAATATCCCAAACTTCAAAAGGAACATCTATATAATCTTGATATGTATAATCAGATTCAGAAATTCCTGCACCACCGTCACCATTAGTACCACCATCAGCTGGAACTGTAAATCTATGAGCTTTTTGGCTATTAAGTCCACCAAACCTAATTTCAACAGTCATAGGATTTTGTGATGGTTCTAGATTGCCTGTTGAAATATTTATGGTTCCATTTTCAAAGTCAGCTCCAAAGTTAACAAAAGAAAGAAATTCAGTATTTTCAAAATCAGTTCCCAAATATCGTCTATCTGACTCTCCTATATTATTAGGATCAATTACATATTTACCAATACTTACACCACCAACAAAAACCTCATAAGGATTATAAGGATTAATGGCAATTGTATTATCATACCAACCTTGTGCACCTAAAAAATTGGTATTATAGTCTGGGTCATCTACTAATACCCAGTTTTGAGCTTTATCTTCTGAATAATACAGTAAAGTATTTGAACCTGAAAATGTGGAAGTATAAAGTATATTAGGATTACTGGATGACACAGCAATTTCAAACCTTACACCTTCAGAAATACCAGCAGATGATAAATTCCAAGATGTACCTGCGTCAGTTGATTTTAGAATCCCTAATCCGTTTACGCCTGCGTATTGAATATTGAAATCTGAAGGATCTACTTGTAAGTCTTGTACGGCACGATAGGCTGCTCCTGTCCCATCAGGAGAATTATATGTTTGAGTCCAGTTATTACCACCATCAATAGATTTAAAAACACCTTCATTAGTAGCTATAATAACAATATTTTCATTATTTGGATCAATTTGAATTCTGTTTACAGACTGAAACAAATCATCATTAACTGTAGAGGGTAAAAAATTCCAAGTTGCTCCTCTATCTATGGATTTATAGATTCCTTCCCCCCTTACGAAGCTCGAATTTCTTGCAAAAACCTCACCAGTTCCAACATAAATTACATTTGGATTTGAGGCAGCTTGGGCTATAGAATTGGTAGATAAGTTAGGTAAGGCGGGTGAAATATTCTCCCAGGTTTCACCACAGTTTACAGTTTTCCATAATCCACCACTAGCTGCACCGGCAATCCAAGTACAATTAGTGTTATCAGCTGGATCTACTGCAATTGCTCGTGTCCTACCTCCTACATTACCTGGTCCCCTGGATTTAAATTCGGCATTTAGGTTGGCAACTCTTGCCTGTGCAGATGAACTAATTGATTTTGAGAGTTCTTTAAATCGATAACCGTTAATATAATCAGAAGTTTCCTGGTCTACTCTTTTAGAAATGGAATTAAAGTATTCAATAAATCCATCAGGTTTCATGTAGGTATCTTCGCCTGATTTTACTTTTGACTTTTTAGTTGACCAATAATTATTTTCCTTCTTTTGATCAGTGTCAATGTTATCAATGTTAGTAGAAATACTACCATATTGGGTATGTATATAAACACTTGCTAATAAACTTAAACATATACCAATTAAATAGATTGATAAATCTTTATTCATAAATATTTTAATTTTAGCCAAAACTAATACAAAATATTACATGAAAAAATTCATTATGTTTTAAATAAAATTCAGACATAAAAAAAGGCTACCAAAATTGGCAGCCTTTTTTTAAGCAATAAATTA
>NZ_JAGXGF010000073.1 GCF_024636815.1 Marivirga sp.
GCAAAGTGGCAATCTTATTGATATTGACGCTTAAGCTTGTCATAATTTTATTTTTATATGATAACTTTGTCGGCAAGTTAATGATTTTAAAAATTTACTATGAGCTTAAAACAACAAATTGATACGGATATTAAAAATGCAATGAGAGCTAAAAATAAAGAAGAGCTTCAAGCATTGCGTTCTATTAAATCAATGATTTTATTGGTGGAATCTGAAAAGGGAGCAGAAGAAAACCTTTCAGAAGATGCTGAGATGAAATTATTAATGAAAGCAGCCAAGCAAAGAAAAGAATCTGCCGAAACTTATAAAGAAAATGGTAGGGACGAACTGGCGAATGCTGAGTTGTTAGAATTAGAAGTGATCGAAAGATATTTGCCTAAACAAATGTCTGAAGAAGAGGTGAAAGGAAAATTACAAGAGATTATTGATAAAGTAGGTGCTTCAGGCCCTCAGGATATGGGCAAAGTAATGGGAGCTGCTACAAAAGAACTAGCCGGTAAAGCGGATGGTAAGATGATTTCTCAATTAGTAAAACAAATGCTAAAGTCTTAAATGAAGACCCTTGATATCATTTTGCTGATACCATTGTTTTTTGGTGCTTATTTAGGCTTCAAAAAAGGACTGCTATTGGAGATAGTTTCTTTAGTAGCCCTAATCTTGGCAATAGTCGGGGCTTTTAAACTATTGGATTTTGGCATGGAAGTATTGCAGCCCTATTTCGAGAATTGGGAACAAGCTTTACCTATAATTTCCTTTATATTACTCTTTATAGCTATTTTATTAATAGTAAATCTGATTGGGAAAATCGTCAAAAAGATTTTGGACATGACTCTTTTGGGAGGCTTAGATAATTTCGCAGGAGCTGTAATAGGTTTGTTGAAATGGGCATTTGGTGTAAGCTTAGTCCTTTGGATGGGCGAATCAATTGAGATTAGTGTTTCTGCAGAAATGGCTGAAGGAACTTATATTTATCCAATAGTGGCATCAATAGCCCCTTTTATGGTGGATTTAATTTCGGTTTACATGCCTTTTATTCAAGATGTCTTTAATCAATTGAAATCTCAATTTTTATTTGATCAATCATGATTTTATTGTTGGATAATTTTGATTCTTTCACCTATAATTTGCTTGATTATTTTAATCAACTTGGTGAAGAATGTGAAGTTATCCGAAATGATGTTTCTCCTGGAGAATTGAATAAAAGTAAATATTCAGCTTTGGTTTTATCTCCTGGGCCAGGAAAACCAGAAGATGCTGGATTCTTAATGGAATATATCTGTGCTTTTGAAAATGAGATGCCAATTCTAGGGGTTTGTCTGGGGCATCAAGCTATAGCTAAATACTTTGGGGCAAATGTAGTGAAAGCCATAAAACCCATGCATGGTAAATTATCGAATATTCATCAATTGAAAGATGATGAATTGTTTGAAGGTATGAATCATGAATTTAAAGTAGTGAGGTATCATTCTTTGGTAGTGAAAGATTTGGAAGATACTTTGCTTCTACCTTTGGCAAATACAAAAGAAAATGAAAACATGATTTTCAAACATCAGTTTCTTCCTATATATGGAATTCAATACCATCCAGAAGCAGTACTCACTGATTATGGATTGAAGGTTCTATCGAATTGGAAAACAATAGTAAACAGAAAAAAGGAAGCAATAGCGAATAAATTGTCGTAGTTTAAAGGAAATTGATATATTTAACCATATTAAATTTTCTAGCGTTTAATGGTCAGTGAGTTTTTAACTAAATATCATTAATCGTGATTAAGAAGATTATTAATTTTTAGTGAATTGAATTATGAAAATACATAAAGAAGGAGAATATAGTTTTATAGATGAAGGAAGTGGAGAGCCTTTGGTTCTTTTACATGGATTATTTGGAGCTTTAAGTAATTGGGAAGCGGTCGTTGGTAAGTTTTCCAAGGAATATCGAGTTTTAATCCCATTATTACCTATTTATGAAATGCCAATTAAACAAGCCGGCTTAGGTGCATTAACCGATTTTGTGGAAGGATTTGTCGAGCAACAAGGATTAGAGAAAATGACTTTAATTGGAAATTCATTAGGAGGTCATGTGGCTTTAATTTATACTTTAAGACATCCTGAGCAAATTAGTCGATTGGTGTTGACAGGAAGTTCTGGTCTTTTTGAAAATACAATGGGTGGGTCTTTTCCTAAAAGAGGTAGTTATGACTACATACAAGAGAGGGTAGCCTACACTTTTTATGACCCAAAAACGGCTACAAAAGAGTTAGTAGATGAAGTTTTTGAAACTACTAAAAGTATTCCGAAATGTATGCGAATTGTGGCGATTGCAAAATCTGCTCAAAGACATAATATGCGAGAAGAAATTAAAAAAATTACAGCACCAACTTTATTAGTTTGGGGCTTAAATGATACCATTACTCCACCTATGGTGGCACATGAATTCGATAAATTAATACCAAATACTACTTTAAAATTTGTTGATAAATGTTGCCATGCGCCAATGATGGAGCATCCAGAGATTTTTAACAATTATTTGGATGATTGGTTAAAAAATACTGAACTTGTAACAACTGCATGACAATAGATTTAATAAACGATATGATCCCACCGCTTAAGGTGACTGATGATGCCGCTAAAGCATTAGTGTGGATGGAAGAACTGAGGCTTCAAGCTCTGCCTGTTATTAAGGATAATAAATTCCTTGGGTTTTTAACAGAAGAAATGATTATCGATCAAAACAATGTAGATGCTAAGGCGGGGGATTTCTTGTTAAAGGGAGAAGATTGTTTTGTTTTTGATTATCAACATACCTACGAAGCAGTTAAAAAAGCTACTGATTTTGATTTCGAATGTGTAGTGGTGATTAATGATGAAAATGAATATTTGGGCGTTGTAGTGCTTTCCGATGCATTATCAATTTTCTCTCAATCCGCATCTATTCAAAGCGTAGGTGGCGTAATAGTATTATCTATGAATCAATCAGATTATTCTCTGAGTGAGATTAGTCGTTTAATTGAGTCA
The DNA here is from genome assembly GCF_024636815.1 of Marivirga sp. Classification (GTDB taxonomy): domain Bacteria; phylum Bacteroidota; class Bacteroidia; order Cytophagales; family Cyclobacteriaceae; genus Marivirga. The sequence continues at coordinate 3,015 of NZ_JAGXGF010000073.1, forward strand.
AATGAAGCTCAAATAATGGGTTCGAGTTTGAATATTGATAAAAATGAACCCACTAAATTCAGGTTGACCTTAAAAATCAATAAAGTGGATTTAACACATATTATAGCCACCTTAGAGCGTTTTGGTTTCAAAGTAGTAGCAAAATATCAGGAAGTAAAATCAGTATCCAATGAGAAAGAGCGACTGGATATGCTAATGAGATATTTAGATGCCTAATTCAATTAAGATTGCACTTCATGGTAAGGTATTTAACGATGAGGTAAAACCACATATCAAAAGGGTGGTAGATTTTTTACAAGCTTCAAATGTAGAATTAATTGTTTCTCAATTATTTGCTAAGAAATTTACTGAATCTTTTCCTGAGTATGCTGATTTTGAAGTATTCAAAAAGTTACAAGCTGAGGATAATGCCGATTACCTTATCAGCCTTGGAGGGGATGGAACCTTACTTGAGGCAGTAAATTATGTTGGTGCTTTGGAAACCCCTATTCTAGGTATCAATACAGGCCGATTGGGCTTTTTAGCTACAACGCCTAAGGATAAAATAGATAAAGCACTCTCAGATTTATTAAAAAAGAATTATAAAATAGATAGTCGTGCATTAATTTATTTAGAAACAGATTCAAAAGTATTTGGTGAAAAGCCATTTGCTCTGAATGAGTTCGCTATTTTAAAAACGGACTCCTCCTCTATGATCACTGTTCATACATACGTGGATGGTGAGTATTTAAATTCTTACTGGGCGGATGGTCTTATAGTAGCTACTCCAACAGGATCCACCGGCTATTCATTGAGCTGTGGAGGTCCGATTATTTTACCGCATTCCAATAATTTTGTGATCACTCCAGTTAGTGCTCATAACCTGAACGTCAGGCCATTAATCGTTTCTGACCAAAGTGTAATTTCTTTTAAAATAGAAGGGCGTAGCAACAAATTTCTGGTGTCTCTCGATTCAAAATCCCATTCTGTCGATTCTTCAATCAAAATGTCTGTTAGAAAAGGGGATTTTAAAGCCAAATTGATTACGTTTGATCAGTTGAATTATTTTGATACGCTTAGGCAAAAATTAAACTGGGGATTAGATTTAAGAAATTGATTTCCAAATATTTAAATTAATTGTGTTATTTTTGCTCTTTAAGTGTCGAACCGAAACAAGTATGAAGAGATTATTATTGGTATTTTCCATCATCATGTCTGCCGCCATAATATTGCCAGAAAGTGTTGATGCTCAAATTTTTGGGGGTAAAAACAAAAGAAGAAAAAGTAGTCGAAAAATAGGCTCATTTTCTGGATCTAAAAGATTATTCAATCCTGAAATTTCATACTATGCGCTAGGTGGAGGTATAAATGCATTAAATTACTTTGGAGAGATTGCTCCTAGACCTACTACTTTTAGTACCGATGTTTCTTTTACACGCCCAGGAATAAATTTATTTTTGAAACAAAAATTTGGAGAAAGATATAGCTGGAAAGTAAATTTCATGTGGGGAAGACTTCAAGCTTCAGATACAGAATCTGTTGGGGTAGGAGCTAATTTTGTTCAGGAAAATGCAAACCCATATTTAAGAAACCTTAGCTTTAGAAATGATATTTTAGAATTATCTGTTCAGGGACAGATTGATATTTTTAAACATGGAGGAAGATTTTCCTCAAGGCCACCTTTAAATATTTACGGTATTTTTGGAGCTGGAATAATTTACCATGATCCAAAGGGACAAGCACCAGAGAATTTCTATACTGGTGCGTTTCAGGGACAAGGGGAGACTATCTCATTAGGAGATTATGCAGGTCAGTGGGTTTCATTACGTGATTTAGGCACAGAGGGGCAATTCTTCAATGCTGAGACAAAAGAGGCTTACAAAGATACTTATGGTAAAGACGTACCCAGTCCCTACAGTAAATTCCAATTGGTTATTCCAGTTGGATTGGGTGCTCGCTATAAACTGACTAATAATCTGGATATAGCATTGGAAATAAGTTATCGACATACCTTTACAGATTATTTAGATGATGTAAGTGGCGAATATGTCGATTTAGGAGGATTTGGTTCCTTGACTGATGCTCAAAGTGATCAAAGTATTGCTTTAGCTATGGCAATGTCAGATAGATCAAATCAATTTAGTCAGGAAGATTTTAACAATATTCAAGAGTTTGTATATGTCCCAGGCGTAGATAGCTATTCATCTCAACTTTCAGAATTGGTCTGGAGTAGAGCCAAAGGTTATGGTAATGCCGCTGGAATAGGTAATGATGATCCAAGAAAAAATATTAGAGGAAATCAAAATGATAATGACATTTATATTGTAACAAATATCTCTGTCACATACATTTTGGGCGGAGGAATCGTTAGAGGAGCAAAGTTTAGATAATTTATGTTGAATAAGTCCTTTATCTTAATACGATGTTTTATTAGCATCCTAACAATAATTACTTTCTGCTTTTGGTCTCAAAGTTCAATTGCGCAATCAAAGGAGTTTGGAGGAGGCTTAGCAAGTTTTAATTACACTGGTGATTTAATTAGGACTTATTCTGTGCAAAATCAGACTATTGGACTTAATTTGTTTTATATCAAAAATTATCAAAATGGCTGGGCAGGGAAATTAAATTTTGCTGCCGGCAGAATAAAAGGAAGCGATCAAAATCCTATAGACCCTCAAGCTCAAGTGCGAAATGCATCCTTTCAAGATTTTATTACAGAGATTTCAGGACAGGCAACTTATGAATTTTTAGATTTCAGAAATGATAAAGCATTAGTGAAATTCACTCCATATTTAACAGCTGGAGCTGGCTTTTTCTTAATCAATAGAGTAGATAAAAATGCAGACTATAGTGATATTCAGCTCATGATCCCATTTGGTGGAGGTGTAAAATATAGCCTAGGTCCTTTATGGACGCTAAATTTTGAATTTTCTGCAAGAAAATTATTTTACGATTATTTAGATAATATTTCTATCCAGGAAGTAACTGATAAGAGAAATTCAGATTTCCAGTTTGGAGATTGGAATGATAATGATTGGTATTTTTTAACCGGATTTTCTATCAGTTATACTTTTTGGAGTGTAGATTGCCCCGTTCCTTTAAAAAAATAAAAAGTAGAAACTCTTCACAAGTTTATTAATAGTAATGAATTTTGTACCTTGCGGCCTTATTTTGCAGCAGTTAATATAACATGGAAAAAAATTTGGATAAAAACAATTTACCAAAACATGTGGCCGTTATAATGGACGGCAATGGTAGATGGGCTAAAAAGCAAGGTGCAGCCAGAGTTTTTGGCCATAAAAATGCTATTAAGGCTGTTCGAGATACTGTTGAAGGATGTGCAGAATTAGGAATTTCTCATTTAAGCTTATATGCATTCTCAACAGAAAACTGGGCCAGGCCAAAAAGGGAAGTTGATGCTTTAATGCAGTTGTTAGTATCAACTATTAAAAGTGAAATGAAAACTCTAATGGAAAATGATGTGAAATTATCCTCCATTGGAGATATTGATAAATTACCAAACAAATGTTCTAAAGAGTTGCAATCAGCTAAAGATCAAACTGCAAATAATAAAGGGTTAAATTTAGTTTTAGCTTTAAATTATAGTGGAAAATGGGATATTGTTCAGGCATGTAAAAAGGCTATATCTCAAAATAAGGATGAGAAATCCAATCCGGAAGATTTAACGGATGTTGAATTTGAAAGCTATTTATCCACAGCTGGAATCCCTGATCCTGAACTTTTAATAAGGACTAGCGGAGAATTTAGAATTAGTAATTTTATGTTATGGCAATTAGCTTATACAGAGATTTACATTACTGATATTCTTTGGCCGGATTTCCGAAAAGAAGATTTACACCAAGCATTATTAAACTACCAATCTCGAGAAAGAAGATTCGGAAAAGTATTAAGTGAATGAAACGACATTTATTAATTATTATTAGCATTCTATTTAGCGCTTACACTTTATCAGCGCAAATTAATCCATCTTTGGATTACAGCAAGCCACGTAAATATGAAGTAGTGGAGATTGTAGCCAATGGTCTAGAATATTTAGATGAAGGAGCTGTAATAGCCATTACTGGAATTTCTAAAGGGGATAGAATTGATATTCCCGGTGATGATATTTCTTTTGCTATTAAAAAGATGTGGAGACAGGGATTATTTGCGGATATTACTGTCAAGTATGAAGTAGTAGAGGAAGGTAAGATAAAACTGATACTTGAACTTTCAGAATTACCGCGTCTCACAAAATTTACATTTGAAGGCATCAAAAAGTCTAAAGTCACAGAAGTTTCAGATGAATTAAGCTTAGTTAAAGGGAGGATTTTAACTGACGCATCCATAAAAAATGCCGAACTCAATATTATAAAATATTTCAAAGGGAAAGGGTATTTAAATGTTGAAGTAAACTCAACTAAGAAGCCTGACAATCTTGTTGGAAATGGAGTTGAATTAATATTTAATATTGATAAAAAGAATAAGGTTAAAGTCGCAGATCTTTATTTTGTAGGAAATGAGGCCTTTGGTGATAGAAGATTGAAAGGACGACTTAAAAACACAAATGAACAATTACGATTTACCTTATTTGAAGATATTGTAAGTAGAGCTATACACTCGAAGCCCAAACATTGGTTTCAGTTTTTTACTCAGCAAGATTCTGTTGGCCTAAATCGAGCTTTAGATTATTTTGGTGAACATGTAAATGTAAATTTCTTTAAATCATCAAAATTAGTTCAGGCAGATTACGAAGAAGATAAAAAGACATTAATAGATTTCTATAATAGTAAAGGCTATAGAGATGCAGAGATTACTTATGATAGCATATTCAAACAGGATCAAAATATCGCAATTGAAATAGGGGTTGATGAAGGTAAAAAATATTATTTCCGTGACATCAATTGGACTGGTAATTTCAAGTATAGTGATGAAATATTGAGTACTGTAATGAATATCGATAAAGGTGATGTCTATGATTTAGAAAAAATAAATAGAAAATTAAATTATGACCCTGCAGGAAATGATATTAGCTCTATTTACATGGATAATGGTTACCTTTTCTTTAATGTTACTCCAGTTGAGGTAAACGTTGAGCAGGACTCAATAGACTTAGAATTAAGAGTTTATGAGGGTGCCCAGGCTACTATCAATAAAGTCACTATTGCTGGAAATACAAGGACTAATGACCATGTAGTACTTAGAGAATTAAGAACAATTCCTGGTGAGAAATTTAGTCGTAAGAAATTGATTCGTACTCAAAGGGAACTTTCCCAGCTTGGTTATTTTAACCCTGAAACTGTGAATCCAACCCCGGTTCCAAATCCTAGTGATGGTACTGTAGATATCAATTGGGAATTGGAAGAGGTTTCAAATGACCAAATCCAACTGTCCGGTGGATGGGGTGGTTTTATTGGCTTTGTAGGAAGTTTAGGAGTTACATTTAATAATTTCTCTCTTAATAACTTCCTGGATTTTGGAAACTGGGATCCACTTCCAGTTGGAGATGGACAAGTATTGTCATTGCAATTTCAGGCAAATGGTCGTCAATATCAGAGTTACAATTTCTCATTTACTGAGCCATGGTTGGGTGGTAAAAAACCTAATGCTCTAACTGTTGGGGGTAGTTATTCTTATCAGGGTGATTTTGTTAATTTTAGAGATCCTCGATCAGGTATTTCTGGTTCTTTTAAGATTTTCAGAGGATTTATTAGTTTATCGAGGAGGTTAAAATGGCCAGATAACTATTTCACCTTAGCTAATTCCTTAGAATACTCACAGTATACATTAAATAATTCTAGAAGATTGGGCTTTCAATTAGGATGTACGGATTGTGAAGCCAATAATATCAATTTTAAAACTACTATTGCTCGTAATAGTGTTGATAACCCTATTTTCCCGAGAAGTGGTTCAAATGTGAGTTTGGCAGTTTCATTGACACCTCCTTACAGTTTACTCAACAATAAAAATTATGATGAGCTGTCTTTTGAAGAAAGCATTAATTTCCTTGAATTCAATAAATGGATGTTTGATGCCTCTTTTTTCAATCAAATAGTAGGTGATTTTGTAGTGAATACAAGAGCTAATTTTGGTATTATCTCTAGTTATGGAGACAAGGTTGGTGTTGGCCCATTTGAAAGATTTATTATGGGAGGATCGGGCTTGGCCGGTCAAGGATTTATCTTGGGTAGTGATATCATTGCACTAAGAGGTTATGAGGATAATTCGCTTCGCCCAACTGAATCAGTACGAAGTTTTGAAAACGGAACAGTTAATAAAAGACAAGTTAGTGGGGGTACTATCTATAATAAATTTGTTATGGAGTTAAGATATCCTATTTCTCTTAATCCTTCAGCTACGATTTTCGTGCTAGGTTTTGGTGAGGCCGGTAATACCTGGACAGACTTTAGTGAATATAATCCGTATGATTTAAAACGTTCTGCCGGTGTTGGAGCAAGAATTTTCATGCCTGCTTTTGGTACTATTGGTATTGATTGGGGGTATGGATTCGACAACGCTCCAGGAACTAACACACCAAGTGGAGGTCAAATTCACTTTACAATTGGTAATCAACAAAGATAAATTGGTATGAGATTTGTTAAAGTCCTAATAACAATTGTAATTTTAAGTCTGAGTTCGCAAATGGCGAGCGCACAGAAATTTGGCTATGTCGATTCTAAATTCATTTTAAGTAAGATGCCAGAGTATAATGAAGCAAAACAAGAAATTGATGCTTTAACTTCTGCTTGGCAAAATGAAATTAAACTGATGCGTAAAGAGATAGAATCAAAATACGCTGAATTGAAGGCTGAAGAGGTCTTGCTTACTAAAGAGTTAAAGGAAGAGCGATTAGTCGAAATAGAAAAGAAAGAAAAAGAGGTAGAAGAATATCAGAATAAGGTTTTCGGGTTTAATGGATTACTTTTTTTGAAAAAGAAAGAATTGGTTAAACCTGTGCAGGATAAAGTTTTTGAAGCTGTTGAGATTGTTGCGAAAAAGGAAAGACTGCAAATTGTATTCGATAAAGCCGGAGAACTTATAATGATTTATACTGACCCTGTGCACGATTATACAGATTTAGTTTTAGAAGAATTAGGATTAATAGACGAAAACGATTTAAATAAAAATTAATAAAGTAAAAATAACAATGAAACAGATGCGACTAAAATAATCATTAAGATAAGACCGAAATGATCATTTTGACGTTAGAAGTTCCATTAGACCATTAAAAATTAAAAATAAACAGATGAAAAAGGGATTAATATTAATTTTAGCTTTGGGCTTATTTTATACAGCAAGTGCCCAAGAGACAAAAATAGGATTTACAAATGCTGATTACGTTTTGAGCCTAATGCCAGAATCTAAAGAGGTACAATCTCAGGTAGCTGCATATGAAAAGCAATTTTCAAATTCTATTCAGCAAAAGTATCAGGATTTTCAGGCGCAAGTAGCCGAATATCAGCAGAACGCTCCTACCATGACTGAGCAGGTTAGAGCTGAAAAAGAACAAGAGCTACAAGGATTGCAGCAATCATTGCAAAAATTTCAGCAAGATGCTGAACAATCTATTGCGCGTAAACAACAAGAGTTATACCAACCATTATATGAAAAAATCCAAAATGCAATTGATAAAGTTGCTGAGGAAAATGGCTATACTCATGTTTTAAGAGCGGAAGCATTATTGTATATCTCAGATGAAGATTCTGGTGATATTTCAGAATTGGTTTTAAATAAATTAGGTGTTGAAGCACCAGAAGCTTCTGCTACTGACGAATAATTCTCATTGAGAACATACAAAATTTCTATTTAACAGAAATTTATTGAAATTAGCCCTGAATTTATTCAGGGCTTTTTTTATTTGTACACGATATGAACAAACAACCTTCCTTTCTCAATAAAAATGATCTAATACTGATCGTTAGTCCATCTGGAGTGGTGAATAAAGATTCGGTCATTAAAGGAGCTTATATTTTAAAAGAGGCAGGTTTTAGAGTGGATTTTGCGCCTAATACTTTCAATGCTCATTTTAAATTTGGGGCTAAACATCACGAGAGATTATCCGATTTGCAGTTTGCCTTAGACCATCAAGAAGCGAAAGCTATTTATTGTGCAAGAGGAGGTTTTGGAATTACGCATATCATCGATTCCTTAAGTTGGACTAAGTTTAAGGAAAGTCCAAAATGGATTATTGGCTTTAGTGATATCACGGCACTTTTACATGCCGCATTTCAAAATGGATATTACTCTTTACATGCCAGTGTTTTACAAGGGTTGCCCAAACTGTCGAAAGAGTATCAAAAGCTTCTGACTGAAAGTTTGGCAGGTAATGTCAAAAATTTACAAGCTGAAAGTTCTTTTCATAAATTAGGAACTTCTAAAGGACAATTAATAGGAGGAAACCTTTCCTTATTGGTTCATCAAATTGGTACCAGGACGGAGTTAGATTATAGCGGTAGAATTCTTTTTATAGAAGAAGTAGCTGAGCCATTGTATCATATCGACCGCATGCTGTTGCAATTAAAGAGAGCCAGTAAATTAAAAGATTTAGCCGGTTTGGTAGTTGGGCAGTTTACAAATCTATCTGAAGATAAATCAATTTATGGCCAATCTGTAGAGGGAATTATATTAAGTCTTTGTCAAGAATATAACTTTCCAATTGGTTTTAATTTTCCCTTTGGGCATGGAGTGGAGAATGTGCCGATTGTTCATGGAGCTGATGCTGCTATTCATATTGAAAAACAAAAGGCTATAATAGTATTTTAATTACTTGCTCTGGTTCTTCTTTTGTTTTTTCTCAAATTACCGTTTCTCAAATCAGTTCATATTTGTATTATTCTAATAATTGAGATTAAATATATCCATTTGGGGGTATTTGCTACCCCCCCAAATGGGTATTAGAAACACCCCTTTTTTAGTTTTTAAAAACCCTATAAATGAGGTTGGCTAATCAATATTTATGACTTAGTTTTGCCCCCGAACTAATTATCAATCTTAAAGTCATGCCCAATAGTCCTAAGACCATCTTTCCGAAGGAGGTAATAGGCTTCAGTGTAGAAGCATTGCTTAACAAACATTCTACAAGAAGTCTCATTATTTATCAAATTATTTTACTAGCCCTGATCACTGTTTGTGCTTTACTACCTATTATAAAGGTAGATGTGAATCTTAACGGAGCTGGAGTGGTGCAATCTAAAAAGTTACAGACTAAAATTGTCTCAGGCACAACAGGTAGAATTCTAGAGAAAAATGTCAAAATCAATCAATTTGTAGCAACTGGGGATACTTTGGTTGTATTAGATAAGTCTTATGTAAATAACCAAAAAACTGATTTACAAAAAAGAATTGAAATTAAAGAAAATGAGATTGCAGACTTGCAATTATTAGTAGTCACTACTATTCAAAAGAAATTGGATTTGTAGTCATTAAAATATAGCCAATCCTATAATTATCTCAGGAAATCTCTCAGTGATTTGGACGAGCAAATCAAAATCAAACGAAATGCTTACCAAAGAGAAAAGGCTTTATTTGAAGGGAATGCTTCATATAAAGCTAAGCTCGAGGAAGTGAAATTAGCTATGGATGTTCTAATTAACCAAAAAAGCTTAGAAATAGAAAAATTTAAGGCGCAATGGAATTCTGATTTGCAAAGAGCTCTTCTGGATTTATCGGAATTAGAAAACAGACTCAATCAAATCAATACGGATTTAGAGCAATATACCATAATAGCCCCAACATCAGGCTACATACATAATTTAGAAGGTATTGCGGTTAATGGCTTTATCTACCCCAATCAACAGCTTTGTGTGATTTCTCCCAATGAGGAGCTATTGCTGGATTGTTACATCAAACCAACTGATATTGGATTAATCGAAAAGAACCAAAAGGTAAAAATCAGGGTGGATGCTTTTAACTATCAGCAATGGGGAATGCTGGAGGCAGAAGTTGTGGAAATTTTCAACGATGTGACATTACTAAACAACCAAGAACCTGTGTTTACTGTCAGATGCAAACCAAATCGAAATTTCTTGAAACTTGAAAACGGTTATAAAGGAGAGCTAAGAAAAGGAATGAGCTTCCAAGCTAATTTCCTTATCGCTGAAAGAAGTTTGTTCGATTTATTATTTGATAAAGTAGAGGACTGGTTAGCTCCTAGCGCCAATAAAAAGACATCGATATAAATAATAACGTTCTGATAAAGCAAAGAGATATAACAGATTGTGGCGCAGCTTGTTTGGCTTCGATTGCAGCTAATTATAGATTGAAAATGCCGGTTTCCAAAATTCGGCAAATAGCCTCGACAGACCAAAAAGGTACGAATGTATTGGGTATGATAGAAGCGGCCGATAAAATGGGCTTTTCGGCAAAGGGAGTGAAAGGTCCTATTGAGAGCTTGCCGAAAATACCAACTCCCGCAATAGCACATGTGATTATAAAGGAGCGTCTACATCATTATGTAGTCATTTATAAAGCTACGGCTGAGCATATTACAGTAATGGATCCTGCCAGAGGGAAATTAGAAAAACACACCACTGCGGAATTCAAGGAAATTTGGTCGGGTGTACTGATTCTACTTTCGCCTAACGAATCATTTAAAGCCAAAGATGATAAGGTTTCTATTACTTCTCGATTGTGGTTTTTATTAAATCCACATAAGGCTTTACTGCTGCAGATTTTAGTGGGAGCTGTGATTTATACAATTCTAGGCTTAAGTACTTCAATTTATGTACAAAAGATAGTGGATCAGGTGATTGTTAATGGGAATAATAACCTATTAAATCTATTGAGTACGGTCATGATTGGTTTATTGGTAATTCAGATTCTAATTAATGTACTGAAATCCATTTTCATGTTAAGAACCGGGCAGCAAATTGATGCTAGGCTTATCTTAGGATATTATAAACATTTAATGCAATTACCTCAGCGCTTTTTTGATACCATGAGGGTAGGGGAAATCATTTCCCGTATTAGTGATGCTGTGAAAATTCGTTCTTTTATTAATGAAGTAGGGATTAATATGCTGGTAAACGTTTTGGTTATCATTTTTTCTTTTGGATTGATGTTTACCTACTACTGGAAACTTGCTTTGATCGTTTTGATTGTGATCCCACTTTATTCCCTTATTTATACCATTACCAATAGGTTTAATAAGAAGACTGAGAGAAAGATAATGGAAAACGCTGCTGAACTGGAATCGCAGCTGGTCGAATCCATTACCTCAATGAGGACGGTGAAAAGTTTTGGCATGGAAGACGTAGCCAATATGAAAACTGAAACCCGATTTGTGAATATGCTCAACAGCATCTATAGCTCAGGTCGTAATGCTATTGTTTCAACTAGTTCCACGGAGTTTGTATCTCGCTTATTTACCATCATTTTACTATGGTTGGGTGCAGGTTATGTTTTGCAAACTGAGATTACTCCAGGAGAACTTTTATCTTTCTATGCATTGATTGGATACTTCACAGGCCCTGCCAATAGTTTGATTGGAGCAAATAAGACCATACAAAATGCGATGATTGCTTCTGATAGATTGTTTGAGATAATGGACTTAGAAGGAGAAAAAGATGATGGTCAAATTAATCTTGAGGATAATAAACTACCAGGAGATATTTATTTTAAAAATGTTTCTTTTCGGTACGGAAGTCGGGCTCAAGTATTTGAAAATTTGGATTTAAGGATTAAAAAGGGTCAAATCACAGCAGTATTAGGGGAGAGCGGTTCAGGCAAAACTACTATCATGGCTACTTTGCAAAGATTGTACCCTATACAAGAAGGTAAAGTGCTTTTTGATAATTATGACATCAATTACTTATCAAAAAGTAGTTTGAACCAACTTGTAGGAATTGTGCCCCAAAAAGTAGATTTATTTGCGGGGAATGTAATTGATAATATTGCAGTGGGAGATTTTAATCCTGATTTTCAAAAGATTATCAGGATTTGCCAGCAACTGGATATGATGAAGTTTATTGAGAATCTGCCTAATAATTTCCAAACCTATCTAGGGGAAAATGGAGCAAGTTTATCTGGAGGACAAAAGCAAAGAATTGCGATTGCCAGAGCCTTATACAGAGATCCTGACTTGATTATTTTGGATGAGGCTACTTCAGCCTTGGATACTACCTCTGAAGATTATGTTTTACAAACCATTACAGATTTAAAAAA
>NZ_JAGXGF010000074.1 GCF_024636815.1 Marivirga sp.
GCCACTTTCGCCATTTACCATGATGTGGTCAAAGAACCCAAGGATTTGGAAGTAAATATTTTTGAGCGGTCTGCCAGACTAATTTCAATTGTACTTCAAAACTTTGCTTATATAAAGAGCATTCAGGAAAGTAGTGAAAGGTTTGAATATATCAACAAAGCTACAAATAATGCTATTTACGATTGGGATTTATCCACTGACAATTTCTATTGGGGAAACAGCCTGACACGTGTTTTCGGGCATAATATTAGTGAAGATAAATTTCGGTTGCGGGATTGGGCACAATGGGTTCACCCGGATGATCTGGATGAAGTCTTGCAAAACCTGGATATGTTTATGGCACAATCTGAAGAATCCAAGTGGCTTTATGAATACCGCTTTAAAGATGCGAATGGTCAATATGCGTATGTAGAAGAAGTTGGCTACCTGATCCGGAATGAAAATGGTCAGCCTTTACGTATGATTGGTGCCTTAAGAGATCAGACCCAATTTAAAAGAGAAAGCATAAAACAAGAACTGCAGCATGAACTCTCCCAACTATTTAAACAAGAAGAGGGATTAAATGCGATTCTTAAGAAAAGCATCAAATACTTAAGTCAGTTTGGTGGTTATCCAGTAGGAGAAATATGGCTAATGAGTCAAAATCATAAAGACCTACACCTCTCCGCATGGTATGCTAAAAGTGGTGATAAAGAGGTTTTTTATGATGAAAACTCTAAAAAGACATTCCAATATGGAGAAGGCTTACCAGGAACTGTCTGGAAGACTCTTAAAAATGAAGTTTGGAATGAAATAGACAAAAATTCTAATTTTTATAGGTATAAATTAGCTGAGAAAGCAAATTTTAAATCTGCTACTGCATATCCTCTTTTTTATCAGGACAATATAATTGGTGTACTGGTGCTTTTCTCAGATGAAGAGTTAAAAGCTCATGATCACAACGTGATGTTTTATAACAATTTGAAACATTATTTGGGAGCAGAAATAATTCGTAAACAGCAAGAAAAGGAACTGAGCCTTTTCTTTGAAAGCGCACCAGAAATCTTAGCTATTGCTTCACCTGATGGAAACTTCGTTAAGGTTAATACTGCTTTTTCAAAATTGCTAGGCTATTCTCAAGAAGAGTTAACATCAAAACCTTTTAGCGAATTTATTCATCCTGAAGATTTAAAAGAAACAATTACTGAATATGATGATAGCTTAGAGAAAAATAGAGTTACTAACAATTTCACTAATCGCTACATAACAAAAAGTGGAGAATATAAATGGATTTCATGGAGTTCTTCAAAGGTTTTTGGTGAAGAGGGATACTTTTTTGCCTATGGCAGGGATGTAACGGAGACTGTAGAATTGCAAAAAACAATAGAAAATGCAAGTAAATTAGCGAAAGTTGGAGGGTGGGAAATAAATCAATTAACAGGCGAGAACTACTGGTCACCCATGACCAAACAAATTCACGAAGTACCTGATGATTTTACTCCTAACTTGGATGAAGCAATAAACTTTTATCATCCAAATTTTCAAAGAAAAATAACTAAAGCAGTAGAAAACGCAATTCAAGAAGGAGAATCATTTGACTTTGAAGCCATTATCATTACTTATAAAGGAAATGAAAAATGGGTCAGGGCGATTGGAAATGCTGAAATGAGAGATGGTGAATGTGTTCGACTTTACGGTAGTTTCCAAGACATAAACGACCGAAAGATGATAGAACTCCGATTAGAGAATATTTCCAACAATATTCCAGGTGTAATCTTCCAATACCACTTAAAACCTAACGGAGACGATCTAATGGATTTTGTAAGTAGACGTTCTGAGGAAATATTTGGCTACACCCCAGAAGAATGTGTTCAAAATAACGAGCTAATTTGGAAAAACATTGAGGCTGGAGGAGATTTGAACCAGATGAAAGAAGCGATAATGGAATCAGCCAATAGCTTAAGCAATTGGCAAGTTAGCTGGAGATACCAACATCCCGATGGAAATATTTATTGGCATGAAGGTTACGGGCATCCGATGAAAAAGCCAGACGGAACAATCCTATGGGATTCAGTAATTGTGGATATCACTGATAAAAGGAAAGCTGAAGAAGAGATAGAATTAGCAAACATGGCTTTAAAAAAATATGCTCGAGACTTGGAGATTTCTAATGCCGAACTCGAGCAATTTGCCTACGTAGCTTCTCACGATTTACAAGAACCACTTAGGATGGTTTCTGGCTTTTTAACTCAATTAGAGAAAAAATATGGTAATCAATTGGATGATAAAGCTAATCAATATATTGATTTTGCGGTAGATGGCGCCAAACGAATGCGCCAAATTATTTTGGACTTATTGGATTATTCTAAAATTGGTAAAAAAGAAGAGGAAATTACAGAGATAGACTTAAATGAAGTGATTTATGAAGTATGTCTATTACAACGTAAGCAAATTGAAGAACTGAGTGTCAATGTTGAATTTAAAGACTTACCTAAAATTAAGGGTCATCCGTCTCCTATGATCCAGATTTTTAGCAATCTTATTTCAAACGGAATAAAGTACAGTTACCCTAATCTTCCACCAAAAATCATTATTAAAGCCAATGAATTGAAAAATGAATGGAGATTTTCTGTTAAAGACAATGGAATTGGAATAGAGGAAGAATATTTTGATAGAATTTTTAATATTTTTCAACGGCTTCATAATAAAAATGAATATTCAGGTACTGGTATGGGCTTGGCAATCGTTAAAAAAATAATTGAAAACTTAAATGGACGGATATGGGTGAAATCAAATATTGGAAAAGGAAGCACTTTTTATTTTACAATTCCTAAATCATAATTTCTTTAAAAAGAATGTAATTTAAGCTTTTAAAAGCTAAAAAAATTATTCCATATTTTATTAATCATCAGTATTAATATCGATAAATAATTTGTAATTTTCTTACATAAGTTGTGATAAAAAAGGCCCTATATGCATAAAATATGATAAAAGTCATTGAATATGAGTAGCATCTAAATTTCAATTTACTTTTTTATGGAATACTTATAGCTATAGTTTAAGTAGTTTTATAAATTTTTTATACATTCATAGCGTGTAATTAGTAGGATGTAATATCAGTAATTAGAGTATAAAAACGGTAGCCGTATTTTTTAATACATTTACTGGTACGTTTAAATTTGAGAAATATGAAATCAATCAACATCCTTTTGGTAGAAGATAATGAAGGGGACATAGTATTGACCCAGGAAGCTTTTGAAGAAAGCAAAATTATCAACTCAATGGATGTAGCTAAAAATGGTAAAGAAGCCTTAAACATTATTTTTCAAAGAGAGGGATATGAAAATAGTAAAGTACCCGATATTGTTTTATTAGATATAAACCTGCCGATAAAAAGTGGTCATGAAGTGCTTCAGGAAATAAAATCAGACCAATCGAAAAAGCATATTCCTATAATTATGCTTACTACCTCATCAGCTCACAATGATATTGATTTAGCCTATCAATATCATGCCAACTGTTATATCACAAAACCAGTTGAAATCAATGAGTTTTTAGAAGCAGTATCCAGCATTGAGCAATTCTGGTTTAATATTGTTAGCTTACCTTCTGGAAGCAGATAATGTGAGAATGGATGAGAGGGACAGAGAAAAGATATAATGTTTTAGTAGTGGAAGATAATCCAGGAGATTATCTTCTAATAGAGGATTTCTTAGAAGAAACCATTATTGTTAAAAAACTACACTGGGCAGAGAATTTCAATACCACCAAACAGATCTTATCCAAAAAAAATAATGGTATAGATATTATCTTACTGGATTTAAGTTTGCCTGATAAAGAAGGGGAACCACTACTAAAGGAAATACAATTACTTTCTCAAGACACCCCAATAGTTATTTTAACGGGCTATTCTGACGCTGATTTTGCTATTAAATCTTTGGCTTTGGGGGCTTCTGATTATTTATTAAAGGATGTTTTAAATAGTACGGTCCTATATAAAAGCATTCTTTATAATATAGAAAGAAATAGAATATTAGTTAATCTCAAAAAATCGGAACAACGCTATTCTGATCTTTTTCATTTCAGTCCACTTCCAATGTGGGTTTTTGATAGAGACACACTAAAATTTCTGGATGTAAATGATGCTGCTATTGAACATTACGGATACTCTTATGAAGAATTTCTTAATATGGAGATTAGCCAAATTCGGCCGAAGGATGATATGCCTGCTTTGAAAGAATCTTTGGGTAAAGAAAGAAAACCTATGAAGAACTTGGTCCATGGTGAGTTTACACATTTGAAGAAAAATGGGGCGCGAATACGAGTAGAAATACGCTCCAATAACTTTGAATATAAAGGGCACCCTGCGGAAATCATGTTAGTGAATGACATAACCGAAAGAAATAGGCATATTGAAGCTGTAGAACAGCAAAATGAAATTTTAAAAGATATAGCCTGGACACAATCACATATGGTGAGAGCACCCTTAGCTAGGTTAATGGGGTTGGTTAATCTACTTAGCGAGGGTAAAATAGAGGGGGATAAAAAGAAGGACTTTTATGAGCATATTCAAAATTCTGCAGAAGAATTAGATGAAATAATAAAGGGGGTTGTGGATAAATCGCAACAATTTGAAATTAATAAAGACAAAGAATGAAAATCAAAACCTTAATCATAGATGATGATGAAATTTCCATCATGTTAACAGATATTTGCTTGAAAGACTCCCCTTTCTTTCAAGTAATCGATACTTATTTGGACGGAGCTACTGCTTTAGAAAATCTAAAAAAGGAGTATTCTGAAGATACTACCTATGTCATCATTTTGGATATTAATATGCCCTTAATGAATGGCTGGGAATTTTTGGAGGAGATAAAGGATTTTGCATCTCAAAAAAACACTTCTGTTTTTATGCTGAGCTCTTCCACTGATAGGTTAGATATTGAAAAAGCTGAAAATATTGATTTAGTAAAAGGTTTTTTCAGCAAGCCGCTTAAAGAAGAACACTTGAGTCAAATTCAAGAGCGCATGGCAAATTAATCTAAAAAAAAATGAGAAGTTAACTTCTCACCTTTTGATGTACTAATTTTTTCTCTTGTTTTTTTGAATTGATAATCCCAATAATAAATGGGAATAAAATTGCTGAGGTAATAACTATTGTCTGGATAATAAGTGTTTCGTTCATACTGATATTAACGCTTCTTAATTTTAAATGTTTGAGTTAATAAGCTTTAAAAATATTAAAATTCAACTTTCAAATTATGGAGTCTGTCATAAAGCTCCACTTTTCCTCCTTTTATTTTATTTCCATCATAAATAATATGGTTTGCCTCCGGAAATTCAAATATTAATTTCCAGTTATATAACTGCGAAATACGGAATTCGAGAATATTATTGACTCTCTTAGCTGAGATATCTATTCGATTATTTCCGATCATAATGTTTTCCAGACTTACGTCCGTCCATTTTGTTGGTAAGTTGGGTTTGATTATCACCTCATTTTTCCATGCTTTGGGTTGAATGCCAAAAAATTCTTCCACCACAGGAACGGCAACTGCATAAATGTTCCATGCCTGTGCCATCATGCCAAAATCAGGGCTGACTTCATACATAGATCCAGGTAAAGCATAGCTAAACGAATTTTGAAGCATCTTAAGATATTCTAATGCGCGATCTGTATTTCCATATTTAGCTTCGGCTATAGCTTGCACACCGGTGGGTAAGGTCATCACAGCACCCACATAACTGAAAGATTTCCACTTTGAAGCTTTTTCTTGCTCTTCGTCTCGGTCTATACCAGTTACAAAAATTCCAAATCGATTTTGATAGTTTTCAGCGGTATTAAGAGCTTTTTCTGCTTTTTCCCTATCAGCTGCACCTACCTCCATTGGTGTGTTCATTATCCAATTATGATGCACTACAAAAGGTGCGGTACCTTTTATATCTTGACGCTTTATGTTATCCAATATGGTTTGTAATTCTTCAACAGACCAAGGTTTGTTTATGGTGTCTGCACGAATAATCGCCTCTTCTATTAATTGTAATGCTGCTAACTTATCAGAACGAAAATCAGCATAAGAATTAGATTCATCTACCCACCACTCGCTATTAATCTTCATCTTTAGGTTTTTAGCTTTTACAAGGTATTCATCAACTAGAACTTTATCGTTTTGAACTTTGGCAAAATTTGCGGCTGCCAAATACATTTCATATTGATAAGCGACCACATCTATCATTTCACTGTCCAAACCATGAATTTCCATCATTCCAGCTCCGTCCGGATAACCGTTTCCATCCTGGTCTTGTGCTTCAATCCAGTCCACAGATTTTTTTACTAATTCGTAATGATCCAATATCCTTTTATCCCCTGTCCATGCAAAGGCTTTCCAAAGCATGCTTATAAATTTTGGAGTTGTATTGAGATTTCCAGGGTTAAAGACTACGCCATTTGTTGATGCTTCATGCATAATTTGGCCTGTGCTTCCATTGGCTTTTTCTGATAGCTTTATGATTAAGTCGATCGTTTGTAATGCTTGATCATGCATACCTGATGCCAATAACCCCTGAACGGCATAACCATTGTCTGTTCCAAACCACCATGGATAATCTGGGCTACCTGCAGTTAAACCAGTTCCAATCTCCGGAACTTCTTGCATTAACCACTCTGAATTATATTTCAACCAACGAAACATTTGGTTAAATTCTTTATCCTTAGTTTTTAAATTAGTACTCTGCTCTATTTTTTGGTACTTGGCGATTTTTTGATTTAGTAACTGCTCAACATTTCCAGATAAATATTGAAAAGTTTTAATGGCGGATTTTTCACTTTCATCAGACCCACTTATTATGAAATATATCGTTTGTTTTTCATTTCCTTTTAATCTGAGAGATTTACTTAAGGCTTGCCCGAAGCCCTTCCCGCTTCTTTGTAATTGGCATGAATTTTCCGAATCAGAAGGCTTAAAATCTTTCCCTCCAAAAGCTGTAAACCAACTGTTTTGATTGTCTTTTGCCAAATAGATGTTATTTCTTCCTTTCCATTCCCCTTCATCCTGACCATCTCCAATATTGAGTGAATCTGAAAGCCAAACTGGTCTTAAATCAATAGCTGCATTAAAAGTAAATTGAAATTGGTTTTCCTCATTAAGCGTATTTTCAATTTGGTAGGCTACAATTAATCCATTTTCATTTTCGGGGACAAAATGAAATTGTGATACTTTAAGACCGAAGTTTTTTACATTAAAGATTTGTTCACTGCCTACTGGATAATTAAGAAATTGTTCAGCATCATTCAAACATTCATGATAATCATCCGATTTAATTTCTGCATGGTAACCATCCAGTAATTTAATAGGATGTAACCAGACACCTCCCATTTCTCCTTTTACATGCCAACCTAAATCAGGAAATTTCCCGCTTTGGTGGCCCACTACATAAAGTCTCTTTCCAGCACTTAAGAATGGGCTGTTCATGTATTCGGTTTTCCCTTTAATATTCTCAAGTTGGTTTTTTTGTGTAAAAAAATCTAAGGGCTTATTATTTTGGCAACTGACTAATATGATTAAAAATAATACGAAAATATATTTCATGATATATTGGAGTGACTTTCTTTCTGTTAAACTTAAATTTAATCGTTTGTTGCGTGAAATCTTTAAATTTAATGGATTAAAAATGGATTTAAATGAAATTTTAGGCCGTTGATGTAAGGTTTTATGATTTATATTGAACTTTTTTATGTGAATTGTATCTAAATAATTAACTTTCATTTGAATTGACATGAAAATGCTGAATAAATAAGAATATGGCGAAACTTAAGAATATTATCATGCAGCTTTCAGACGCTGATTATCTGGCAGTACATGAAAGTCTATTTACCGGTGGAGCAGAGAAATCTGCATATTTACTTAAATCAATGCGTGAAAGTTCTTCCAGTGATCACGCCATTATGGAAGAACTTGAAGTAAATACAAATGCGTATTATACTTTAAGATCGAGACTTAATCAAAAGATAGAAGAGTATCTCTTGCAACAAATGGAAAATCCGAGGACGGATATCCTAAAAAAAGTGGCGAACATTAATGAGATAATTTTCACTAAGAAAAAAGCCATTGCAATTGCTACCCTCAAGAAGTTAGAGAAAGAATTGATAGATTATGATCTTTCTAATGAATTAACCATAGTTTATAAAGCGTTAAAAAAATTACATCAAAATACTGAAGAGTATTTCGGGTACAGCCAATTATACAACCGTCATGTTGCGTATATGTTAGCTGTTGATAAAGCAGAGGATTTACTTAGTAGCTATTTCATCAAATTCGGTAATTTCTCGCTTACAGGTGATGAAACAAATAAGTTGGAGTTGGTGCTGCTCAACAAGGAAATGATCAATACGTGCAAGATCTACGATTCTCACCGTCTATTTATCTATAAAAACTGCCTTAATATTTTTCATAGGCTATTTGTGGAAGAAGATGAAACAAGTGTTGATTTAGACCCTATAGAAGATTTATTGGCAAAAGCGGATGGCATATTCGATCTATATAGTTTAGATTCTATTTATTTTCATTTAAAGCTGGTATATGCGTTTTTGAAATTAGAATATTACAATCATTATAAATTATACAGAAAATCCGAAAATTATTTTGAGGAGGTAAACGAATCCTGTGCAGGTCTATTATCAAATTTTAATTTATTTACGTATCCATCTCAATTTTTAATAACAAAATTACAAAGAGCGAAGAGAATACAAGATAAACCTAGTCTCTCAGATGAGAATGTGGCTTTATTTCAAGACTTTGAGCCAGATAAGGATGATATTTCCCAATATATTACTTACGCTACTTATCGTTCGCTAAGCTGTCATTTTGATAATAAATATGAAGAGTCAGCCAAGTGGTTGAATAATTTGTTGAATGATGTTAGCCTCAAAAGATATCAAAATGCACAATTAGAAATAAAAACACTTTTGGCATTGGAATACTGCCTGATGAAGGACTATGAATTATTTAATCAATTGATTAATAGTATTCAAAGGCAAATAAGGATAATAGGAAAAGAAAACTGCATGAATATTCAAGTATTGAATAAAATCATGAAGATTTCATTAAGTGAATCAAAGAGAAATAAAGAGGAGAAAATTAATGAGTTGGTTAAGAAATTTAAAGCTCTTGAACCAATTCAACATTTTTCTCCAACATTGTTGTTGGAGTTTAATGATGAAATAATTAAAAGGCTAGTGCTTTAAACTAAAATCTTTAAAATGAAAAAAGCCATTTGATTATTATTTTCAAATGGCTTTTTTCATTTTAAAGACTTAATATTTTAGACAGATAAGTCTGTTAAACTTTCTTGAGAAAGAGGTTTGTTCAAATATTTTTTGACAGAGTCATATTTTTTAGATTTGCTCACATCTTGTGGATTGATTGAAGAGGTTAGCATTATAATTTTACATTTCTCTTTCGAGCTATCTTTCAACTTATTGAATTCTTCCAAAAACTGAAATCCATCCATTAAAGGCATATCAATGTCTAAGAAAATAATATCGGGCAGCACGCTGGAAACGATGTTATCATCTAATTGCTCAATATTCTTTAGGAATTCAATTGCACTCTTCGCGCCTGTGTGTGTGTAAATATACTTTGACAAGCCTGCAGCTTCAACCATTTTTTGGTTTATCAAATTATCGATTTCGTTATCATCGATTAACATGACGGAATGATACTTACTCATATTGAACAATTTTAAATTTATGACAAGGTAATAAAATCAATGCGCTTTAAAAACAATTAAATATAGAAAATGCACACGAATATTCATGTGCACTTTCTAGAAAAAATTAAATATCGAATTTAATACCTTGAGCAAGTGGTAAGGAATCACCATAATTCAAAGTATTGGTTTGTCTTCTCATATAAGCTTTCCAAGCATCAGAACCTGATTCTCTTCCTCCACCGGTTTCTTTTTCGCCTCCGAAAGCACCACCAATTTCTGCACCGGAAGTTCCGATGTTTACATTGGCAATTCCACAATCAGAGCCTTTAGAAGAGAGATATCGGTGTGCTTCTTGCATATTGTTTGTCATAATAGCAGAAGATAAACCTTGTTTTACTCCATTTTGTAAAGCAATCGCATTTTCTACATCTCCGCTATATTTCATTACGTATAAAATAGGGGCAAAAGTTTCTTCTTGAACAATTTCATAATGATTTTCTGCTTCTATGATTGCTGGTTTTACGTAGCAGCCACTTTCATAGCCTTCACCTTCCAATACGCCACCTTCAACTATTACTTTTCCACCTTCAGATTTTGCCTTTTCAATGGCATTTAAGTAATTATTAACGGAGTCTTTATCGATTACAGGCCCAACATGATTTTTCTCGTCAAGTGGGTTGCCAATACTTAATTGACTGTAAGCATTTTTCATCTTACCAATTAATTCATCATAAATATCTTCATGGATAATTAATCTACGAGTAGAAGTACAACGCTGACCGGCAGTACCTACAGCACCAAAAACAGCGCCAATTAAGGTCATTTTTAAATCTGCTTCTTTTGAAATGATCATAGCATTATTTCCGCCCAATTCCAGAATTGATTTACCTAATCGAGAGGCTACTTCTTGACCTACAATTTTACCCATTCTGATAGAACCTGTAGCAGAAACTAAAGGAACACGAGAATCTTTCGTCATCATCTCTCCTACTTTATAGTCTCCATTTACTAAACACGAAATACCTTCAGGCATATTATTTTCCTTCAATACTTCTGCTATAATATTCTGACAAGCAATACCGGTTAATGGTGCTTTTTCAGATGGCTTCCAAACCGTAACATTTCCACAAACCCAAGCCAGAGCTGTATTCCAGCTCCATACAGCAACAGGAAAATTAAAAGCAGAAATTATACCTGTAATCCCTAATGGATGCCACTGTTCTTGCATAGTGTGATCAGGACGCTCAGACTTAATGGTTAAACCATATAGTTGACGGGATAATCCAACACCAAAATCACAGATGTCTATCATCTCCTGAACTTCTCCCCAACCTTCTTGCAAGGATTTACCCATTTCATAAGAAACCAATCTTCCTAATGGATCTTTTAAATCTCTTAATCTGTTTCCAAACTGACGAACAATTTCGCCTCTAGCTGGAGCAGGCATATTACTCCAGGTTTTGAATGCTTCTTCTGCAGTTTGAATAGTTTTTTCATAATCCTCAGCAGTTGTTATTCCTACTGAGGCAATTTCTTTACCGTCAACTGGAGAAACTGAACTGATTTTCCCGCTTCCTTCCATCCAGTTACTACCGGTTGAAGTGCCGCCATTGTGGTCTTTTACTCCTAATTTTTTTAAGGCATCTGCTAAGCCGTAAGTTTTCTTAATATCCATAGTATTCAATAATTATAAAAAATAAGTGTTAATAGGTCTTTAAATAGTTTAAAGCATGTTTTAAGCTAAGAATCAATGATTTTAGTAGGTAATTGGTATTTTAATGGCACAAAATTGGCTTTTTTTAAAGGATAACAAAAGAAAAAGGCACCCGTATTTAAGTGCCTTTGAAAATTATTTGCCAAAGTTGTGGATTATTGCCAACCCATACCGTAATATGCTTTTGATCCGTCAGGATATACACCTTCTATTAAAATGCCCCCTTGTTTTCCTTGCAATGTAGCAATCAAATCCTCAGTATTTTCAATTGCTCCTTTATCTACGGCTGTTATTATAAAGCCTTCTTTGATTCCAATATTCTGCCATTTTCCTTTTTGTATTTCCACTACTTTTGAACCCCCGCTAATATTTAGTTTATCCATTTCTTCCTGGCTAACATCTTCAAATGTGGCTCCGCCTAACATTTGCGCGGTACTGGCTTCTACTATTTCAGTAGTGTTCATTAAGCTTTTCAATTCTATGGTAGCCGTTTTTTCATTTCCCCCTCTTAGATAAGTAACTTCTACCTTCTCTCCGGGGCTAAATCTTGCTATTTGTTCTTGCAATTCGGCAACATTGGAAATATTCTTATCATTTATTTTAGTGATGATATCTTCACTCTTCATACCTGCTTCTTCTGCTGCACTTCCGGGATTAATAGCGGCAACATAAACTCCAGCATTCGTTGGGAAATCCTTTTTATCTAATCTTGGATCGTTTAAATCTACAATGCTTACTCCTAATACAGCTCTTTGTACTACACCATATTCTTTTAAATCATTGACCACTTTTTTAACCAAAATGGAAGGTACAGCAAATGAGTATCCTGCATAGCTCCCTGTTGGTGTAGCAATGGCTGTATTTATACCAATTAATTTACCAGATAGATTTACCAAAGCACCCCCACTATTTCCTGGGTTTACTGCAGCATCAGTTTGAATAAATGATTCAATTCCATATCTGTTTTGTCTATTAAGGATGTTAATGTTTCTTGCCTTTGCGCTTACGATTCCTGCCGTAACGGTAGAGGTTAGATTGAATGGATTTCCAACTGCTAAAACCCATTCTCCTATTTTTGCATTATCAGAGTTCCCAAATTCAACGAAGTTTAAATCTTTTTCATCAATTTTTAATAGTGCGATGTCTGTATTAGGATCAGCACCAATTACTGTGGCCTCATAGCTTCTATTATCGTGTAAAATGACTTCTAGCTTACTGGCATTAGCAACCACATGATTATTGGTAACTATATAACCATCTGGGGAAATAATAACTCCTGATCCAGAAGATCGCCCTTTTCTTGGTTGAGGACTTTTGTCTCCGTGAAAATCCCTAAAATATTCTTCAAAAGGAGATCTGCTTCTAGGCATATCTCTTTCTACTTCTGCCTTAATATGTACTACACCTTTTGTAACTTGTTCAGAGGCATAGATAAAATTAATCCCTTCGGGAACATTATATTCTGTTTCATCCAGAAAACTTGAAAAGCGAGTATTATTTGATTGTATTTCTTCAAAACTTTGACTGCCGCCTGCTGATGGGTTTGGATTGAAATAAATGTAACCACTAATTGAAATTATTGCGCTCAATACTGAAGCGAAAATAATCCCTATAAAAAACTGTTTCTTTTCCATCTGTCTATTACTTTTTAAATTTAATATGAAAACGCAGAAATAACGCTTCTGTTTTAATCCTTATTGTATAAACATAAAAAGGGGCAAAATGCCCCTTTTTATAAATTCTAAATTTTGATTATTTAATCTGAATTGTTCTTTTCAATTCCTTTTTTTCATCCTTAGGAATCACAATATTCAATATCCCATCCTGATAAGAAGCTTCAACTTTATCTTCCTTGATATTATCAGGTAGATGGAATGTTCTTGAGAAAGAACCATATTGTGTTTCTAGGGTATGATAATTTTTCTCATCTTTCTTCTCCTCAAATTTTCTCTCACCAGAGATTGTAATGGAACCGTCATTCATGTCAATGTTGAAATCCGATTTTTTCATGCCTGGTGCTGCAACTGATATTTCAAAAGCATTTTTGCTTTCTGCAATATCAACCTGAGGAGCAAAATGTTCCAATTCTTTGCCAACTCCATTGAAGGATTCGTTAAAGAATCTGTCTAATAAACTTGAAAAACTTCTGTTTTCAGTACTAGGTAAACTTGGGTTATACTTTATAAGTGTCATAGTTTTTATTGTTTTAAGGTTTAACAAATAATCTATTTATGCTATAGAAAAATCTGTACCAATTAGTTTTTAACTTGAAAATAAGCCATAATGGCACTATTCTAATATTTAACACTAATATTGAATGACATAATGGCTGTTTTGCTAGAGTTATTGATTTATGAGGCTGACAAAATTTACTAATAAAAATATTTTTGATCTTTTTAAAAGAAGTGTTTGGAAATAATAAAAGAGGCTTGCATATTTGCATTCCCAAACGGATAAATTCCTCCTTAGCTCAGTTGGTTAGAGCATTTGACTGTTAATCAAAGGGTCCTTGGTTCGAGCCCAAGAGGGGGAGCAAAAGCCTTGCAGAAATGCAAGGCTTTTTTTGTGCTCAATTTTTTCTAAAATTAAATAATAATACCCGTCAGTTCTTGGCTATAACAGTGAAAAATTACTAAGCGGAATCCTTATAAGCATTATTTATAATCGAACGCAGCTTACTAAATCAATTCAATCGCATCTGGCATGCTACCCATTTGCAACTGATGCAGCAGCTGCCTATCCTGAATCTCGCGACTACTGCATTGTTAACTGATTCGAAGTTTTGAGGTTTGAATAGGGTGTTTCATGCTATTATTGTTTCAGTATTCTATAGCTATATTGTTCGTCTAGGTAGTTTACACGCACATGGTAGTAGCCTGCTCGCATAGCCCGCATATTGATTCGTTCTTTAATTGTTCGGTGGCACTTATCATGCACTATACTTCCGTCTTCCTCACTGACAATGGTCAGTTGATATTCAAAATTTTGGTTCGATTTGCTTACCGGCTCTTCTTCCCATTCCACTGTTAGCTCATCAGCCGTAGGGTTAGGATAGAGCATAATGGATACTGTGCTGCAGAATTTACTCCCCGATACATCGAAGCCAGCAAAGACTCCATCAGCATAGCCACAGCTGTTTTTAGGCAGGATCTGAAGCACATAGTACCCATCGGGTACGCTCTGTGCTACGGTAACTTCTACATAGAGCCTATTTATATCAGACCAAAACGTAAAACCACTACTATTACCTCCCAAAACTATTTGGGGCTCGTACTCAGTGGCGCCAGGAACAGAGGTTGGCCAAGGAAGTCCATGAAATAAGCCTGTTGTTCCTCTTTTAATACATTCTGGGCCTTCTATATCATCCGGTGCCAGTATATTGGCCGGTTTGCCTACCCAAAAGTTTTTCTGCACATCAAGACTTCCGCAAATACTATTGATGGTAGCTCTTACCCAGCCGCTTCCACCGACATTGTTATTTAATACACTTACCGTAATACCATCATCATTTGATGAAACCAGCGTTAAATTACTGCTCCGGCTCCAATTCACAGTTGCTTCAGCAGGTACATTGTTCAAGGAAAAAGTACTGTTGGTGGTGCATACTATCGTTGGACCACTTAAAGTTCCATTGTCACCAGCATCCAAATCAATCTCTTTAAATACAGGTTCTGCCATCAAGGCTACTCCATTACATATTCTTTCCGTATCTAACCATACTGATTTATTACCAGATGTATTATTACCAGATGCTCTTATGTAAAATTCATTTCCATTTGCATTTGTGTATGAATCCCAATTTCCAGAGGTAACTCTCCAATTATAGTTTACTCCGGGAACATTGGTGGTAGAAAATTTTTGATACCCTTGTCCACAATTTATACTGGATGGCCCACTAATTGGAAAGTTTTGAGTGAGTATAGTGGCACAGTGATCTGTGTTTACTTCGGTTATCTTATCAAAAAGCCATTGAGAAACAGCAGGGGAAAAAGTCACATGCTCATTATTGATTGATTCCGAGAAAACATCATCAAAACCAGTATCATGTACAGTCCTAATGTAAACACTTCTATCTCCTTGCCCGGCAGATGGATTCCCCATATTTTCAAGATAACGTGCATTTCGTTGATCCATTCCAAATGCACTATAAGTGGACACAAAATTAAACCGCTGGAAATTCACTTGTATGTTAGGGTTGTTGATCTGGTTTATGAAATTACCCATTACATTTCCTAAATCAGTGAATCCGCCTGACATAGTTTCCAGTGGCACATCGTAGGCAGAACTGTTGACCCTGCTTTTTCCCAAATCAGCTTGCGTAATTGTTCCGCTGTATATTTCTCTTGTGGCTCCCCCAGCGTATCGTGCCCTTGCGGTTATTTCGGCCTCTACCACTTCATGGTTAAATAAGTCCACATCAGTATCTAAGTCAGCAGATACCATCACCATTCCCGGGGTATAATTATTGCCCAACCCGGTGGCCTGCACTTGCCCTGCATGAGAGCCATTAGCAACCGCTAGGTTTACAGAAGAGGGCATATTCATTGTCTTTAATTGTGATAAAAAGGAACTGACGTTGGCATTATTATCCAGTATCATTTCATTGGCCGCTTGCGAATTCAGCACTTGACCAGATTCAAACATAGGCGTAATAAATTCGCCTACGATGATCCCGCCCAGCAATTGCGGAGGAAATATATACAGATTGTATAATTGGCTAAATAAAGATCTTAAAGAAGCCGGTACATTGGCACCACCGTGTGGCGAGTCCATAGAAATATACATGCGTGCATTGTGGGCTTTATTTCGGCTCTCCATATCCGACAGAGTATATTTGGCAATAAGCCCACCCATGCTCAGGCCCATCACTACCAAATCATTCGTAACCGAGGGCATGGCATTAATTTCATCTATTAACTCCTCTAACAAAGCTGCATTTCTCCTAAGCGGTACTTTTGTGGAGGCAAAGTTTAGGGTGATGATGTCGAAGCCTGCAGCAACTAGATCAGTTATTAATTGAGACTGATTTGCATTTGTAATTATATTTTCATGAATTGTTTCTTCAAAGGGGTCAAAGCCTTCTACGACAATAAGTGGGCGAACAATATTGTTGCAATTATTTGAAATTCCTGGCAAGACCCTATAATCACCTGAGATTAGAAAGCCCTCTGAATTTGTAGATATTGGAACAATATTACACTGAGCAAATATTCTTTGTGTAAATATAAAGCAGGTCAAAATTAGTATAATTGATATGTTTTTCATGGTTGAAATAGTTAATTAAAATTTGATATCGAATCGCCCTTCAGTCAATTCTATTTTTTGATTGTTTTCTTTTTCTAATAAAATAATATCAAATGTGCCAGCCATAATAGAGTTAATAGTATCGATTAAATGAAATTCAATTATTCCGTTTGAAACTATGTCATATTTTACGTCATTGTGTCTGAAATTAACTTCATCACATATTAAATCACAGTTAATATCACCTAAAATTATAGAAGCTGATCCTATATCCATTCTTTGCTCATAAATTGTGAGATTATAAGATTCATTTACATTTATTGCTTGCAAGGCAAAAGTATTTCCCTTATTTATATACCCATCCAATGCATTTGCCCCTAAGAACCCCTGCTTGGGCAAAAAAGCTCTACCATTTACCAAGCAGCCGAAAGTATTTTCGCCAGTTGCAGTTATAGGTGGTAGCTTTGCTAATTCTTCTTGTGGGTCAATTGTATCGGCCTCTTTATCAAAAAGCTGACATGATTGGCATGAGAATACTAAAAGTAGGAGGAAATAAAGAGGGAATTTTTTCATATTGTTTTGCTTAACTTTTTGATTAAATGAATTTAAAAGTAATTTGGTTTATATACAAATGCTTGAGTATTAAATAAATTGTGATTTTTCACTAAGCTATGAATAGTCTCAAGCACGCGTTTTGCTTCGCAACGCGCGCTATGTGGTGGTGATGATGTCGAAGCCTTGTTGTCTTAAATCGAATAGTAAATTTGATTGATCTGCATTCTGGAAAATATTATTCCCCTCATTAGTAGTATTGTCAAAAGGGTCAAAACCCTCCACAATTATTATAGGGCTTACAATTTGATTGCAAGCTCCTGCATTTCCGGGATAAACCCGATAGTCACCTGTGATTTGAAAACCATCTATATTAGTTGTAATAGGAATAACATTGCATTGTGAATAACTTTGGAATGATATAAATAGACTGATTACAATTGTTGATATAATCAGATTTTTCATGGTTGAAATAGTTTAGTTAATATTTTAAATCGAATCTTCCTTCGGAGATTTCTAATTCTCCATTCCCTGTATCAAAAGTAATTGTGAAAGTCCCTGCAATTATTGATGAATCCCTGTCATCCTTTATGATGTTTAATTCTCCTGCAATTAAATCATCATACCTATTATCACCTTTGGTAAATGACACCAAATCTTTATCCCCCAATACATTAGTAGTACTGATGGTTAGATCTCCTGAAAAAGAATTTAAATCAATAATTTGAATATTTAGATTGTAATTTTCCTGAATGTTTAGTGCTTGTAGTACAAATTTATTACTGCTATTAACATACCCATCCAAAGCATTGGCCCCTAAAAACCCTTGTACAGGCAAAAAGGCTTTACCGTTTACCAGGCAGCCGAAAGTATTCTCTCCTGTGGCCGTTATCGGGGGTAGTTTTGCTAGTTCTTCTTGAGGGTCAAGCGTATCTTCCTCTTTATCGAAAAGCTGGCAAGATTGGCATGAGAATAATAATAAGAGGAGAAAATAGAGTGGAAATTTTTTCATGGCGTTTTGGTTTAAATGAATTTAAAGAGAATTTAGTTTGATTGCAAGTGGTTGGTTATTAATAAATTGTGATGTCTCCTCAAGCTTTGAATAATCGTAGGGTTCTCTTGATTAATAAAAAACAACTCTAAAATTGGTTTTAAACAAATTTAAAGGTCTTTTTACAGATTAAAATCATGTACAAAACCCCAAAATCAAGGGATATTGATAAAATCTGGGGTTTTTAATTGCTATTTATAAAATTATATGCCAAATTATATTTTGTAGTTTCTACTTTTTCTTTTTGATTGAACAAAAAGAAACAAAAATTCAAGACAAAAATAAGCTTCAACCCACATCCTCGTCTGGCTCGCATTTTTGTCCTCCTCCCCGCAATCTTCGATCAAAATTTTATTTGGGTTGCAAGGTATGTGGTATTTTTCATGAGTTTTCTAATCGTAAGCACGCGTTTTGCTGCGCAACGCGCGCTATGTGCTAGTAATGTTCGGCAGGACTTGAACCTGTTTTATTCAAAACAGGCAAGCAAGAACTAATGCTCACAAGATTTTCTAATTGAAAAAAAATAGAACTGACTTAAAATAAAAAAAGCCTCCCATTGCTGAGAAGCTTTTGTGCCAGGAGCGGGACTTGAACCCGCACGAGCTAATGCTCACAAGATTTTAAGTCTTGCGTGTCTACCAATTTCACCATCCCGGCTAGGATTTTGTATGTGTCAAAAAAATAAGTGAGCCTATTGCTCACTTACTATAATTTTTGAGCGGGAGACGAGGTTCGAACTCGCGACCTCAACCTTGGCAAGGTTGCGCTCTACCAGCTGAGCTACTCTCGCTTTTCCCTGAATGGGAATGCAAATTTAACAGGCAGTTTTTAAAATACAATAGCAATCCAAGAAAATTTCTAAAATTTATGCTACTTGTTCTTTTAGCTGCTCTTTCAATTCTTTTGCCTCCTGCTTATTTCTTGAATCTTTAATGTGTTTAGGTACAGGTTTTAAGTCCCAAATCAAACCAATCATGGACAAAAATTTCAATCCATAATACGTAAAATCAACTTCCCACCAATAAAAGCCTTGTCTTGCTGAGGTTTCATAATAATGGTGATTATTGTGCCATCCTTCTCCTAAAGTTAATAATGCTAACCAAACACTGTTTTTTGATTCATCTCCGGTTTCGTAGCGTTGTTTTCCAAATTTGTGCATAATGCTGTTGATGGAGAAAGTAGCATGATATAAGATAATGGTGCTTAGAAAGAAGCCTATAAATAGAGTAGAGAATCCAGCTGCGGTAAACATAGCCAAAATACTTCCTCCATTTACTATTCCGCCTAATGCCATTACTGTCAATGCTAAAACTACAGGTGGAACCAAGTAATTCTTGTTCAACCATCTCAATTCAGGATATTTACTATAATCTGAAATGACTTTGAAATCGGTATTTTTGAAATCGGAACCAATAATCCATCCTACATGAGAATACCAAAATCCAAAATGCAACATGCTGTGTGGATCTTTTAAAGTATCACTATTTCTATGGTGATGGCGGTGATGTGAAGCCCACCATAAAGCCCCTTTTTGAGCAGATGTTTGTGCGAAAAAGGCTATTAAAAACTGAAACCATCGTGATGTATTATAGCTTCTGTGGGCAAAATATCTATGATATCCGCCTGTAACCCAAAACATTCGCCAAACATAAAGGAATGCACAAACGGTCCAATCAAACCATGTAGCCCCTGTCCATATTGCACCTAAGGGCAATAAATGGACTATAGCAAAGCTAATTTCTTTTTTCCAAGTGCCCTTTTTTCGAATTTTAAGGTTTTCTTTTACTGCAACTGCCATTTTGAATAAGATGTAATTAAATATATGTTAGTACAAAGATAAGACTAATCCTTTTTTAATCTTGAAAATTTAAAACGAATCAAACAAAAAATTAGTTCTGAATAGATATGAGTTCTTTAATTTTTTATTTTTCTATAGCATTCAGGTACTAAGCGCCAATAAAAATTTATGGAAGCAAAAGTACTCTGTTGATTTAGTGTATTAACCTGAGTTCGACTCTTATTTGTAAATTCAGATTTTCATATAATTCAATAGACAAGACGTCTTTTAGAAGATATAGCGGGCTATATCGAGGGAAGACAACGCAGTATATTGGATTATATGGAAAGGCTTTTCCTATCCC
>NZ_JAGXGF010000075.1 GCF_024636815.1 Marivirga sp.
AGGCTTTTCCTATCCCACCTGTAAACAGCGATTTTCTTCCTAAAAATTCCTTACAATAGCCCGCTATTGCTTCAGAATTTTTAGTTGAAACTCACTATTTACAGGCGTTCTGAATCCTAAATTAGAATCGAACTCAGGTTATTACCATATCCAATATATGTTTCAAGCATCAGGTCTTTATTAAAATAGTATCCCAGTCCAATATTGGCATAGTTATTCCAAGTTTGTTGCCCATATTGGCCATAAATTTCTATAATGAAATCCATTGGGTGTGGTGTAGTAAATGTTAATCCGGATAAATACATCAAATTGGCTTGAAGATTAACCTTAGCCCAATTAAGTCCAAGATTATTTTCCCAAGCTAAAGAACTATTTAAAGAGTGTTCCGATATGCCAAAAACTTGAAATCTACCACGTGTTTTACCTAATTCGTCCTTCAATAAGCCAAAATTTGATTTTAATGAGTAATTTTTACCTAATTTTTTCTTAACACCAACTGTTAAATTTGCTAAACCATTGGAACGTCTCATTTGATCAGAAACAAAAGTTTGTTCTCTGGCATAATTGTAATTAATTAAAATATCTAAGCCTTGAAGAGCGCCATATTTAATTAAAGCATATTGCGAAATCTGTTGGTTAAATCTGCTTGAATCATTAATCTGTCTCTCAAAATTCACCCCATATTCTAACTGAAATACGCTCTTACCAACAAAATTTTTTCCACCAGAAAATACATATGGTTGCATTTCTTGTGCCTTTAAAACCATCGTAAAGCATATAAAGAATGTTACTACTATAAAGGCTTTCATGCTTAGAGAATGATTGATTTATGTCATTACGTCTAAATCCAATATTAAAATAAGATTTAATTTTGGATATATTAAACTCACTACAAATTTCAGCTACGAAGTGTAGAAGTTATTTTAAATTTTATGCTGACCTATTAGAATCTGATTGTTTTAAATATGAACTTTCAGATACTTTATGAATGATTTTCTCTAAATCATTTGCTGATTTTTTTAAATGGCTTAATATTAGTTTACTGTTGTCATTTACAGATTCAAAATCTAGCAAATTGAGTAATCCTAAAATGGAAGCTAGTGGAGCTCTAACTTCATGGGCATTTATAAAAGCAATATCATCTAATTTTTTCTCAGAAATCCTGATTCTCTTTTCTAAGTTAACTTCTTGGGTTATATCTGTAGAATTCAAAATAACACCCATAATAACCTCAGATGAATTTGAGACTGGCTTCAATTCCATATTCACTATTTTTTCATATCCGCTAAGGTTTTTGAATGTTCTACAGAATTTTTGTTTTTGTCCATTTTTAGCTTTCTCAAATAATGCCTCAAAAGTTTTAGAAAAACTTCCTCCAAAATAATGAGACATATTCTCATCGAGCCTTAACTCTTTCTGTGTGTACCATGACATAAACTCATAAGCAGTAGCATTAAATTCAATAACACTGCCATCCAATGCAATTAAAATATTGGCTTCATCTGCGTCATTAAATATTGCTTTCATCCAGCTTTCTGTGGTGTCTTTCTCTGTAATTAAACTCTGCTGAGATTTACCAACAGTTGCTAAAAGGTTAAACCCAATATAATTTCCATCTTCATCTCTTGAAGGAATGATGTTGGTATGAAACCAAGAGGATTTTCCATTAATATTAGGAAATGCAAAATTTCCATTCCAAGATTTTTGTTGACGCAACAAATAGCTTAATTCGTCATGAATATACTCAGGAAGTTCATCACATAAATGCTGGAAAAAATTTAATTTACCTAAGTTGTCTCTTTTTATTCCTGATACTTTTAGAAAAGTTTCATTTGCAGAAAGAACATCGAAATTCTCATTTAGAGACAGAAGCAAAACATTTTCTGACAAATAATCAATTGGATCTTTTTTTGTCTTTTGTACTTGTTGAATGTTTATAACTTTTTCCATAAGGATGTTTAAACACATCAAATACTAAAATGTTTAAGTAATTGTATTCAAAAATTATCCGTAATTATATTTAACTCAGATTTCGCAAGTGGTTTAAATATAATTAAAAAAGAAAATGGTTTTAAAAGCATCATTTTTAATTAGAAAAGGAAGTATTGAAATCTAATCTTCATTAATAAAACATTATTTACAGTCTAATTACTACATCATCATCATAAGATTCTACTTAAATATTCGGATTTAATCTCTTCTTTAATTTACTCTTTAGATCAATATGGCTTAGAAATATTTATACTTTAAAGAAAGAAGTAATGCTCATTATTAGAAACCTGTGAAATGTGTAACTATTAGTTTAAAATCTGTAAAATATCTATCAATATTTACCTTCACCTTTGTTTTGTAAAAATGCCTTCAAAATAATTTGACGGCCTAATTTTAAAACAAACAAAGACATGAAATTTTATCTGATTTCTTTTTTTATAGCATTTTTGGCTACAAGCTCACTCCAAGCCCAACATATGAATATTGGTGTCAAAGGAGGCTTAAATATGTATAATGTTGTAAATGAAAATGGTAGTAATAGAGAACCACTTTTAGGCTTTAATTTGGGCTTAATAGGACATTTTCATTTGAGCGATCAATTTGCTTTGCAGCCTGAAGTGGTTTTTTCTACCCAAGGTGCTAAATTTTCAAATAATGGCGTTGAGTCACAATTGTACCTAAATTATATAAATGTACCAGTGTTGCTACAATATATGTTTGATAACGGTTTTCGACTATTTGCAGGACCTCAGTTAGGCTTTTTAATAAGTGCTAAATCAAACTCAAATAATACTCAAATGGATATGACCAGTGATTTTAAAGGTCTTGAATTTGGTGCTAGTTTAGGGGTGAGTTACATTAATCCCGATTCAAATTTAGGTATTGATGCGCGTTATAATTTAGGTCTTACAGATATTAATGAAAATAATGCTGAGGCTTCTTATAATAGAGGATTTCAGTTAGGTTTATTTTATCTTTTCAATCATAAATAGTCAAACTTATACACTAATAATTTTGAAGGACTCCCTATGGCAGTCCTTCTTTTTTTAAACTCCATTTACATATTAAAATATGAAAGCACCTTCATCACCAAAAAAATTAACCTGGATTCTGGGCCTTGCAGCAGGAATTTTAGGCATAATCGGCCATTATTTCGATGCAGACATTTTGACTCAATATAATTACGAGTTGCTTCTGGCAGGCTTTATTGTACTCGGCATAGGGACTACGTTCAGAGAAATATAATTTATGTTGAAAAAGAATAATCAATTGCTATTATGTTAAAAACAATTTGCTTTTTCGTCACATTTTTGATGATAAGCTCACTTGCAGCGCAAGACACAGTAAAAGATAATAAAGCATCCGAAAATTTAGAAGTTTCAGGTGCTGAACTCATCATTAGATTTCAAAAACTGATCTCCGAAGACCATCAAAGACTCATTCAAATGAAAAGCCGTAATAAGCAGCTTGAGCGAGAGGTTGCGGAACTAACCGGACAATTTGAAAAATTAGATGCGCAATTGGGAATAAATGCAAAAACTGATGATTCATTTAATAAAAATGAAAAATTAGAGCAAGTGCTAAGCTCCCTAGATTATCATTTGCGTAGCAATCAGGCAATTATGCAACAGATGACCCTTGTCCATAGTAAAATCGAAAAGCAGAAAGAGCTTGTAGATTATATCACCACTGGTCAAGTACCTATAAGCGAAGATTCTGTTATTATAATGATCTCAATTGCTGATACAGCGGTGCAGTCTGGTGCTAATTCCGAGACACAAAACAGAAAAGAGCTTGCTGCCCTACAGGATTTACAAGTGCTAAAGGCAGAATTGGCCCACGCCAGAAATAATCTTTTTTTAGTGGATCAATTAATAAGAAAACATAAGGATGATATAGAACTAACAAAATTACTGATACAGGCAACGACTGGATTACGGGAACTTCTCGAGAAACAGTCACAGAAACCTGCTGTAAAGCAACATTTACAGGAAGTCTCCAGAAGGTTTTCTCAGGACACATTACTTTTATCGGCATTAAATGTTAGGATACAGACCCTTGAAGCTTATCGCCCACCGGTAGTGGAAGCGGTAAGTCAGGCTGAAGATCGAGTAGATAGTGCTGAATCAGAGCTCGAATTTCTCCAAAGCTCAATTGCGCCACATAGAGTAGTCTACTGGCTTAAGACTAATCTCCCTGCAATGGCTATTATCATTCTTACGTTTTTTGTG
The DNA here is from genome assembly GCF_024636815.1 of Marivirga sp. GTDB lineage: Bacteria > Bacteroidota > Bacteroidia > Cytophagales > Cyclobacteriaceae > Marivirga. The sequence continues at coordinate 4,224 of NZ_JAGXGF010000075.1, forward strand.
ATTTGGATTTTGAGTAGATGGGGTATTACACTCATTCTCAATAAGTTCATAAAAAGCAGAAAAAATGCTGAAAGTGCCGACCGTTTAGAAACCTTAAAACTGGCGTCTGGAAGTATTATCACAATTTTAGTAGTACTTATTGGACTTCTTGTGGTTTTGTCGCAGATAGGGGTAGATCTTACTGTGGTATTGGGAGGAGCTGCGGTGCTTTCTCTTGTAATTGCACTAGGTGCACAAAGCCTGGTCAAAGATTACCTATCAGGATTCATTATTTTGCTTGAAAATCAGTATAGAGTTGGCAATGTGGTAAGAATTAATCAAACCACAGGAGTGGTGGAAAACTTGAGCTTAAGATTGACTGTACTAAGAGATCTGGGAGGAGTTACCCATTTTATTCCTCACGGACAAATCAGTGACGTCAGTAATTTAACTCACCATTGGTCTCGTGTAATGCTTGAGATTGGTGTGTCTTATAATGAAAATGTGGATAAAGTAATGAGTGTTCTAGAAGAACTTGGTGCTGAAATGAAGGAAGACAAGGAATATGGTTCACTAATAATTGGAGATATGGAAATGTTGGGTGTGGATAAATTTTGCGAATCAGCTATTGTTATTAAGTTTTTGATAAAAACCTGGCCTCTTAAACAATGGATTATAAAGCGTGAGTTTTTGAGAAGGATTAAAAACCGATTTGATGAACTCGGCATTGAAATTCCTTTTCCACATCTTACTGTTTACCATCGTCAGACGGAAAAGCTATTTGAAAATAAAGTCAATAAACAAGAAGAGGTATAGTTTTACTTCAATTTACTTTTCAATTCATTCAATTTTAGAAGTGCCTCCACTGGTGACATGGAATTGATATCTAATTTATCTAACAATTCCTTAATTTCTGAAAGGACAGGATCGGCTTCAAACATATTGAGTTGATAATTATTTTTAGGTACCGCCTCTATTTTGCGGTTGGCTTTGTCCCTGATTTTATCTTTTTCCAAATGATGCATGATTTCATTGGCCCTCAGTACTACAGGGTTTGGCATCCCAGCTAAATGCGCCACATGAATACCAAAACTATGTTCACTTCCTCCTTTTTTCAACTTCCGCAAAAAGATGATCTCTCCATCTATTTCCTTCACCGAAACATTATAATTCTTGATTCTTGGGAAATCATGCGCTAACTGATTCAGTTCGTGATAGTGCGTAGCAAAAAGCGTTTTGGCTTTTGATTTTGGGTGATTATGCAAAAACTCCACTATACTCCATGCAATAGAAACTCCATCATAGGTACTGGTACCTCGCCCGATTTTATCCATCAATATCAGACTTCTATCAGACAGATTATTCAAAATACTGGCGGTTTCGGTCATCTCGACCATAAAGGTTGATTCTCCTTTTGAAAGATTATCGGAAGCTCCAACTCTGGTGAAAACTTTATCAACTAAGCCTATCTCTGCTGATTTAGCTGGTACATAACAGCCCATTTGTGCCATTAAAACAATCAAAGCAGTTTGTCTTAGCAATGCTGATTTACCCGCCATATTGGGGCCGGTAATAATCATAATTTGCTGGCTCTCATTATCCAGGAACACATCATTTGGAATGTATTCTTCTCCATGAGGCAATTGTTGCTCGATTACCGGATGGCGACCTAATTTTATATCCAATACAGTGCTCTCGGATATTTGAGGTTTTACATAATCATTGGAACGAGCGATTTCTGCAAAGCTTAGTAAGCAATCTACTTGCGCTATTATTCTGGCATTCTGCTGGATTGGACTCACGAAATCCATAGCGTTTTGCAGTAGAGACTGAAAAATTCTCTGTTCAATCACCACCATTTTATCTTCAGCACCTAAAATTTTTTCTTCGTATTCTTTAAGCTCTTCTGTGATATATCTTTCTGCATTTACCAAAGTCTGCTTTCGAATCCATTCCTGAGGCACTTTATCTTTATGGGAATTGGTCACTTCCAGATAATAGCCAAAGACTTTATTATAGGCTACTTTTAAAGAAGTAATACCCGTCTTCTCCATTTCACGCTTTTGCAACTGAAGCAAATAATCCTTACCCGAAAAAGCTATTTTCTTTAATTCGTCCAGATCATGATCCACCCCTTCTTTAATCAGATTGCCTTGATTAGTGTGTAATGGAGCGTCTTCCATCAGTTGTTCATCAATCAATTCATATAAATACTCGCAAGGATTGATTTGATGGGATAATTTTTTCAAGGCAGACTCCCCGGATTCTTCAAGCGCTTTTTTCAAAGGAGCCATTAATCCTAAAGCTTTTTTCAATTGATTCAACTCTCTCGGATTCACTCTACCGACCGCCACTTTGGAAATCAATCTTTCTACATCTCCCATTGACTTCAAAGAAGTTCTCAGGCTTTCGGTCAAGTCATTGTTTTTATGTAAAGCTTCAACAATTTGCAAGCGTTCTTCAATTACGACTTTATCCTTAACAGGCAATACCATCCACTTTTTGATTTGGCGAGAACCCATTGGGGTCAAGGTCTTATCCAGAATTTGAATAAGCGGAATGCCACCTTCTTGCTGAGGATAAACTAATTCCAGATTTCGGATGGTAAATTTATCCATCCACACATATTTTTCTTCTTCAATTCTAGAGATGGAAGCAATATGTTCAATTTTTTTGTGCTCAGTTTCTTCCAAATAATGGAGGATAGCACCGGCAGCAATAATTCCTTCTTCCAGATTTTCAATTCCAAAGCCTTTTAAGGAATTGGTTTTAAATTGCTTTGTGAGTTTTTCGTAAGCAAAATCATAGGCATAAATCCAATCTTCGAGATGATGGATATTATAATCATCAGAGAATTTTTGGGAGAATACATCCCGAGCTGATTTGGAATAAATGATTTCCGATGGCTGAAAGCCCTGCAATAATTTATCGATATAGGATGCATTTCCAGAAGCGGTCATAAATTCTCCGGTAGAAATATCTAGGAAGGCAATTCCTAAAGCATTTTTTGAAAAATGAATGGAAGCCAGATAATTATTTCTACCCGTTTCTAATACATTATCATCAAAACTAACGCCAGGCGTGACTAATTCTGTAACCCCTCTTTTTACAATCCCTTTTACAGATTTCGGGTCTTCCAACTGATCACAGATTGCTACTCTATGTCCTGCGCGAACCAGTTTCGGTAAATAATTATCCATCGCATGATGTGGAAAACCCGCCAATTCTATATGCGAAGCTGAACCATTTGCTCTTTTGGTCAGAATAATATTAAGGACTTTGCTCGCTTTTACGGCATCTTCCCCAAAAGTTTCATAAAAATCGCCCACACGAAACAGTAAAAGCGCACCGGGATATTTGGCTTTTATCTGATTGTATTGCTTCATTAAAGGAGTTTCCTTCGCTTCTTGAGTCTTCGCCATGCTTTTAGGGAAATGTTCTTAGTTTTGCACTTCAAAGATGATAAAATATGAGGAAATTAGCCAATGAAGAATTAAATCGATTGGAAGTTGATGAATTCAAAAAGGTCAAAAAAAACCCAATCGTTTTGGTACTGGATAACGTCAGGAGCATGAATAATGTCGGTTCTGCCTTCAGAACGGGGGATGCATTTTTAATTGAAAAAATTTATTTATGCGGTATTACGGCTCAGCCTCCTCATAGAGAAATCAATAAAACTGCTTTGGGAGCTACCGAAACTGTGAATTGGAAGCACTTTGAAAATACACTTGATGCTGTTGAAGATTTAAAAAAAGAAGGTTATCAAATTTTAAGCGTTGAGCAAGCAGATGACAGTTTAAGTCTTGAAAATTTCACGCCCAAGTCTGATAAAAAATATGCATTTGTTTTCGGAAATGAGGTTTATGGAGTTGATCAGGAAGTAGTAGATAATAGTCATCATTGTTTGGAAATCCCTCAGTTCGGCACCAAGCATTCTTTGAATATTTCGGTAAGTATTGGGGTGGTGCTGTGGCATTCTGTTTTGAAAGGTGGGATGGCGAGATAAATTCAAATCATTCTTTGGTGTAGCAAGCGACACCCCTATAATCCCCTCCAGGGGATAGATCGCACAGATTTAGATCAGCAGTAAATATTAGAATTCATCAATGCTTATGGCAAGAATCTAATAAAATGTTTTAGAAAAAATTATAAAGCAAACACAATTCACTGCGTCCCCCCTGAAGGGGCCACAATACTATTAAGTTAAAGAAATTAACTTAACTAATTTTTCGCTAAAGCGAAAAAAAGCTTTTGTTTTCTTTTGTCTCTCTTGTGGTTAACAAGTAACGTTTGTGAATATATACGACCGATAGCATATTCCCACCACAAAAGAGACAAGATAACACATAAGAAAATAACCAAGGTTATTTTTTCTGGATTGAACTGAATTATGAGGTATTAGGCTTAGCTTAATAACCTGAGTTTCTATGTTGAAAAACCAGACAAAAGGTAATTTATTTTCTTTTTTTGCCTTTTTTAGGCGTAGTTGTCCTATGATAAAATTTTAAGTTTGTCAAGGGTGGCTTAGGTTTGTGCGCTGTTTTGTGCGGCCA
>NZ_JAGXGF010000076.1 GCF_024636815.1 Marivirga sp.
GATGGTAGTATCTCGCATAACTACCTGACTAAATGATTGGAAACTTAATAACAGCAAGAAGAAAATGAATAGATATTTCATAGTTTATAAAAGTACATGATATATCTGTGAAAATGAAGAGAAAACAGAATGTTCAGATTTAGGATTAGGTATGTCAAATGCCTTCATCAAATATTTAATTGAAGAAACCATGTTTTCATCAAGACTCAAATCTATAGTTACATCCATCTAATCTATTACTAGTTATCCGTTACAAAGCATTATTAATTGTAGGATATTGTGAAATATAGTAGTTGTTGTTATATAATTTATATTATGTTAAGTTAATTTATTTAACACCTATCCCATTTCATTAAGATTTCAATCTGCTAATCAAATATGAAAGAGTTCTACGTTCCTTTGTTCATGCCAATTAGTTTTGTTTTCTTCTACCCTGCCTGTATGCAGTCTTGTTTGATGAGTACTTTGGACATTCTTGTCTATTGAACATCAAAAAATATTCTGACTATCGCCTGAGATTTGAATATGCAAAGCATTATCCTTTGGATTCTTAAGTAACTCTTACATATGGCTTTAGAATTTTATAGGATTTGAGATGTTTGTGGTTTGGATACAGGAATTGATTATAGATGGACTGATGGCGGAGTTTAAATTTATGACCAATTGTACTATAACCTGATCTTCTAGACAAGCGCTTGAGAACTGCGGTAATATGATTTAATTTATTCTTAGTCCGGTTTGACAATCGTCTGACCTAAGTAGTTTTACTAACTTAACATAATATTTGGACTAGCGAGTTAAATTGATTATTGCCTTTCAACAATTAGTTGAGCACTATCTACTTCTATAAATTCTATGCCATCATTATTTTCCTTTACTTCGCTCCAATATACTTCTTCAAATGTTAAAAAGTAAACTTGATCTTTTATCTCAAATCTTAATTCATTACAATTTCCTCCAGTGCTCTGTGTAATACATCTATCTTTATAACCTGCTTCTACTTGGTAATCCGTTCTTATTTCATCTATTAAGTCTATGTTTACATAGGTTCTTGGTGAAACTAATCCTCTTACTAAATGATCAGAAAAGTCTATTATTTCAATCTTCACATCTACTTCATCAAAATTTGCAAAATTGAGTTGTGTTTGTCCATCAACAATAAATGCTTCCCCTACTTCTACCTCAATTTTTTGCATGGGTGAAATAGTATTCTCTTTGCAAGCAACAAGTATAAGTACAATTATTATTGTAAAGCTGCTTAAGATTGTTTTTTTCATAACATTTTGATTAAATATCATCAATTTTGATGCATTAGTAATGCTTACCGAAAGAAATATTCTATTTAACAATAAGCTTACTTATAATATTCTAAACGTTTCCATATACAATAAATTATATTATATAGTGATATCTTACAAATATTCAATTGTTTATGTCAATCATCTCCCCTTTTAAATTATTATTTTTTTGCTGACAGTATTGCTAAACTTGCAGAATATATAAGTTTTAACTTATATTGAAATATCATTCAATTTTATAAACCATGGATTTAACAGAATTTATTATTCGATTATTACTTTCAGCTGCAGCGGTATTCGTCAGTGCTAAAATCTTATCAGGAGTAAAAGTGGACAGTTCTGGTCAGGCTGTTTTAGTCGCCATCGTTTTGGGCGTAATTAATGCCATTGTTAAACCAATTCTGGTATTCCTCACCATTCCCATCACCATCATTACCTTAGGATTATTCTTATTAGTTATTAATGCCTTAATGATCATGCTGGTTGATAAACTTATGAAAGGATTTGAAGTAAAGAGCTTTTGGTGGGCTTTTTTCTTTAGTATAATTCTTTCGGTGCTAAACGCTATTTTGCAGTCACTTTTTTAGTAGTAGTCAGTCACTTATATATCTTTAAATCTGAAGCTCGAAAAACACATAACCGATACCTTTTAAATTTTATACTACTTAACTTTTACCTTGATTAAGAATTAGCTTATACCGCAAATAACCTTGGTTATTTACTTTTGTGTTCTTGTGTTTCTTTTGTGGTGGGAAAATGGTCATATATTGAATTATTAGTTTAATAGGTCTCTGGAGGTATTAAAATAATAAACCCAATTACCTATTTTCCAAATTCTTCGTTTCCCAATCACCGCTTAATACTTTCTTTACTGATTCAGCAGCTCATTGGCACGATATAAATCATCTATGGCTTGTAAAACCTTATCCTTCAATTTTGGATTATAGTCAGAATGCTGGTCGAGAAAATTATTGACTATTTCCACTGCTTCATCACTTCGATAGGCACTGAATGTTGCTTGTAACCAGCGTGCTGGAAAGAAAATATCCCCTGTCAGCTGAATTTTTTCCAGAAGTTCGAAGCTTTCCTGTAAATATTGAACTGAGCTTTCTGTTCTTAAAGGATGATGCAAATAATGCAGAGCTGAAGCTACCCAGGCTTCTTTTTCTCTATTTTTAGGATCTTTTAAGGATTGGAAAAATTCCTTTCTTTCTGCTGGGTCTGATGAAAGAGCCGGCATCATAAATTCCAGTCGCTTCTGACGATCAGGGTTATCAATTCTTGTGAGCTGGGTGTCTAGAATGCACTTTTTATAATCCCTCACCGCTAATGCTAAAGCAAGTGAGGTATAATCTTCTTCCGATAAGGTCACTCCTTCCGGAGCTTCCTCTTCAAGCCATATTTGATGAAGTTTTTCTAAAGCATTTGTGCTTAAAGCTATATTTTCATAGGTTTTACACAGCACTTTTTTGGCATTAGGTTTTGAATTATCCTGCATGGCTTGCCAAATTTCATTCTCTAATTGCTCGCTATTTCGCTGTTCAACGGCTATGAATTTCCAATACACTTCTGTGAGGTAATCGGTTAGCTTATTAAGGTTGAGTTCCTCCTTTTCTCTGCTTAAGCCCTTCGTGAGTAGTTCCAATAATTCTGCTGGCGATAGGTATTTCCCTTCCAACATATTCTCATAGCTATTAATATAAGCAGAGGCTCTTTGTACAGGGTCCTTCAACTCAAAAATCTGTGCGGAATTCTTGACCCATTGTGTATCAATAGGGAAAAGTCCATAGCCCTGTCCGGAAGAATTGAATAAAATATAATCAGGTCTAGCTGTTTCGTGATCAAGTTTAACCTCTACCTTCGGAGCATCCATTTCAACAGTCAATTCATGCACGCTATCCGGATATACCAATAGAACTTCAAAAAGCTGTGGCCAGAATCTTTCTTTTCCTGATGGATCTTCTTGTGTGATTGAAAATTCACGTATAAAACCATTATCATTTTTAAGTTTATAATCGAAATGAGGCCTTCCTGCTTGATTCACCCAAACCTGATTCCAGCTGTTGAGGTCTGTTTCGGTTTTCTTATCCAATATTTCTATTAACTGAGGCCAGGTAGCATTTTCAAAAGCGTAAGTTTTTAGATATTCTCTAATGCCATTTTTAAAAGGCTCCTCTCCCATCAGGCGTTCCAATTGGCGCATCATGATGGGCGCTTTATGATAAATGATATTACCATACAATGAACCTGCATCTTGCAGGTTATCCAGTTTTTGTCTGATTGGGTTCGCTCCTTTTGTCCTGTCTACACCAAAGGCGGCAGGCAAGTGACTTACAAGAAATTTAAGCTCAAAATTAGAGTCTTCGAATGCATCTGCATTGGCCTTATCTGCCATGAAATTGGCAAAAACCTCTTTCATCCAAACATCATTAAACCAGTCCATAGTCACTAAATCGCCAAACCACATATGAGCAGTTTCATGAGCTATTAAGTTTAATCTTGATATTTGCTGACTTTTTGTAGCTCCTTTATCCAGAAATAAAGTTGAGGCTTTATAGTCTATAGCCCCTACATGTTCCATTCCCCCATATTGAAAGCCGGGAATAGCAATGAAGTCAAATTTTTGAAATGGATAGGGAATTTGTGTATAGTCTTCCAAAAATTTTAAAGCATCAGCATGAATTTGAAAAATTGGGTCGATACTTTCCGTAATTTTCTCATTATTAGTCTCTCGATGGTAAAAATTCATTTCTACCCCCTCTATTGTTCGACTCACTTTTTTAAATTTCCCGGCAGCAAATGAAAATAGATAGGTGCTGATCTTATCTGAAGTCTCAAAATGATAAATGGTTTGATCTTCTACTGTAAGCGAGTCTTTTATGGCTCCATTTGCTAAGGCTTGCCAGTCTTGAGGTACTTTTAATGTTAAATCGAATGTAGCTTTAAGATTTGGCTGATCAAATACAGGGAAAACTGTTCTTGTTCTGTCTGGTACTAGTAAAGTATATAAGTAATCTTCATTTCGATTTAGGGACATATCTCCAGCTGTAAAATCGATATCAATTGTGTTTTTTCCAATTTTCAAATGCGGTGAAAGAATTACGATATGCTCGTTTGCGTAATCAATAGGGATTTTTTTGCCATTTACAGATATTTCCTTCAATTGCTCGGCTTTGCCCTTAAAATCAAGATGAAGTGGTAATTTTACTTTTTTTAGCTCTAATGTGATAGTTTCAGAAGCTTCAATTGACTGATTTAGTGAATCAGGAATTGTGAAACTAATTTTATAATTTACATTACTGATCACCTCTTTTCGATATTCTGCCAGACTTTTTGATACGCCATTTTCATTCATATTAGAGTCAGTCTCTCTGAAGTTTTCGCAAGAGAAAAATAAAAAAATAAATGCTATAGTTAAGAGCTTCTTGAAGATTTGAAAATTTTGCCTATTCATATTTATGATGGGTTTTTGTAAAGATATAAAATTGATGTAGAAAACCGGATTAAGCTGATCTTTGAAATGACTAACTCTTAAAAATTAAAGTAACTACTCAGCTACTAATATATAAAATTTAATCCTTCATCACTTCTCGTACAACTACTCCCTTTGAAGGTGTTTTCACCTTCAAGTTTCTGTGAGATTTCAGATCAATGAAAAAGTTTGGGTGTTTTCACCCAAACGGGGGCGTGTAGGACTAAGGAAGTCTGGGGTTCTTTTATGAACATGATTGTACAAGGCTTTGTCATGGTCATCTTTCTACATGCAGGGATGAGGCCTTGCACAGTTCGAAACTCCATTTCTCTTCATTTGGTATTTAAGCGTTGCAAATAAAAATGTCCTGCCAGTTTTAAACTGACAGGACGTTTTCTATATAATGATTTCTAAAGTTTAATCAATCATCCTATTCCCATCGCAATCAAATCTGCCAGGACTACTATACCCTCTCTTAAATATGGATCCTTAATTTCGCCATCCGTATTGATTTTATTGATAAATCCAGGGTCAGAAGATATCTTTTCATTCAATTCATTGGCAGCATTTCTTCTTTCCATCGCCTTTTCGTTCTCCGCTTTTCTTTCTTTTATATTCAAGCTGATTCTGTACATGCTTTGCTGATTAATAGCCTCATCCACATCATTCTTAAGGTTTCTAAGGTATTGCTCTTCTTTTAATCTCTTTTCATGCTTTTCATTCAAGCTGGCAATAATATTTTCATCTATATAATTAGTGGGTTTGAAATCAGAACTTCTAATCTGATCCCACTCTAAAGCTCTTTGATATGAACTCTCTCCAAAAGTTTTGGCAGTATAGGGTGAAGGCATTTTAATATCGGGGCTAACTCCTTTATGCTGTGTACTGCTACCATTTATTCTGTAATACTTGGCTAAGGTTAATTTAACTTGCCCTAGCGTATCTTCCACCTTAGGTACAAATTGATTCAAAGAGATTAAATTTTGAACAGTTCCTTTTCCAAAGGTATTTTCTCCTATTACCACTCCCCTTTTATAGTCCTGTATAGCTCCTGAGAATATTTCGGATGCAGATGCACTAAAGCGATTTGTCAAAATGGTTAATGGACCTTCATAATAAATGGATTTATCCTCATCTTCTCCTAATTCTATGCTACCATCAGAATCCCGAATCTGAACAATTGGGCCTTTTTCAATAAATAAACCGCTTAATTCAATAGCTTCTTGCAGAGATCCACCACCATTAGATCGCAAGTCAATTACAATACCATCCACTTTTGTTTTAATAGAATCTAAAATTGCTTTTACATCCCTCGTAGTGCTTCCATAATCTTCTTCACCATTCCTCATGGCCTCGAAATTCAGATAAAATGACGGAATAGTTATAATTCCAACATTATATAGATTACCATCTCTATACACTTCTTTTACCTCAGCATAAGGCACCTGATTTTCTAGTTTTATTTTATCTCTGATTATAGTAATTTCTGTAGGGACACCGGTTGAAATAGGAGTTCCTGCTTCTATAATTTTCAATCTAACGGTAGTTCCTTTCGGTCCTCTGATTTTTTGAACCACATCATCTAATCTCCAGCCTGTGATATCAACAAATTCTCCATCTTCACCTTGAGCCACAGCCAATATTCTATCATCCGTATTGATGACTTTACTCTCAAAAGCCGGCCCTCCCGGCACCACAGAGGCAACTCGGGTGTAACTTCCGTCAGAGGTAAGTGTAGCGCCAATTCCTTCTAAAGATTGGCTCATTCTAATTTTGAAATTTTCTGAAGTGATAGGTGAGAAATAACTGCTGTGAGGATCAAAACTCTCAGCAAAAGTATTCATATACAACTGAAAAACATCTCTACTTTCATATTCACCAATAGTTTGCTTTAATCGATCGTATCGCTGTTTGATTAGGCGTTCTATTGTAGTATCCGCTTTATCATCAATTTTAAAATCTAATGCCTGACTTTTAATTAATTTTCTCCATCTATCATTTAATTCTTCTTTTGATGACACATAATCCAATGAATCAGGATTCACGGTTAAAAATTCATCCTTATCATAATCAAAATCGAAAGACAGCTCATTTTCTATGAAGTTCATTCTTTCATTAAATCTTTCACGGAATACATTAAAAACTTCATAAGGAGGAAGAAGATACCCTAGTTTTATATGATCATCCAAACGATCTCTATATTTTTGGAAACCTTCCAGATCCTCTTTTAAGAAATAATGTTTGTTGGCATCTAATGACGATAAATACTCATCAAAGACCACTATAGAAAGATCATCATCAATAGGTGTCTTTTTGTAATGGTATTGAGTTAATAATCCAGCCACCAAACGCGCTTCCATTGATTGGTCCTGCGTTGGACTTAGTTTCACTAACTTTTCCTTTTGAGAAAATCCTGAAAAACTTATCAGGGCTATGAATATGATTGAAAATAATTGCTTCATCTTAGATATTATTGTAGTTCGAACTAATGAACGGGAAATTCAATTTTTATTTTACTGAATTTGATAAACGGTTAAATAGTCAATGGTAATATACTTTTAGAATTATGATTTTGATAAAACAGATTTTGCTGATGGTTATCTAATTCTAAGATCGCTTTATCCATCATCCATTTTATATACTTATTAAATCTATGCCCCATCCAAACGCTGGAATTTAGTATAACAGCATACGAATATCCATCATCTTTTCTTTGAATAAAACATGCAGAACCAGCTAGGGTTCCTGTTCTCCAATAGTTTTCCCCCTTGACGCCTTTCCAGCCATATGCATCTTTATAATTATTTCCGCTCACCATTAATTCTCTACTTTTTTCGGAAAGCAGCTGGAAATCGTTGTTAGGGTCTATTAATGCTACTAGTTTTGTAAGTTGAGATGCGTTTGCAATCCATGCTCCGGCAGCTCCTAAAGTATTGATATCACTTCCGCCATATGGTTTATCTACCGATTCATAATTACCATCAAAAGACTGGAATTTATAAGCTCCGGGGTGATTATAGTAGTGAACTTCAAAAGGTCTTCTCTCCCATTCATAATTTCCTGAAATACGCATTCCGTATATTCCATTAGGTTCCAAAATATGGTTTACAACATAATCTTCATAAGGGCTTCCTGTTTTATGCTCTATAATTTTACCTAAAAGCATATAGCCAAAATTTGAATAAGCATATTGAGTTCCAGGCTTATACCTTAATCTTCTATGTTTTAATACAAATTCTATAATATCATCTTCAGAAGGCGGACCTTCTAATTCCATTATTCGCTTAATCTTGGTAGCTTGAAACATAAAATCACCATCTCTCCAGCTCCAACCTCCTTTATGATTTAATAAGTGCTTTACTTTAACTTTTTTATGATTAGCGTCCTTCATTTCATCGAAATGAGAAAATATACCATCTTCACCAAATATATTTTCTTCTAAATCAATTATTCCATCATCTACCATTTTCATAATAGTAATGGCAGTTATTAATTTAGACGCGCTGGCAATTCTAAATAAATGTTTTGTTCCTACCGGCTCTTGAGTTTCTGAATTGGTTACACCATAACCTTTGGAATAAATTAGCCTATTATCCTTCATTACAGCAACAGAAGCACCTTTTATGTCCCATCTATTGAGGAATTTTTCGATATCCTTATCGAATTCGAGATTAGATTCAGTGGAATCCATTACGGGCGCAGGGCTCACCAGATTAAAATTTACATAATTAAGCTGATTTCGATTACCTTCATCTATAGAACGAGTGAAGGCTACCTCAGAAGTGGTATAAAAGGCAAAACTAATTGCAGTTACCCCTAATACAATTGCAATTATTATTGTACTTTTTTTCAAATTAAAAATGAAATTGGTTTACAAACAAAAATTAATATTCAACAATACTGTCTTAGATAGTCAAATATACAACAATTTATATGAATATCATGTATTATTAACTTGCTTTGAGAACAGCTTATTGTCAAAATAATTCCCTAATCTTAAGATTTCTTTTAACATTAAAGTTAAATTTAGATTTAAAAATTAAACCTAACCATTGATTCACGAATACTAATGAAGTACGATTATATCATAGGTGGTGCTGGATTAGCTGGTCTAACTTTGGCTTGGCAGATGATTGAAAACGACTTATTAAAAGATAAGCAATTATTAATTATTGATGCTGATAAAAAAGATTCTAACGACCGGACCTGGTGCTTTTGGTCTGAACCGAAAATTTGGATTACAGAATTACCTATTAAACAATCATGGGATACTGCAGCAGTAAAAGGTACTGATTTTGATTTATCTCAAAAACTAGAGCCTTATCGATACTACAAAATTGAAGGGATTGATTATTATAAGTTTATAATTGAAAAGTTAAGTAAACACTCTCAAATAACTTTTATTCAGGATGTTATAACTTCTGAAGACGAAGAATTTAAATTAGTAGAAACTCAAAGTTCTACTTACCAATACAGCTCCTATTTTTTCAAATCCTACTTTTTCCCAGAGGATATTAGAGCTTTAGGCAATCCAAAAAAGCATTTTATTTGGCAGCATTTCTATGGTTGGAAAATAAAAACTGAAAAAGCACAATTCAATCCTAATGAAATCACTTATATGGATTTGCAGGTTCCTGAAGTAAAAGGAGGCTTAAGTTTTGCGTATATCCTTCCTGAATCAGAAAATGAGGCTTTAGTCGAGTACACCTTGTTTTCAGCAAATTTATGGGAAGAAGAAGCTTATAAATCATCCTTAGAACACTATATTCAAAATAATCTGGGTTTAAAAGATTACAGTATTCTTGAGGTGGAATACAATAAGATTCCCATGACCAATTCAATTTTTACTAAAAAAAGTAAAAGCATCATACCCATTGGGACATTAGCAGGGACTGTAAAGCCGAGTACAGGCTATTCTTTTGTCAGAAATTATAATCATATCCAGCAGATTATCAGAACATTAAAGTCAGATGGTGATGATTTCAGTATAAGTGGCTCTAAGAAATTTCGTTTTTATGATGAGGTCTTAATGAATGTTCTTCATACTGGTAAAAGTAGCGGACATGAGGTCTTTGGAAACCTTTATAAGAAAAATAAACTACCACTATTATTGAAATTCTTAAATGAAGATACCAGTCTTCTAGAGGACTTAAAAATCATGAATACCGTCCCAAAAATGGCATTTATTAAGGCTGTGATCGAGGAAATGTTTTGAAAACCTAACTAATGTTTAATGACAGACCTACACTAATTGGAAATATTGATAAGACTGAACTTAGCGCAAAAGGGCGGATTTAATTATTAATTACTAATTATTCCACTCTGTGGTTAAAACAATTGCAATTGAATGCTTTTCAGCTAATTTTGCAACTCAAATAATTGGATATGAAAGAAGCATCAGAATCACTTAATTTTTTAGAACATATAATTGCTGAAGATTTAAAGTCAGGACTACCGAAAGATAGTCTACGTTTTAGGTTTCCTCCTGAACCAAATGGTTATTTACATATTGGTCATGCTGCTTCTATCTGCCTTAATTTTGGATTAGGTAAAGACTATCAATCGCCTGTAAATCTGCGCTTTGACGATACGAATCCAATCAAAGAAGAGCAGGAATTTGTTGATTCTATCAAGAAGGATATCGAATGGTTAGGCTTCAAGTGGGCTAATGAATTATATACTTCGGACTACTTTCAGCAGCTTTATGATTGGGCTATTGAGCTAATCAAAAATGGAAAAGCTTATATAGATGGACAATCTCCTGAATTGATTGCTGAGCAAAAAGGAACCCCTACATCTCCCGGGAAACCTAGCCCCCACCGTGATCGACCCATAGAGGAAAATCTGGAAATCTTTGAGAAAATGAAAAATGGGAAGTTTGAAGCTGGTTCTTACGTATTAAGAGCTAAAATTGATATGGCGTCCCCTAATATGTTGATGCGTGATCCTTTGATGTACAGAATCATTAACCGAGCTCACCACAGAACTGGTACGGATTGGTGTATTTATCCTATGTACGATTGGGCACATGGTCAGTCCGATTATATTGAGCAAATTTCTCATTCTTTATGTACGCTGGAGTTTAAATCCCACAGAGAGTTATACGATTGGTTCCTGGACCAAATTTATGATGAGAATAAATTAAGACCTAAGCAAAGAGAGTTCGCCAGACGTAATTTAAGCTATACTGTGATGAGTAAGCGTAAGTTATTGGAGTTGGTGCAATCCAAAACCGTTGCTGGCTGGGACGACCCTCGTATGCCTACTATTTCAGGTTTGAGAAGAAGAGGTTATACGCCTGAATCCATTCGTAAATTCAGTGAGATCTCTGGAATTTCTAAAAGAGACAGTGTAACAGATGTTTCCCTTTTGGAATATGCCATTCGTGAGGATTTGAATAAAAGAGCTACACGTGCCATGGCGGTCATTGATCCTGTTAAACTGATCATCACTAATTATCCGGAAGGAATAACAGAAATGTTGGAAGCTGAAAATAATCCTGAAATGGAGAACTCAGGCTCGCATGAGGTGCCTTTTTCCAGAGAATTATATATTGAAAAAGAGGATTTTAAAGAAGAAGCGGGTAACAAATACTTTAGATTAAGTATTGGAAAGGAAGTCCGATTGAAGAATGCTTATATCATTAAAGGCGAATCTGTAGTAAAGGATGAAAAAGGTAATATTACTGAGATTCATTGTACTGCAGATTTAGATTCGCGTTCAGGTAGCGGAACAGAAGCCAGTATGCGTAAAGTGAAAGGTACTTTACATTGGGTATCCATTCAACATGCAATCAAAGCAGAAATCAGAGAGTATGACCGTTTGTTTTTAGACGAGGCTCCAGATGCACATGGTGAGAAGAGCTTTATGGAGTTCTTAAATCCGGAATCTTTAAAGGTCACTAAAGAGGCTTATTTAGAGCCTTTTTTACAAGAGTCTAAATTAGAAGATAAATTCCAGTTCCAGCGTGTGGGTTATTTTACTTTAGATAAAGATGCTACCTCTGATTATTTGATCTTTAATAAAACAGTAGGGTTGAAAGATTCATGGGCCAAAGCTCAAACGAAAGAACAAAAACAAAATCAACCGCAGCAACACAAACAACAAGGGCAAGGTAGAAGTCCGATCAATGAAATCCAGAAGATCAGTAAAAAATATACTAATCTATCGGGTGCAAAACTTGAAACTGCCAGAGCCAGCATTGCTAAATTAGCTGAAGATGTTAGCTATGATGATTTAGAGCCACTATTTGGAACAGCCAAAAAGAAAGTAGGTACTAGAATCGGAGTAACCATTGCCTTAGGCGTGTTATTGGAAAAAGGACTTGAAAGAAATGAAGCGATTGAAGCTTTTATTCAAGCTGGATTGGAAGATTATAATGAGCTTTTAGCAGAAGAAGCGAAAACGATAAAAAAATAAACAGTCCACCTGCCCCATATTACGGGAAGGCTGTGAATGACTGCGAAGACGAAAAGGAATGAAGTTTTGAATAAAAAGCTATCTGGAATTAATTCAGATAGCTTTTTTGTTTTGGTCAGGCGGTAGTCAGATTGCATCATTCTAAGTGTAGAAAAGAGCTGGATTAAGTTTCCTTACCCATCACTCAACTTTCCATTCACTCTTTAACCCAGGCTATATTAACAATATCTTCGAGTTCGACTCTATAATTTCCTTGCCTAATATGTCCGTTGACTAGTAACGCTGGAGGCAGTTCTGGAACAGTGATTGTTTCATACCGCTTTTCTTCGGTTTTATTCACTTCATGGCTGGATAATCTAACATCCAAGATATTTCCCGATTTCTGAATTACCTGTATTTTAGCTCCAATCGGAATTTTCTTTATGACTACAATTGCATCCTCTTTTGTCATTGCTTTAGATTTTAAAGTAATAAACAAAGAAAAGTGAGGCTTGTTTAAATTTACAATCACTAAGTACTTTTCGACTTCCACATAGGACACTAATTGAGAAAGATAAATACCTCGACCACAAAAGATTCAAGAGAAAACAGAAGAATAATAGCCAATGGCTATATAGAAAGAGACTTCAAATGTACATCCAATATCCGACTTCGATCACCCTTAACCCCTCAATATCCGATCCAAATCCACTTCAGAGTAATTAATAGACTTTAAGGTCTTATTATCCGCTTTACGATATACTAAATAGAAATCATCTTTCTTTTCGAAATATGCATCTTGATTTTGGGATGTATAGTGATTTACGGTGGCTTGGGCTTCTTCTTCGGTACGACAAACTTTACTCATATTGGAACGTTGTACTTCAGCAAATAAATCTGCGAACTTCTCCCCCATTCCAAATTCTAAAATGGCACCAGCCAGGACATATTGCAAATCGCATAAAGCATCTGCTGCTTCTATTACATCCTGATTTTCAACAGCTTCTTCCAATTCTTTTAACTCCTCTTTCAATAGATTTAATCTCAAAGCTGATCTTTTTTGAGGCGGAATTTGAGGTTCTGTTAAGATTGGGTGGTTGAAAGTTTTATGAAATTTGGATACGGAATTGAGTGCTTCTGCTTCTTTCATCTTAATTTTTAATAATTTTATAGTGGGAAATTAAAGCACAAATTATCAAATTTAATGCAGTGAAAAAAGTAGATTCAAAAATAGCTTTTGGAGGAGGATGTCATTGGTGTACAGAAGCCATTTTTCAATCTATTCCAGCTGTAAACAAGGTAGAACAGGGATGGATAAGATCTGAGCCACCTCATCATGAATTTTCTGAGGCTATTATTGTCTATTTTAATGAGGCCGTCATTAGTTTAGCTAAATTGATATCTATCCATATCAACACGCACAGTGCTACTTCAAACCATAGTATGCGCTCAAAATACCGATCAGCTATTTATTTTTTCAATGAAAATCAAAAAGAACAATTTTCAGAGGTTATGAAGCGTATTCAATCTGAAAGCAATGAATTAATAATTACTGAAATTCTGCCTTTCAGTGAATTTATGTTAAATCAAGAAAATTATCTCAATTACTATTATAGTAATCCCGAAAAGCCTTTTTGCCAAACCTATATTAAACCAAAATTGGAAAGGCTTAAAAAGGCTTTAAATATAATGTAGCGGTATGCTTTTAAAGATTAAATAAGGCTTGTTTTTAGGCAAATTGCAACAAGCAAGATCTTAAATCGTCTTAGATTTATTATCTATTTTATTTCAATTACACATTATGAGCAGAGCATTTGTAAAAGAAGAGGATCAGGAGGAAGCTCCATTTATACCAGCCAGAGCACCAATACCGGATGGCGAGCTGAATTATGTTACTCCTGCTGGAAAACAAGCACTTCTAGATGAAAAATCAGCTTTGGAAAAAGATAAATCTGAAGTGAAGCTGGTAGAAAAAGAACAAGATAGGAGAAGAAATATGGCTACAGTAAATGGTAAATTGAAATTATTGGAAGAAAGAATTAATTCTTCCAGAATAATTGACCCGCAAGAACAGCCTCAAGATGAGGTTCGATTTGGTGCCCGAGTAAAGTTCAAAATGAATGACAGAGTTCAAACTTTTCAAATTGTGGGTGTTGACGAAGCTGATGTTAAAAAAGAAAAAATAGCCTTTACTTCACCTATAGCTAAAGCACTAATTGGAAAGAAAAAAGGAGAAACCAGCGATTTTCAATTAGGTAAAGAGAAGCGAAAAATTGAGGTTGTAGAAATAGAGTATGAGTAGCAGGTATTCATTGTCTAGATTAAATATTTAGCATATTAAAAATCATCAGTTACTGTATTGCTTATTTAGGACTAGACATTATCTCAAATATTCTGATGTATTAAATTTGAACTAATTTTCTATTAGCCATTTATTCTGAGAGCGGAAATTGAACCTTAAAAATTGCTCCCTGTCCACCCTGGATTCTTTCATACCAAACCTTACCATCACTTAGTTCTACATAGCGCTTTACCAAAGATAATCCTAAACCTGTTGAACTTTCTCCGGCAGTAGGACGTGCACTTAATTTTGAAAACTTTTTAAATAATTTATCTTCTTCATTAGGATCTATTCCCGGCCCTTCATCTACAACTGCAATTTGCAACTGATCATGTGAATTGGAAATTATTACCTCAATATTTTTACCTTCTTCGGAAAACTTAATGGCGTTGGATAACAGATTCTCAAATATCAAATGAATATAAGTCGGATCTGCTTCTATGTGCCTATTCCTTGATTCATCTTTAAGATTAATGATGATTTCCTTTTGATTGGCAAGTTCTTGCATATTTTGTACTAATTCTTGCAATAGCTCTTTGATAATGATTTTTGAAATATTGCTGCTTGAATTTTCGTGTTCAGATCTATCCAATTCTAACACCCGGTTCACCAAATTTTCGGCATTAATTGAAGTCTGTAATAACAATTCTTTAATTTCTGACTTACGGTATTCATCAGTTTCCAGGTTTAAAAGCTTGATTAAGCCCTGAATGTTTTTTAAAGGACTTCTAACATCATGTGCCAAAATTCTAATAACATAATTTTTATCATCTATCAAACTGGTTAACTCTTCTTTTTGGGCAGCAATGGTGTTTCTTTGCTCTATTAAGGTATTATTTTGATTAGCAAGTTTAGTGAGAGCAGCTGTTTGTGTAGACTGAAAAATATAGGAAATTAAGAAAATAATGAGTAGTAGGCCTGGCAATACAAATGTAATCCATAAAGCCTCATTAGAAGTATTGAGTTGATTTGGGAATTCAAAACCTAAAATAGCAGCTATCCCCATGCCTAACATTACTGCAAAACTGAAAGCACCCCAAAAGATAGCAGATTTTCTACCTACAACCAATAGGGCTAAAATAGGTATGGAAATAATCCATGGATAAATGGCTGAATATATACCATTAGAAGCGTAGGCTAATATCATTACCGCAACACCTCCTACAAAAACATACAAATTACCCATGATATTGATGGAAATTTTTGATCTTAATAAAAAAGGTAAAAGAAGAAATCCGAAGACATTAAATGCCATTAATTTTACTCCAATACTAAAATCAAATGCTAAACTGATCAAAAGGTATGTACAGGAAAATAGACTGGTTAAAAGAGAAGCCCTAATTAATAATTTGGTCTGTCTTAATTCCACACTATTGTGCTTTCTATCCTCCGTGACTAAAAAATCTATTACCCCCCCTATTCTCATTAAAAAATATTATTGGTTACAATAAATAGAGACAAAGTTAAAGTAATTATAGGTGCGGTTTGTAATTATATGATGTATCATACTTATTACTCGATCAAGGATAAGAATTAATCTAGTAGTATTCATAAAATATAAATCACAATCTAATATGTTATAAGCCATGAAGTTTTAAAATTAGCGATAACATAAACAAATTCTCTACTTTCCCGATACATAGGGAATGAACTTAAAAAAATTCAAGCTTAGCAAAATCAAAAAAGAACTGGAAATTTCCACAGCAAGAAGTGGTGGCTCCGGGGGACAACATGTCAATAAGGTAGAAACGAAGGTAATATTAAGATTCAATATAAATGAATCCCAATTATTATCAGAATATGAGAAGGAGACCATACAAAAAGCATTGGCAGGTAAACTCACTAAATCAGGAGACCTCATTATTACAGCTGAAAACCATTCTTCTCAAATCAAAAACAAAGAATTAGCTTATAAAAAAATGGATCGAACGCTTTCAAAAGCATTTGAAAAGCCAAAAGTCAGAAAAAAAACGAAGCCAACCAGAGCCTCACAAAAGAAAAGACTGGAAAAGAAAAAAATGCATTCTGATAAAAAGAAAATGAGGAAGAAACCCTTAAAATAAAGCTACTACCATCCCCAGCTTCCTTTTATTCCTTTAAAAGGACCAACTACTTTAGATGTAATCCACCCACCATAAAAATCACCCTCCTGTGCTTCAACTTTTTCATCATCGACAAAACAATCATCCATTTTATGCGCATAAACAGCAATATGATTTTTTATCATCTTAAAATTACCTTTAGGCGTTGGATAACTCCAGGCTGCATTTAAAGCAACTTTATCTCCATTTTTGATATCATAATAAAAAGATACTCCTTTGAATTCGCATACTGTGCTATGCGTCCCTTCTATAAATGAACCTTCTTTAAAAGAAGATATTGGTAAATAATAAGTAGGCGGATGACTAGTCTCTAAAACTCTATAAGATTTGTTTGTATCTGCAATCACTTCACCATTAAAAACAATACTTAAGTGAGCTGTTACAGCCTCAATTGCTGGAGGACGAGGATAATCCCAAACAGATTCCTGGCCTGCCTTTGGCTTTATTTTTTCCATAGATTATATAGGGTCTAAAATTATATTACACAATCATTAGTCATTTGATTATGATTTTCAAGTAGTTACCAATGGTTTTCATGAAATGCCTAATAGGCTCTATTTAATTATCAATGGATATTTGTTGCTTTCTTTGTTATTAAGTGATTCGGCCTCAAAAAGTTATAAATTTTAGATATTCATTTTATAACTATTTATTTAATTAATAATTACATTACTCAACCGTTTTTACACTTTTTATTACAACCAAAAATAAAAAAGTTGAGTCTTTTGCTTGGATCCTGCCTTCAACCGGAATAAAAACCAACCACTTTATTAATTGTAAAACTTAAAACTATCAAAATGAAAAAGTTGACGAATCTCAGTTTATTAATTTTATTAATGTTAAATCTGTCTTGTGAAAATTATGAGGATGGCTATGGACCTGATTACACATCAGATTCATACTACACTCAAGGAGATCAATACATTGATAATGGTGAAAATCCTTTTATAAGCACTTCAGAACAGAATATATCAACCTTCTCTATTGATGCAGATGGTGGATCTTATGCTAATTCAAGAAGATTCATTATGCAACAATCAATGCTTCCACCAAATGGAGCAGTTAGGATAGAGGAATTCATTAATTATTTTGATCTGAATTATCCTCAGCCTACTGATGGCGCACCTATTGCGGCTAATGGTGAAGTTGCTAAATGTCCATGGAAAGCAGATCATAAATTGATTAGGATCGGAATTCAGGGAAAAGATATACCTGAAAGTCAGCTCCCTCCTTCTAATTATGTATTTCTAATAGATGTTTCGGGTTCTATGAGAGGTGATGATAAATTAAGTTTATTGAAACAAGGATTTAATTTGTTGGTAGATGAGTTAACTAGTCAAGATCAAATTGCCATCGTGACTTACGCTGGCCAAGCTGGCTTACTATTAGAATCGACATCTGGCGATCAAAAAGGAAGAATTAAGAATGCGATTAATAGTTTAGGATCTGGTGGTTCAACAGCAGGAGCTGACGGAATAATTACAGCCTATAATATTGCACTAGATCACTACATAGAAGGCGGTAATAATAGAATCATTTTAGGAACAGATGGGGATTTTAATGTTGGTATTTCTGATCGAGAACAACTTATTAGCTTAGTAGATGAAAAAAGAGATAACGGAATATTTTTAACTACTCTTGGAGTTGGTCGTGGTAATTTAAATGAAGGTACATTAGAACAAATAGCTAATAAGGGCAACGGAACTTATGAATATATCGATAAAGTAGAGCAATTAAAGAAAGTATTTCTGTATGAAAAAAATAAATTTTATACCGTTGCTAAAGATGTAAAAGTTCAGGTAGATTTTAACCCTGAAATTGTAGAGGCCTTCCGATTAATCGGTTATGAAAACAGAATATTGAATGAAGAAGATTTTGAGGATGATGAAGAAGATGCAGGAGAATTAGGAGCTGGGCAAAGCATCACAGCTATCTATGAAATTATACCTAATCCTGCTGTTGGGTTTGAAACGGGCAGAACCTTCTCCATTGATATGCGCTACAAATTGCCTGATAATACCAGCAGTGTTCCTTTTGAGCTCGACATAGTAGATGAAGATAAAAATTTTGCCGAATCTTCTGATTATATGAAATTCACAGCTGCTGTGGCAGCCTTTGGCATGCAGTTGATTGACTCTCAATTCAAAGGAATAGCTACTTATAAAGATATTAATGATTGGCTATATGATACCAATTTAGAAGACCCCTATGGATATAAGGAAGAGCTAAAATCCTTGGTGAATAAATCGCAACAATTATAAAATTGAGAGGCTGTCTTAATCTTTGTGAACGCTAATGCAACAAAGAAATCTCTGAGGCAGCCTTTTCCTTTTAGGGTACCAAATAACTTTTGGTATCCTTTTCAAAATCAAATAATGCTCTAATATGACCATCTCCATTCAATTGGAGAATTTCAGCTTGCGAAACTTTTAAAGCTAGCATAGCAAAATTTTCATCATCATACACATTCTTCATTTGATGGGCATCTTCCAAAGAATCAACCTCTTTCCCTGGCTGCTTTTCGTTATTGTAAGATTCTTTTCCGCCCTGAAGTGAATTCCAATGTTCAGCGGTTAGCTCGTCCTGATGATGGATGCTAATCTTTCCCTTCAATTTTATCTGACATTTTTTTTGCTTATCATAGGCTAAAACAGAAACAATGGGATTTTCTTTTATCTCATTTATTTTGTTTGATCTCAAATCTGTGTAAAAAAATAATTCTTTAGTTTCAGTTTTAAATTTTCTCAATACTACATATCTGGAATTTGGAAATCCTTCTGATATGGTATTTAATATTATAAACCGAAAAGCAGATTTACTATCATTCCCTGCTCTGTTTAGAGCATTAAGCATCGAAATTTTTATATTATCTAAGCTATCTGTTGATTCAATTAAACTCATGAATTTCTCTTTTTGATATTTTTGTTCATCCATTTACCAAATCGATTCCAAAAAATATTTTGTCCCCAATTCCAGATTTTATAAAAAGACGGAGCAACATAAGAACTCAACTGCATTTTTAAAATACGTTTGTCTCCCCTATCTTCTGTCCAAAACTCTAAACGGAATGGTCGTACTAATCTAAATGAAAAAACATAGCTACCATAATAATATTGCAAATCGCGGTAATGAGGAGTAAGCTCTCCTATTTCACCAGCCAATGATAACATTGGACCATGATGTGTATTCAGAACACCTTTATCAAAATCGTGTTTTTGATTTTCGTTTCGCAAAAACTCAACTCTAAATGGCCAGGTTTGATTGTCAATAAACGTTTTTGGATCATTCAACCAATCCCATATTTGAGATTCCTCATAAGGAGATTCATAATCTTTAGTGAAGATATGAGTTTTAAAATTTGGGGGTTTAATTTGAAGTGACTAAGTAGTTTCCATTTATAAATTTTAGTAGGTAACTACAAGCTTTTTATTTTGTTGAAAAATAAATGGTTCTGAAATAAAAAATGGAATTCAGCTGACAATTATCAACTGAATTCCATTTACAAATTATTTAATTATTGTTTGATAAATCTTGCTTGATGTAAATCATTTCCATCTTTAATAATCAATTGATACACTCCTGCAGCCAGATTATTGGTGTTAATATTTACCTGTCCTCCATTATTATTAAAATCAATTTCAACTCTTCTACCAGTCAAATCAATTAAATATAAATTATGGGTTTTATTTTGAAAATCGTAATTAACAACCAATTCGTCTCTTACAGGATTTGGATATAGAGATAAATTATTTTTCATTATCTGATTTCCTAAAACTTCATCCTCTACTTCAATTACTTCTATTGTAATAATACCTTCATCAGTTAATAATCCATCCGATACTTCTACTATAATTACAATTGAATTATGAGTTTCAAAATTAATTAAGGATGAGTCTAAAACACTTAATACTCCATTTTCACTTAGACTAAAAGCACCCTCAATCTGGGCATTAACAATTACAAAAGATAAAGAATCATTATCTGAGTCATTGGCTACAAGTTCTCCAATTTCAAAGCCTATAACTGTATTCTCTTCAACTTCAAATGTTTGATTATTAATGGTCGGTCCAGTGTTTTCATTTACATCAAGAATTGTAATGACTATAACTGCTGAATCCGTAAACTCTCCGTCAGAAACATTCACTCCAATTTCAAAGGAAGTAATACTTTCATAATCAAATATAGATGAATCAGCCACTGTTAGCATACCCGATGTGCTTATAGCAACCGCCCCTTCTATATTTGAATAATTTAAGCTATAACTCAAACTATCGTTCTCCACATCATTTGCAATAATGCTCCCAATTTCAGTTCCTATTGGACTATTTTCATTGATTTCAAATTCTTGATCATTAATAGTTGGTGATGTATTCTCAACTACATCAAGTATGGTGATAGTTATGACGGCAGAATCAATAAACTCTCCATCTGAAACATTCACTCCAATTTCAAAGGAAGAAGTGCTTTCATAATCAAATATAGAAGAATCTGATACTGTCAGTATTCCTGTTGTACTCAATGCAACTGCACCTTCTATATTTGAATAATTTAAACTATAACTCAAATTATCGTTCTGCGGATCGTTTGCTACAATGCTCCCAATTTCAGTTCCTAGCGGGCTGTTTTCATTGATTTCAAATCCTTGACCAGTTATATTAGGAGCTGTATTTTCTAACACATCGTTGATTATGATGGTAACTTCAGCAGAATCCGTATACTCTCCATCGAATACGGTTACATAAAAGTCCAATAACATATTACTTTCATAATCGAAAAAGGCTGAATCAGCAATTGTAAGAATGCCTGAGGTGTTTAATGCTATTGCATCCCCATATTCTGATGAGGTCATACTAAAAATTAAACCATCTTGATTTGGATCAAAGGCTACTAATTGTCCGATGAGACTTCCATTAGGACTATTTTCATCTATTCTAAATGTTTGATCATTTATTACAGGGGCTTCATTTATGATAACTTCTTCAATGATGACACTTACTACTGCAGTATCCTGCAAATCACCATCACTAACCTCTATGCTTAAATCGATTACATTATGGAGATCAAAATCTACCAATGTAGAATCATCAACACTTAAAATACCAGAGGTCGATAACCTAAAGGCACCAGCTGCAGAACTATTTAAAACTCTATAGCTTAAAGAATCTTCATTAATATCACTTGCCTGAATTTGACCTACAATCTCATTTGAAAAAGGGTTTTCCGCTATTCTGAATATTTGGTCAGCAATAATAGGTGCTTCATTGATCACTTCCTCTATTACATTTAGTGATACTGGCAAATCAATCTGTGGTTGAGTAGGATCATTATGATTTACCGTTATTTGAGCATTATAATTACCAATTTCCAAATGATTAGCATTATAGTTAACCGCTATTTCCATTTGTTGACCTGCAGGAACAGTTCCTTCAGATGGCTCCATAGTTAACCAACTCGCTTTGGTATCAATTAAATCTAAATAAGCTTCCATTACATTTGTCATGACGGTATTATCATAATATTTACCACTAGTTCCTGCAAACAATAAATGATGGAGATTATTGATATCCGTTAAATTATTTAATCTGTGAAAGTCATTATTAGTATCAGTACTAAATTCATGATTTACAAGACCATTATCTTCAACTATAATCAAATGATTTACAGAAGGATCATAAGCATTATATACTCTTTTAACAAAACCTACATAGTTTTTGCCATTTTTAGTCATTTCAATTACTGCTCCATCTACTGAACCGGAACCATCTGCTCCTAAGTTACCATTTATACTAAAACTATTTACTGCTGATACATCTGCTGAAAATATAAATAGCCCATCATACTTAGCAGTGAAATAATTATTGTTATCCAAATAAATACTACTGTCAATCAGGTTGTTTGAATAATATATATCGCCTCCAAAATCAGTACTTAAGCGGTTTCCTCCGTCATACATATCTCCACCTCCGTCAGAAATATTGGTCCCCGTAAACCCATTAGAAAATAAATAATTATCAGGTATTAAATTAGTTAAATTATTATGAGCAGTATCCAATCTTGTTAGCAGATCAGCAAGATTAATATCTTGAGAATAAAGGCTTTTCACTTTTGAATCTCTTGGCTGCTGGTAAATATCATGCTCGCTAAAAGCTTCTTCAGTCTTTTTCGTGTTTTGGTTCACCTCTTCTCCCCTAAATACTTCTGAATTTATAGCAGCAGAAGTAGTACTCACACTGAATTGAGATAATTCAAAATTTAAATCTGATCCTCCTGTCGTATTATCTATATTGATAGTCTGTGTACTTACATTATTTTGCTCTAATGTTTCAGAGAGACTATCCTCTAGTATATTAATCACTGGAGGCAAACTAGCGGTAGAAAATAATTCAATGGAAGTAGGACTATTCACTACATCATTACTAGTGAAAATTAATTGGTTGAGATTATTACCTTCTGTAGTCGGTAAATATTCAATTGTTAGTGAAATGCTTTCATTTGGACTTAATTCAAATGAAGAAACATCCACGGAAAAATCATTATTATCGAAGCTAACATCAGATACGGTAAGTAAATCTGTTCCTACGTTTTCAACTAAAATTGATTTTGAATTTGATTGCCCTACAAAGATTGGATCAAATACTAAGCTATCCGAATGGGCAAACAAAGTAGGTTCACCAGTTACTTCTAAATTTACGGGTACTTTTACGACTTCATTTTCTGGATCATTATTGGATATTATAACTTCTGTAAGGTAATTACCACCATTTAATTCAGAAGCATCTATTGTTAATTCCACAATCTCAGATTCTCCAGCATTTACTTGACCGTTTATTTTATTTGCACTTAGCCATTGAGCTCCTAAATCTGTTTCAAATAATCCAAAGCCAAGGCCATTTTCTCCTTGTACAAAATAAATTCCATTCTTAGCACCTTTATTACTAAAAATCATACCACCATCGCTGATAATAAATAATGGAATTGAACTTACATTCCATTGCGCGCTATCAATATTGTATTCGTACCAATTGTTTCCACCATAACTTCCATAGGTATAATATTTACCATTATAAGGATCCATTGCGGATGCTAATACTGCTCCTCCCGGAATATTAGCTAATAACTCCCATGCATTATTTAAAATATTGTATCGTGCAAAATTAGTACTACCATCTCCCGTATGACTATATAAATAACCATCGTAATATTCAAGTCCACCCCAAGAGGTAAAATAGACACCTGGTGATGCCATTTCCACAAAATCAGATGCATTTGGATCAAATCTGTATAAGGAAGAGTTATTAACTAAATATAAATAATCACCATCAGAAGCTATATTACCTGTTGATAGTGGTGAGGTGATTGTACTCCAGCTATCGGTTGAAATATCATAAACTGCGAGTTGAGAATTCTGTGTAAAAGAATGGTAAATTTTCCCGTTTAACTCAACTGCTCCTCCGTTATTTCCACTACTTACTGGACTTGAAGTAAGACTCGACCATACTTCATTTTCAATAGAATATTGGTAAAAATTATTTCCATTATTTTCAAAAGCATAAATAATAGTTCGATCTGAATTGATAGATACTGCGGTTAAAGCAACAGGTGAATTATTTAACGCAGTAAACTCACCAGCTACCAACGGCATATTATCTACCACTCTATTAGAAGTCGTTTCATTGTTATTATTTACGCCTTCATTTAAATTTTGATTGAAGTCTACATAATTATTAGGTTGTGCATTAATATTAATGACATCGATTTGCCAATTTAAAATGCTACCTCCTAAACTATTATCAATCACTAAATTTTCTATTGTGCTATCTCCACTATTCAATGCTATACTTAGACTATCCGGATCAACATTAATTTGAGGTGGTATTAACCCTTCACCTAAAAGTTTTACTATACTAGTGAGGCTGCTTGAATCATTACTTGAAATTTCCAAATCAATATTATTTACCCCTTCCACTGTAGGTGAATAGGTAATACCTAATTCAATTGATTGACCAGGAGCCAAATTAAAATTAGTACTATCTATGGCATAATCAGAACTACTGCTATTAATTGAATTAATCTCTAACAGATCGGATCCTGAATTATTTATTATCAATGATTTCTTAATTGATTGTCCCAAAAAGATATTTCCAAAAGATAAGGTGTCTTTACTGATACTTATTTCAGGAATACCTGTTACATCCATTGTAATTGGAATCTTTTTAGTAGTCGTAACAGGATCATTACTGTTTATAGTTATTTCAGCATTATAAATCCCTCCTAATAGTCCTGTTGAATTAAAGTTTAGAGCGATATCTTTAGAGCTACCCATTGGTATAGTATCATTTAAAACATCAACTTTAAGCCAATCAAATCCTGATGTTTCTAAAGAATAGCTTAAAATTTGGCCTAATATTGGAGAAGAATTAAAACCTCCATAACTATATAAAAATTCCACAGTCATACCAGTAGCGATTACCTTACCCGAACCAAATTGATATTCTACAAGTGTAGCTACATCGCTGATTTCTGTTCTAATAATTTCATCTGCATTGCCAGGAAGATTAATTAAATAATTATGATTAGCTGAACTCCCCTCTAAAAGCTGAGGTAAGCTTGTAACAATTGGATGTAGACTGTCTATTACAATATTGAAATTTTCACTATTGCCATTAATGGCACCAACCCCTCCTACAAGTTGTACGTCCTCTCCCTGAGTTGCAACTTGATACTGAATTACTCCACCGTTATTAACAAATCCTTCTAACTTAGCAACTTGAGTTGTTAAGTCATCATAATACTGCGTAGTTTGGTCACCAGTCGTAATGATAAGATCAATATTACTTAAATCATAATTGCCCAAATCTGATGATAATATTCCGATGGCTGTTATATTAGTTTGCGAATAAATGAAGTCAACCATATCAACTCCCCACGCCAATTTATTTTGAATCACTAAAATGTTTTTTTCTACGGAAGCAACATTTTTATTATGTTTAATTGGAATACTTTCTCTATTATCATGTGAATTAGCATAATCATAACTCGAGAAATTCATGCCGTTTATTTCACTAATCCCATAAATTTTATCCAACCCAACATACAAACTACTACCT
Organism: Marivirga sp.; assembly: GCF_024636815.1. Taxonomy (GTDB): domain Bacteria; phylum Bacteroidota; class Bacteroidia; order Cytophagales; family Cyclobacteriaceae; genus Marivirga. The sequence goes on from NZ_JAGXGF010000076.1 coordinate 25,719, forward strand.
CCTGCTGTATTGTCTATTGTTATGTATTGAACAGTGCTATCATTAGTCATTAAATTTACCTCAACACTATCGGGTGAAACTGACATAACTGGTGGTTCAACACCATATCCCATTAAATTTACAGTCAAAATAGGCGTTATAGAATCATTTGAAAAAATCTTTAGTGTATCCTTTAATGCTCCAATAGTTTTGGGTAAAAAACTGACTTCTAATTCGTAATCTGAACCTGCTGCTAATGCCAAAGAAGTGGAATCAATTTTAAAATTCTCAGAATTTAAAGTGATATCAGAAATTAGTAGAGTATCCGTTCCAATACTTCTGATTTGCACCGTCTTCTTCAAAGTGTCAGTTATAAATAAAGAATCATAATTTAATTCCATGGTACTTAGTTCTATACCTGGAGCACCGGTTACATCAATTTCAGTAGGGATATTTAATGTAGGATTATAGGGGTCGTTGCTTATAAAAACAAGACTGTCTTTATAATTCCCTGAAGGTAAATTCTTAGAATTGAAAATCACATTTAATTCTATACTACTCCCTGGATTAACCACGGCAGACTGTAATGAAACACTTTGCCACTTGGGCTTGCCTGCATAAACAATTACATCATCGAAAAACCATCCCGGATAATTTTGTGCTTGTCCATCTTTTGTGTCGAAATAGAAACGTAATTTTACAGTTTCTCCTTGGTAGTTACTTAAATCATATTTTGAAGTTATCCACCCATTTGAGTTACCATTTGGAGCCGAATTAGCACTAGCTGTTCCTCTTAATGGCTGCCAATTAGCACCATTGTCAGTCGTTATATCAACCATACAATAATCCCAACCACCTTCTGTCTGGTAACTTTCTCTAAAAGTTAGAAAAATTGAATCTTGGCTAATAGAATTTAAGGTAATTTCAGGTGAAACAACGGCTGAATTAATTCTATTTCCTGTATCATAGTCAGTTCCACCTGCTATTGCACAATTCCAACTATTAACCGGGCTGCTAGAATTTACATCTGTTAAATGCCATAAATCATCTCCTGAATAAACTTCAATTGTCCAATCAGACACATCTCCTTCAAAATCATTTTCATAAATTATATCTCCATCAATTGAGTCAGATAAATTGAATAAACCAGATCTATTCGAAACATAACTCTTGGTTTGAAAAGATTGATGTTGAGTACTTTCAAAATTTATTTTAGAAATATTAAGGGACTCGTAATTTGCATTTCCTACCTCAAAACTCAGTGGGTAGTTTCCATCGTTAAAAACGGTCAATGTTTGAGTGATGCTGTCACCTGATAACATATCAGCATATAAACTATCGGGTTCAATTCTGATGATTGGCACATCTGTAGTAGAAGCAGTTAATACATTTGAAATACTAGAAGTTTCTCCATAAAAATCTTTACTCTTTATTGCTATAAAATAAGTCGTAAGAGGATTTAAGTCAGTAAGCGTAAAATTTTGAGATTCACCATAGGGTAATGGATATGGTAAATTTGTGATTGAATCTGCTGAATCAAAATTAGCACTATCTATAATGGAAGTTGAATATCTTACATCATACTCACTGGCTACACCTACTGTATCACTACCACCTGGAGCCGTCCAGTTAATAGTAATTTTGGTGGGTTCAGCGTCAATAAAGCTTAAATCATCTATTGCTGAAGGAGGAATTCCATCATTACTTTGTAGAGCAGTAAAAGCATTTAGTCTTCCACTACCTAATTGATCCATAAAACCAGAGTTTAAATCATTAATATTGTCTGTTGTGTTTGTAAGAATATTCCATAGTCCATCATTAGTTAAATCTGGATATTGTGAAACAATTAATGCCGCCACTCCAGACACGTGAGGACAAGCCATGCTAGTGCCTGAAATTGAAGAATAGTTATTATTTGGAAATGTACTCAAAACATTAGACCCGGGAGCCGCAATATCTACCCAATCTCCATAATTCGAAAATGATGATTTTATGTCATTATGATCAGTTGATGAAACAGATAATACAGGTGGATAAAAACCTGGGTAATAATCAGCTGAACTATTTGAATTTCCTGAAGCAAAGATTACAATACCTCCATCTAGTGGGCCAACCACATTACCGTATTCATCACGTCCGGCATTTGCAATGAAATAATCAATTGCGTCCAATACTGATTGTTCAAAAACACCAGGTGAAGTATAACCCCAACTATTTTGTGCAATTACGGCTCCATTATCCGCTGCATAAATAAAAGCTTCATCAAAACCATTGGTTCCATAATCTCCAAAAACAGCACATGACATCATTCTGATCCCATCACCATTACCCGATCCACCAGCAACACCACTAACGCCAATTCCATTATTATTAACCGCCCCTACTGTACCAGCCACATGCGTACCATGATCTGAGGCATTTATAGTACCACTATTGTCACCAAAATTATATCCATATTTATCGTCTATATATCCATTACCATCATCATCTACTCCATCCACACCATAGATTTCCGCATCATTTTGCCACATATTAGGTTGTAAATCTTGGTGATCTACATCTACACCACCATCAATAATTGCAACAACTACAGATGAATCTCCTGACTCAATAGCCCATGCATTTTTCAAATTAATATCAGCTCCAGCTGTACCTCCTGTTTGGCCTGTATTTTCATAATGCCATTGCTGATCTAATAAAGGATCATTCGAATCAATTAAATAGGATTCTGGATTTTGAATAATCTCATAATCCTCTGCATGATCATAATTATCCACATAAACTTTTTCATAAAAAGGTTCTGCAGTACTTATGAAGTTACAATCTTGATAACTTTGTACACAGAATTCTTCACTTGATTCAATTGCATTCCTGTCTACCACTATTTCATACCACCTATGTAGCCCGGCTTCACGATGACGATTTTCAAATTGAGGAGATGACTTAAAAAGTCTTTCCATCCGAATAACTTTAAACCTTTCATTTAATGAATCCAATTCTGGAATTCCATATTCAATATAGCCATTGGAGGATTTACTTTGTTTTAGGGTTTCAAAGGTTTGGGTAAAATTTCGCTCAAGCTTTACTTTAAATTTAAGGCTTTGAGCATGAATTTGGTTACTGAAACAAAAAATTAAAAAACTTAAATAAATAAATGTTTTAATAAACAATTGAACGGAGGAAGCTATTTTGGTCAATAGTGAAAAAAGTTAAGTTACTAAAATGATTTATATTTAATATATGCAAAACGCAATAATATGGATATTTTCGGTAAAAAATAATTTTTTTCTATTTTTTTAGACAAACGGCCCAATAAGGTACATGAATATATTGTATACAATTTAGAATTTTTCTTTTATTTAAAAATTATGCAATCCTTTTCTTTCCAAAATATTAAACAACAAAAACATTTACAAATGTTAATAAAGTTGTAATTAAACGTTAGATCTTTTTGTAAAATATATAAATAAATACATATAATTATGATTTTTCCATTAAACAAACTGTGTAAATAAGTTTTAAAATAAAATTTATTTGCAATCGAAACCGCAAACGTTTTCGGAATTATAGTTTGATTATCTTTTCTTTTATAGTTTTTTATTACTTTAATTAGATTTTTAACCAAATATTATATTTTATGAAACGATTAATTGCAAAACCCTTTATTGGATTATTTCTTATGGTAATAATTATATCTTGTTCGGATGGTAATAAGATAGAAGAACAGCGAATACACTCGACCAAAAAAGCAACAGATCCCTTTTCGGGTGGAACCAGCGAAAATGATAATTCAAACCAAAGAAATCCAGGTCCTGGAGGCGGAATAATAATGCAGGCATTCTATTGGGATGTACCGGCTGGTGGTACATGGTATCAAACTATTGAAAATAAAATTCCGGAATGGGATGCGGCAGGCATTAGTGCTATTTGGCTCCCCCCTGTTTCAAAAGCTATGAATGGTGGATACTCCATGGGATATGATCCATTTGATTACTTTGATTTCGGAGATTATGATCAACAAGGTTCCATTGAAACTCGCTTTGGCTCACGATCAGAATTGGAAAGTTTGATCAGCACGGCTCACCTTTATGATATTGAGGTCTATGCAGATATTGTATTAAATCATAATAGCGGTGGAGACTTGGAAAACAATTCATTTACTGGAACTGAAACCTATACTGATTTTAATCCAGCTTCAGGTAAATTCTACAGATCTGCTAGTGATTTTCATCCAAATAATATTGTAGAGAATGATGAAGGCGTATTCGGAGGTTTCCCTGATTTAAGTCATTCTGTACCTTATGTTCAGGATTGGCTTTGGAACCGTAGTGATGGTGTAGGTAAATACTATAGAGATGAATTAGGTTTCGATGGCTGGAGATTTGATTATGTTAAAGGTTTTGGCGGCTGGGTAGTCCGTGAATGGATGTACAATGTTGGAGGTTTTGCAGTAGGTGAATATTGGGATGGAAATGCTCAGCTTTTACAGGATTGGGTAAACAGCACCAATAGAACTGCTTCAGCTTTTGATTTTGCATGCTATTACAGAATGGATGAGGCTTTTGATGGCAATGACCTTACTAAACTACAAGGTGATATGCTTTGGAAAAGAGATGCTGCTAAGGCTGTAACTTTCGTGACTAATCATGACACAGATGAAATATGGGATAAAATGCATGCATATGCCTATATCTTCACTCATGAAGGATATCCTACCCTATTCTATCAAGATTATGAAGAATGGTTAGATCAAGATAAATTAGATAATTTGATGTGGATTCATAGAAATTTAGCCACTGGTGGAACCGATATTCTTTATGCAGATAACGATGAATATGTAGCCCGAAGAAATGGTAACCCAGGAATAGTGGTTTACTTAAATGATTCTAATCAATGGTTGGAAAGATGGGTACCTACTAATTGGGGGAGTTCTATAATTAAAGATTATACAGGTAATTCTAATTGGGAACCTACCACTCAAAATGATCAGTGGGTAAAAATCCAGTGTCCACCAAATAGCTATACTGTATGGTCCTTAAAATAATTTTTTTTACCGTTCAAAAGTCATCTGCTATATAGTGGGTGGCTTTTTTATATTAATTGGAATTTAATCTCCCCTTTCAAAGTCTAAAAGAGAATTCAGTATATATAAATCAAGTAATGCTTTAGGACGGGCGAAGAATTCTCTAATAGTAACTCTTGTGGATGAATAAACAGGAACTTCCGCTGCGGGATATGCTATGGCATCCATTTCATAATATTGACTAATATATAATGCTCTGAAGGCGTGGAATTCCTGAGTAATAATAGCTACATCATGATGATTAAAAACTTCTTTACATCGATAGACGCTTTCTATGGTACTTAAACCAGCAGTATCAATAGAAATAGCACTTTCTGGAACACCTTTTTTCATCAATGATTTTTTCATATCACTGGGCTCATTGTAATAACGAGTTCTATTATCACCGCTCAACAATAAGCCTTTTACCTTTCCTTTATGAAAAAGTTGAGCTGCTGCGTCCATTCTGTTATCGAAAAAACTGTTGGCTTCCCCTTTCATATTTCTTTTACTAGTACCCAAAACCAAAGCTATTTTTTTTTCAGGAATAGAATCAATATCCTCATAGATGTATTTACTGGTTTTAGAAATAATAAATACATTAGAAAATATAGCAAATACAATAGCAGATATTAATAGAAATAAGCCAAGACGAATGAAGAATTTAATCATTATGTTTTTTCTGATTCAAATGCCTTAACGAAAAACTTTTCATAATCGTCAGGTCTTGCCATACATTTTTTATACCACTGCAAACGGTAATTTGCTTTGGTTAGATCATCAAATTGCCAATTTTCTACGAATGACCTTATTTTGCTGACTAAACTGTAGAATGTGATGCCCGCTGCAACGGATACATTATAGCTTTCTGTAAAACCATGCATAGGTAAACGAACAAATTCATCTGCCAAAGCTTTTGTTTCTTCGCTAATGCCATCTCGTTCATTCCCCATTACAATAGCAATTGGCTGATCTAAAGACAATTCTTCAGGTGCACATGCTTCATTATTAGGACTAGTGACCACTACTTTATAGCCTTTTGATTTTAAATCATGAAGGACATCAGCGGTGGGGGTTTTACTTTCAGGATATTGATGAACATCTACCCATTTGATAGCTCCCCTACTCACACCCCTACCTAGTTTAAATACATTTTCATTTTCTATGATGTGGTAATGCTGAATACCCAGACATTCTCCCGATCGAATAATAGCATTGGCATTATGAGGATCACGAATATCTTCCAGAACCACTCTGATATAATCTGTTCGATTTTCTAAAACAGATTCAATAAACTGCTTTCTTTCATTGGATAGAAATTCACCAAACTTTTGAGTTAAAAAATGATTTAATTGGGCTTCCATTTTCCTTTAGAATAAGCCTAGCTGTTCTTTATCATCATCAACATCAAATTCGACTGAATCTCCTGTCCTGTATTCTTTTTCTTCTTTCTTACTTTCTAATAATTTCACCTTAGTGACATCATATTGAGAAAGTTTATTTCCAATCGCTTTCCATCCTTTAACATCTATCAGCATATCAAAATCATATGTAGCAGATTCCTTTTCCCTACCTTTTCCTTTGCGGAATTCTACCTCTAATTGTGGGTCTTTATCAGTACTCACAACTGTTAAGGTCGATTTCTTATGCTCTGAAATAAATACAAAAGGCTTATTCATGGTTCGAGTTTCAATTTGGAAACGCTTTACAAAATAGTTTTTTGAGGCCCCATCAAAGTAAACACTCGAAATAACTTTATTAGGATCGAATTTCTCAATTAACTCTACCTTTTCACCATCAAATCTATTGGTAAGTTCATAATTGCTTAATTCATAGGAACCATCTTTATAAATGACTAAAACATTATCGTCTCCATGGAATGAACCTATTAATTGCCCTCTTTCATCTGTATTCAATTTGCCTACAGATTGATCGTAATAAATTTTTAATCCACCAAAGCTACTCTCTCCAAGTAACTTAAACTCGATTTTCTTTACAGGGTATTTGGTTAATATATTTCCTCCGGCTCCTCTGCCTTTAATTTCCAATTCCGCAAAATCAAAATCAAACACTTTAACTCTAGCTCGGCAAGAATTAGATAATTTCACATTGATTACTTCAGATTCGCCATTAGGTCTAGCTTCCAGATATAATACTTTGGAGCCTTTTGCTCCTTTGGAAAGGTCATAATCTCTATCGCGAGTTACGGATAAGACCTGGAATCTTTTCACCATAGTTCGACCCGTTTTTCCATCCAAATAAGCTGTATTATAAACCCTTCGCTCATCATTCTTACGGAAAATATCTACATGGATTATATCTTTTCCTACGAATACCTTCTCGTCAATTCGAACAACTTTATAAGTTCCATCACGCTTAAAGGCAATCACATCATCCAAATCTGAGCAATCGGTCACATACTCATCTTTCTTCATTCCATAACCAATGAAGCCTTCTGCCCTGTTGACATAGAGCTTTTGGTTGTTTGCTGCAACAGTATGAGCTTGAATATTATCAAAACTCTTAATTTCCGTTTTACGCTCTCTTCCTTTACCGTATTTCTCTAATAAACCTTTATAATAATCAATAGCATATTCTGTCAGATTCTTCAAGTGATGCTCTACCTGAGCCAATTCATCCTCCAACTTGCGCATCAATTCATCAGCCTTGAACTTATCAAACTTGGAAATTCTCTTAATCTTAATTTCCGTTAAGCGGATAATGTCATCCTGTGTGATTTCTCTGTAAAACTGTGGTTTAAATGGCTCTAAACCTTTATCTATTGTTTCTAAAACAGCTTCCCAGGTTTCACATTCTTCAATGTTTCGGTAAATTCTGTTCTCTATGAATATTTTTTCTAAAGAAGAGAATAGGATTTTTTCCATCAACTCCCCTCTTCTGATTTCCAATTCACGCTCTAAAAGTTGAAGCGTATCCTCAACATTTTTATTTAGAATCTCATCAACTGGTAAGAAGATAGGCTTATCCTCAATAATCACGCAAGCATTGGGAGAAATAGATACTTCACAGTCTGTAAAGGCATATAATGCATCAATGGTGATATCAGGTGATTGACCAGACGCCAATTGCACTTCAATTTCAACATCTTTGGCGGTATTATCCACCACTTTTTTCACTTTGATTTTACCCTTATCATTCGCTTTGATGATAGATTCAATCAAGCCTGTGGTTGTGGTACCAAATGGAATATTTTTGATTAAAAGGGTACGCTTTTCGCCTTCTTCAATTTTAGCTCTAACCCTGATTTTTCCACCTCTTAAACCTTTATTGTAGTCAGTGAAATCTGCCATTCCCCCTGTCGGGAAATCAGGATAGATCTCAATTTTTTTATTCTTTAATACATCTATACATGCTTTAATTAACTCGCAGAAGTTGTGAGGAAGTATTTTGGTAGAAAGACCTACGGCAATACCTTCAACTCCTTGTGCTAATAGCAATGGAAATTTTACAGGTAAAGTAACAGGCTCTTTTTTACGACCATCATAAGATAATTGCCATTCTGTAGTTTGAGGATTGAAAACTACATCTAAAGCAAATTTGGAAAGTCTTGCTTCAATATAACGCGGAGCAGCTGAGCTGTCACCTGTTCTGATATCTCCCCAGTTTCCCTGAGTTTCAATTAGAATGTCTTTTTGCCCCATGTTCACCATAGCATCCCCAATGGAAGCATCACCATGAGGGTGATATTGCATAGTTTGCCCAATGATGTTAGCCACTTTATTAAAACGCCCATCATCCATTTCCTTCATGGCATGCATGATACGTCTCTGAACAGGCTTAAAACCATCTTCATTGGCAGGTACTGCTCGCTCAAGGATTACATAAGAAGCATAATCCAAAAACCAGTTTTCGTACATACCCGATACGGCAATTACATTATGTAATTTATCCTTACCCTCTCCGTTTTGGTTGTTGTTTGGTTCGTTATTTTCGTTATTTTCTTCCATTTAAATTAATCAAAGACGATATTCTTATATTTTTTCCTTAGAATACAATATCACTTAGATACTGCAATATTTATTCAATTAAATCAAACCTCAGCCAATTCCTCTTCCAGATCTTTCTCTACCCTCAATTTATCAATAATAAACTGCTGTCTTTCCATGGTATTCGTTCCCATATAGAAAGTCAAGAGGTCTTTTATCTTCGTTTGATTGCTTAAGATAATTGGGTCTAACTTGATGTTTTCATTGATAAACTCGCCAAATTCCTCTGGTGAAATCTCCCCTAATCCTTTGAATCGGGTAATTTCTGCTGCTTTTCCAATTTTTTGTATCGCTCTCCTTCTTTCTTCATCTGAATAGCAATAAATGGTTTCCTTTTTATTTCTTACCCTAAATAAAGGAGTATCCAAAATATATAAATGTCCATCACGCACTAAATCAGGGAAAAATTGAAGGAAGAATGTCATTAAAAGCAAACGAATATGCATTCCATCCACATCGGCATCAGTAGCGATAATCACTTTTCTGTAGCGGAGTCCTTCTAAACCTTCTTCTATATTTAATGCATGTTGTAAAAGATTGAATTCCTCATTTTCATATACCAGCTTCTTGGTTTTACCATAGCAGTTTAATGGCTTACCTCTTAAACTAAATACGGCTTGTGTTTGCACATCACGTGATTTGGTGATAGAACCTGAGGCAGAATCTCCCTCCGTGATGAAAATCATAGTGTCATCCTTTCTATCGTGTTTAGGATCATCATAATGCACTCGGCAATCTCTTAATTTCTTATTATGCAGATTAGCCTTTTTTGCTCTTTCATTAGCTAATTTTTTAATACCCGCCATGTCTTTACGTTCCCGCTCAGACTGCATAATCCTTTTTTGAATGGCTTCAGCCGTTTTAGGATTTCTATGCAGAAAATCATCCAATGCTTTCTTCACGAAATCATTGATGAAAGTTCGCATGGTCGGTCCATCAGGCGCCACATTCTGAGAACCTAATTTTGTTTTCGTTTGAGATTCAAAAACTGGTTCCTGTACACGAACCGCAATGGCAGCTACTATGGCCTGTCTGATGTCTGAAGGGTCATAGTTTTTGCCGTAAAAATCACGAATAGTTTTTACTATAGCTTCCTTGAAGGCTACCAAGTGTGTTCCTCCCTGCGTAGTATTTTGTCCGTTTACGAAAGAATAGTATTCCTCACCATATTGATTAGCGTGTGTCATCGCCATTTCAATATCCTCACCTTTAAGATGAATTATTGGATAGCGATTAGTTTCTTCATCTGATTTTCTATCTAATAAATCTTTTAATCCATTGGCGGAATGAAATTTTTCTCCATTAAAATTAATCGTCAATCCAGAATTAAGGAAAGCATAATTCCACATCTGCTCTTCCAAAAAACCCGGAATGAAATGGTAATTTTTAAAAACAGTCTCATCTGGTTCGAAAGCTATCAAAGTCCCATTTCTGCCACTTGAAGAAGTCACAGCAGAATCATTTGAAATAATACCTCTTTGGAATTCAGCAACTTTAGTTTGTCCTTCACGATAAGCCTGAACTTTAAAATAATTAGAAAGAGCATTGACCGCTTTAGTACCAACACCATTTAGCCCCACGGATTTTTGAAAAGCTCCTGTATCGTATTTACCTCCTGTATTGATTTTGGATACACAATCCACCACTTTTCCAAGGGGAATTCCTCTTCCATAATCTCTTACCTCCACCCTTTGGTCGGTTATTTTTATTTCTATCGTTTTACCAAATCCCATCATGTGTTCATCGATGGAGTTATCAATCACTTCTTTTACCAGAACATATATCCCGTCATCAGGAGAAGAACCGTCTCCCAACTTACCGATATACATACCAGGACGCATACGAATATGCTCCCGCCAATCCAGTGATTTTATACTGTCCTCGTCATATTGAAATTCTGCCATCGCTTTTATCGGATTGAAAGTTTATGCTTACTCAAATTTTAAAATTACAAAGCTTTTTCTAATTGTAAAGCTTTTTGGATTTCACTCTACCTTAAATTAGGCATAAAAAGCCATTAGAACAGATAAAGTCTTACATCAAGCAAACCCAAGAAAATATTTGAATATGAGTTAATTAAAGCTAGAAAAAACAAGCCTTAATTATTAAGAAAAATATTTTAAAAATTTATTTATTTCTTCTCAAGATGAAAGGTAACCATAGTAACCAGAAAAATATAATCAATAAGCTAAGGATTATTAATGGTAAATAACCGCTCTGAGTCATACCTTCTTCATTATTGACAAAAATAAATACTGTTAGCAAACTAGCAAAAAATAAATTGAATGTTCCGGCCAAACTTCTAGCCCATGTAGCTAGCGTATTCCTTGCTTTTTCATTCTTAAAATAAAATTTGGGACCATAAGGCTGGCTTTTTATAACTACAGCAAGCGCAACGCAGATAAGTACAATTATAATAGGAATGATTAACCCGGTATAAAATAAAGTGTTATTACTAAATTGTATTTGATTATCTAAAACATTGATTTTCACAATAGATAACTCAGCGAAATATGCATAAGTGTAAAATAAAACAGCTAAATAAGCTATACTAGTACCTATCAAAAAAGCTCTTGAAATCCTGTCCATAATTTTTATTTGCTCGCAAAATTAATTTTATTCACGAGTATTTCAGCATTTTTTCAAGGAAGTTTTTATTCAAAATGTTATATTTCGAAACGAAGCTTAAATTAGCTATGTTAGAAGCATAAATTGAATAAGATGGATTTTAACCCTGTTATATTATCAATCCCTATTTATTTCGCCCTTATTGGGATTGAATTACTCATTCAGGCTGTAAAAAGATATAGGATTTACAGATTGAATGATGCCATTACCAATATAAGCTGTGGGATCACGCAGCAGGTAACGGGTATATTTTTCAAAATATTAAGCGTGGCTGCTTATCAATGGGTATTTGAAAACTTTGCCTTGTTCTCCATAGCTCCTACCTGGTACAATCTCATTTTACTTTTCATTTTAGCTGATTTCTTCTACTACTGGGCACATAGAAAAAGTCATGAAATCAATTTATTTTGGGGCGGACATGTTGTGCATCATCAAAGTGAAGATTATAACTTCTCTGTAGCCTTAAGACAAGGTTCATTTCAAATCATCTGGACATTCTTCTTTTACTTCCCCTTGGCTATTTTGGGTTTTGATACATTAAGCTTTGTATTAATGTCAGGACTGGTCACGGTTTACCAATTTTGGATTCATACCGAAACTATAGGGAAACTAGGTCCTGTTGAGTGGATTTTCAATACACCATCACACCACAGAGTACATCACGGACGAAATCCTAAATACATAGATAAAAATCATGCTGGTGTTTTTATCATTTGGGACAAAATGTTTGGCACTTTTCAGAAAGAAGAAGAAAGACCGACTTATGGAATCACTAAACAAACGGCTAGCTGGAATCCTGTTTGGGTAAACTTGCAGCATTATGTTGAAATGGGTCATGGTTTGAAACAAATGAAAGGATTTAAAAATAAATTCAAATATATTTTCTACCCTCCAGGCTGGCAACCTAAGGAAATGGGAGGACAAATGCCTATTCCTGAAGTTGACCCAGAAAAAGATAGAAAATACGATAAGCAAACCTCAGGCGCTTTCAGTTTATATGTTTTAATTCAATACATCATTATTTTAGCTGGTACTGCACTCTTCCTTTTCAATGCTGATACTTTTAATATTTGGGAACAAGTATTAACGGTCTCATTGATTATTTTAGGAGTTACAGGCGCAGGGGTGATTTTAGAAGAAAAGAAATATTCGTTTGGTCTGGAAGTGTTTAGAGTGCTACTAACACCTCTGGTAATTGCTTTTGTTCTGCTTCCAAATGCTGGGTCACTTGTTGTCTTAGCCATTTTAGCTTATGGAATTATATCATTTGCATCACTAATTTTTATTAAAAAATCATATTCAACAATTAAACAACCTTCAACAAAATCAATTTCATGAAGATAACTCGGATAATTCCATTAGCTATATTTTTATTTATTATTGCTTGCACTGAAATCCCTGAATTGAATAACATAGATTTAAAAAAATGGAAAGAGGATAAAGATGCTTGTAAGGAATACCGAATTGAGGCAGTAGATGATTTATTATCTCAAAAAGAAAAACTTAAAGGGCTTTCTCAAAATGAAATTATTAATCTACTAGGAACTGCTGACAAACATCAATTATATGAAAGAAGCCAGAAATTTTTTATCTATTACTTGAACCCTAACGAAAATTGTGATCAATACACAGAGGGTTATGTAAAAGCTTTATATATTCGTTTTAACTCATTAGACCAGGCCATTGATTTCAATGTGCAGGAAGTTAAATAAGACTATATTATTTTTTTAACGCTATATTAATTGTTTATCATGGCAAATTGGAGAAGAAAACTTTACGACTGGAAAATAAGAAATTTAGCCTATGCAATGGCATTTGGGATATTTCTACTTGCAATTGCTATTTATATGGTAATTATGCATACGGGTATTAACCAACAAAGCCTGCTTAGGACAAATACTCTTGCTAATTTGGATAAAATAAGTTTACCATTAGCTCCTCAATATATTTCAGAAAATAAAGAAAATATCGGTTCAAATATTAGAACAGTAGAAAGAATACTATTTGCTTATACAAAAGGAGGACAAATAGGTGAAGAAAAAATTCAAGTTAAAATCAATAATGAATTAAAAACTAAAGTTGAAGAATTATTGATTGTTTGGAATCCATTGAAAGAAACGCTTTATAGTATTCAAGATGGAGAAACTTCCGTAAATGAGGCTAAAGCAAATCTTGAAAAAAGATATAATGCCTTTATCAAAGAACAAGCTAAAATTAAGCGATTAGTCTATGAAATAAATCAAAAGGAAGAACAAGCAGAAACGTTCTATACTATTCTTCTTTACTTGTATATTTTAATACTAAGTTCATTCATTTACTGGATAGTAAAATACCTTATTCTTAACCCCATATTTAAAATTTCAATTTCATCAAGAGAATTAGCGAAAGGTAATTTAACTGAAAAAATACCCTATAAAAGTAAAAATGAGTTGGGCTATATTGCTCAAAACATCAACTCCATGGCTGAAATTTTAGAAAATGCTACGGATTTCACCACTAAAATAGGCGAAGGTAAATTAGATGCTGATTATAAGGGGCTGGATGAAAACCATGATAATTCATTAGCTTCATCTCTATTACAGATGCGTGAAAAAATGAAAGAATCTGCCAAAGCAGATAAAGAGCGTAGTTGGGTAAACGAAGGTTTGGCTAAATTTGCAGATATCCTCAGAAACAATAATGATAATATTGAGGAACTATCTTACCAAATCATTTCCAACTTAGTAAAGTTCATGGAAGCCAATCAAGGTGCTTTATTTGTATTATCAGAGCCGGAAGATAAGGATGAGCAACCTACAATTATTCTGGAATCAGCTTATGCATATGAGCGTAGAAAAAGAATTAAAAAAGAAATTGCCATAGGTGAAGGTTTGGTTGGACAATCAGTTCAGGAAGGTGATAGAATATATCTAACTGAAGTACCTGAAGATTTTGTGGAAATTAAATCTGGCCTTGGTGAAACGCTTCCTAGATGTGTTTTAATTGTACCACTTAAAATAAATGAGGAGATAAAAGGTGTTGTGGAAATCGCCTCCATACAAGATATTCCTGAATATAAAATAGAGTTCGTTGAAAAACTAGGTGAAAATATTGCCTCAACTATTGCCAATGCAAAAACAAATGAGCGCACCAAAAAACTCTTGATGGAATCTCAGGAAATGACTGAGCAGATGAGGTCCCAAGAAGAAGAAATGCGTCAAAACATGGAAGAAATGGAAGCTACCCAGGAAGAAATGGGAAGAGCTCAAACTGAAATGGCTGAGAAAGAGGCTAATCTAAATGCGTTAATCAATAACACCACTGACTCCATTATTTTAATTGATACTGATTATGAAATTATTTTGATGAATGATGTCATCAAAAATAGATACAAAGACACACAGTATGAGAAAATGAAAGAAGGAAGTAATGCTCTGGATATGCTGGGAGATGTAAGAGATGAGTGGAAAGGCTATTATGACAGAGTGTTTAAAGGTGAATTCCTATCGTTTACTATCAAAAGTAGCGTGAAAGGAGAAGATTCTTATCGTCACTATGACATCCATCCTATTAAGCAAAAGGACGGAGAAATAACTGGGGCTTCAGTATTCTCTCGAGATATTACTAAAGAAAAACAACTGGAAATACAAAGAGAAGAAAATGCCAAAAAACTGGCTCAAAGAGAATTTGTGTTAAATGGGATGATTAACAATACAGAAGACACCTATTTCGCAATCAATACCAATTATGAGATTCTAGTTGTAAATGATGTTTTAAAAAATCGATTCAAACAATCAGGAGTTGATCTTAAACCAGGTTTAAGTATTCTAAGTATTTTACCAAAAGAACAATTGGAAAAATGGAAAGCTAGATATGATAAAGCTTTAGCTGGTGAGAAATTGAAAATTGAAGAAGTTAGAGAGCTGCAAAGTGGAAATTTAACTATCGAAACAAGATGCGAACCTATTTTAAACGATAAAGATGAAGTTATAGGGGTTTCTACTGTTTCCAAAGACATTACGGAACTTGTAAAAGCACAAGAAGAAAAGGAAAAACTTCAGAAAGAATTAGAAAAACTTAAAGGCAAAAAATAATCAATATTAAATGGCGATTTTAGTATACGATATAATATCGTATATTTGAATGTAAATCAAAATTTAAAGCATTATGAAAGTTACAGCCTTAATACCAGATGAATTAATAGAAAAAGTAAAGGCTAAAAGTGGTGGTAAAAATATCACTGAAAGTTTAATTATAGCCCTAACTGAATACCTAAATGAAAAAAAAGTAGACGACCTTATTGATCAGGTAAATGAAAAGCCTTTAGTTTTAAATGAAAGTTTTACTGCCTACGGTATTCGAAAAATCAACCGCAATAGATGATTATTGTTGACACCTCAATTTGGATTGAGTATTTGAAAGGAAATGAACATTATCGAAATGTCTTACCTCAATATCTTAGAGAAAAACATGTGGTAGCCATAAGTGCTATTTTTGGTGAGTTATTGCAAGGAGTGAAAAACAAAAGAGAATATGAAATCATTACTGGTTTCTGGAAGAGTTTACCTAAAGTCAATGAAGAGGAATTATTTATTGAAGCCGGTAAACTTTCCAATGAATTTAAACTTTATAATGCGGGTGTGGGTTTAATCGATACTTATATTCTGGCAGCTGCCTTAACAAATGATTATGCACTCTGGAGTTTAGATAAAAAATTGAATGAAGCAATTGATATAATAGAAAACAAATAAATACTCTTAGCCAAACACATTAGAAAACAGATTAAACATTTGTAAGTTTCTAATTAATTAAAAATTTGTGTAAAATATTATTGAATTCATATACTATGTTTAAAAACACTACCTTCCTATTCCTCTTATCTATCTTCTTAGTCGCTTGCCAATCTGGCGAAAAGAAAGAAAGTACAAAAAATGAGACTTCAAATTCAATCCCTAAAGTTGATGTAGCAGATATAGAATCAGGAATTAAAAATTATATTGATAAAAAGACTAAACAGGCCGATGGCTATTTTCATATAAAAGATGAAAATAAAGAATTGAGGCTAAAACTTGTTCGTGTTCATACAGAATACCTTTCCAATTTGGGTCCCAATAGACATTTTGCTTGTGTTGATTTAGCAGATGAAAACGGAGATGTATATGATGTAGATTTTTTCATGGAAGGAAAATCAGGTGCCATGGATGTTACGGAAACCACCGTTCATAAATTAAACGGAAAGCCATTTTACAGCTGGAAACAAAAAGAAGATAAAACATGGCATAGAGTGCCAATTGAATCAGCATCGAATGAATTATTGGGCGTCATAGAAGGGAAAGATGAATTCGAATTTTATTACGAAACCACATTACCTGAAATTCAAAATGAAGCCAAGGTTTGGATTCCAATCGCTCAATCAGATAAATTTCAGGATATTGAAATTTTAAGTATGGAAATTCAAGGTGAAGATAAAATGCTAAAAGAGGTAGAATATGGAAATAAAATATTATTTCTAAGCCTTAATAGTGAGCACAGCAATAAGCCATTAAAAATCACTTATCATGTTAAAAGAAAAGAGAAAGGTGCTTATTCGGAAAGGAATCCAGATTTAGCAAAATATTTAAGTGGAAATATATTAATGCCCGTTGGAAATGAACGATTTAAAGAAATTGTGGCAGAAGCTACAGAAGGAAAAGAAAATGATAGTAAACTCATCCAGGCCAGAGCTATTTATGATTATATAATAGACAATATGCGCTATGCAAAAAATGAAAAATACGGAACAGGGGATGCTGTTTATGCTTGTGATTCCAAGACAGGAAATTGTACGGAATTTCATTCTCTATTTATTTCACTAGCAAGAACAGCTAATATTCCTACACGTTTCGCTATAGGAGCAGCAATTCCTTCTGATAGAAATGAAGGTGGAATAGATGGCTATCATTGTTGGGCGGAATTTTATGCAGAAGATAAATGGTGGCCTGTTGACATTAGTGAAGGTAATAAATACACTGCCCTGGCAACCTATTATTTTGGTAGACACCCTGCCAATAGAATTGAGTTTACTAAAGGAAGAGACTTAAGATTTGAACCCTCTCCTCAATCTAACTCCGTAAAATTTATGGCTTATCCAATTTTTGAAGTGGATGGAAAAAGTAAAGTAAGCAATGCCAAGTTTAGCTTTCAAAGAATTATTAATCAGGAGATTTAACTTTAAATAAAAAAAACCATGAATTTCAGAATTCATGGTTTTTAGTTTAATGATACTTTTGGATTTAGTTAGCAGGATGCTCATCTCCACCCTCTGTAGGATGCTCTTCTCCTTCAGGATGCTCTTCTCCTTCAGGATGCTCTTCATGCATTGTGCTGTCCATTTCCTCTTCCATAATTACTCCTTCTGTTGATTCATCTTCTGAAGAAGCATCTTTATTACCATCACCACACGAAATTAATGTAGCTGATAAAAAGAAAACTGCTGCTAATGCAACAAGACTTAGGGATTTGATTTTTTGTAAAATTTTCATAGTTAGTTAATTGGTTATGATTAATTCAAATGAAAGTTAAGAAAATAAGATTTTAAATCAATTGGATTGGGAATAAAATATTTATTCAATTGAATCTTTCCCTATAGATATGATCCATTTTTCTAATTGATTAAATTGTTTTCGACTCCAATAATTAATATTTCGCAAGCTTTTATTCTGTTCTTCTAAGGAAGAATTTATTAGCATAAATTCCTCCTGAATATGGGTCTGTATTTCTTTTTGCAACTTTCCTTGGCTTTGAATCTGAGTACTAAGTAATTCAATGTTTTGTGTCTGTTGTTTTAAATTAGCCAATATAGCTTCCTGTTTCAACTTCAACTTATTATTATCTTCATAAGCTTGATAACCTATAACACCTATAAACAAAAATAAAAGCAATAGAATAAAACTCGGAATAATGAAGTTTACTTTATTCTGTTTTGCAATTGGAGTTGGGGCAACAGGATTATTAAATTGATCAGAAGCATTTGGAGCCATTACATACTTTTTCCCTGTATACTGGAACAATTGAATTAATAAATCTCCATCAGCAATAGTATGCTGCTGATAATCTTCAAATTCAGCATTTCCGATTTGAACTAAATTATCTTTTAATGGGGTATAAGGAATAGAAAAACATGCTCCATTTTGCTCTAGCTTCTTTATAAATACGATTAATTGAAAATACTCAGATAGGGCATTTTGCATATTATCGCCTACCTGAATATAAGCAGTCTGCGTATAGGTTGAAATTTGCAAACAGCTATTAGAAATGAAGTAGGGTGCAATATCCTGCATAAACAAAACATCCCCTGCCCTTTTTTCAAGCTCTTGAATAATGGTCTGTTCTTGTTTTGTAAAATTCATTTCTAATCTGATTTGTTTTTATTTCACAATAGTTCTTGGAATAGCAGAAGGTAATCTACTCAACATTTCATTATTCAATAATTGAGTAGTATTTGTAAAGCTGCTCACATTAATAACATTATTTTTCTGTCTTCCAATTAAAACTACTTCATCACCAACTTTTGCTTCTGGAATATTCGTGATATCCACCATAAACAGATTCATATTGATTAATCCTACTATAGGTGCCTTTTTTCCAGCTATCAATACATATCCTCTATTGGAAAGTGCTCTAGGATATCCATTGGAATATCCCAATGGCATTACTGCAATTTTCATTTTGTGGCTGGCCTGAAAAGCTGTTCCATATCCAATAAAGTCACCTTCGGGGACATCTCTAATATCCATAATATCCGTTTTCCAACTAAAAATTCTCTTTAGTGCTCCATCCGACTTTTTATCAGTCTCCGACAAATGATGATAATAAATATCAGGGCTTGGCCAGAATCCATATTGAGCTACTCCTACCCTTACTAAATCATAAACTGTATCTGGCATAGCTAAGGCTGCTGCAGAACAAGCTATGTGTCTGATATTAGGTTCAAACTTTTTGTCTTTGCAAATTTTCAGGAATTCTTTGTATTTGGCTTTTTGTCTATCAATTTTAAATTGATTACTTAAACTTTCTGCCCCTCCGAAATGTGTACATAATCCTTGAAATACGATATGCTCTTTATTTTTCTTTAAAAAATTAAGGGCCTTAGGAAATTCTTCAGCGGGCATACCCGTTCTATTGGCTCCCGTTTCCACTTCAATATGAACTTTAGCGGTTTTACCTACTTTTTTGGCTGCTTCCAGCGTTATAGGCAATCGGTCGTAATTGTAAACGAAAAATTCAATATTATTCTCAATTGCCCAAGGGATATCTTCCTCATAGATAATCCCCATAATCATAATTTGGCTTTTTTCATTACAAGCATTAAGCACTTCCTCTGCTTCAAAAGAAGAAGCAACAGAAAAATGATGTACTCCACACTTTTCCGCCATGGGTACGAAAGACTCAATGCCATGACCATAGGCATTGGCTTTCACTACTGAGGAAAGAATCGCTTTCTTTCCTATTTTCTTTTTAATAAATTTAACATTTGCTTTTAATGCCGATTGTTTCAGCTCTATTCTCGAAGAGTGTTTTACCATTTTTTCTTTGTTTCCAGCCAGGTATAAGCTTTCCCCCAGCTATCTTTTGCTAATGTTTTAACTTTTTCAACTTCACTAAGCGGTACATTATCTACCTTATCTGCTGCCTCCAGATCATTAAAATGGAATGCATAAGTTCGTGCAGCAAATTCATGTAAAGGCAATGATGATTCACCATGATTCTCTCCGTTTCCAAAAACTGAAGGTTTTATATTTTGTCCCCAATCCTGTCTTCCCTCATTATTAGGATTTAAGAAATAAGCCCTATACTCATCTGATGGATCTTTATCAACTCTCAATAGTGAAATTGCATGAAAACCAAGCATTTCTCCTTTTGAACTAGTGATGAAAATACCAACAGGGTTTGGATAAATCAACCTATGGTTACCATTATATTCAGGATGACACATCGCATAAAATACTTTTACAAAGCCATCAAAATCAACAATCGCATTAGAAAAATAATCATAAGCAGAAGCAAATCCAATCTGAATCCATTGTCCATATAAGGCAGGATTAACCCATTTGTGCGGATCCTCTGCTCTTCCTGAACCACGTAGCATCATCTCATTATAAACTCTATCCAACATTGGGACTAGCGTAACAGAAACAGCATCTAAGTTATAATCTAGTGTTTGCACCAAGCCTTGTCCAGTTACAGAAGCCTTGATTTCCTGACCTTCAAAACGGAAAGTAATATCATTAGTGACTGCGGCTGTCTGCACGATATTAATCAATTTTGCAGGGGCATGTTGACTCCACATACTAATTCCTCTTGCACTTTGACAAGTCGGATTATTTCCTTGACCTACTCCAAGTGGTTGTCCTAATATTCTGAAAAGTGCCCCGATTAAATATTGCCGAGCACTTACTGATTGATGAGGATTAGTTGTTGATTTCAAGATCCTAGCTTCAACCTCAGGATGAATTTTAATTTCTCCTATATTGGATAATCCTGAACGAACGGCCTCCCTGGCAATGATTCCATTTTCTAACATCTTTGCCAATCCGTAAATGCATTGAGCATTATAAATATGCACAGTTTTAAGAATAAGTTTAGAAAGATAATCTACATGCTCATTCCACCTTGTTTCCCCAATTGGAGATAATCCAAGACAAACTGGAACTGTTTGGAAATATTCTTTTACAATTAGAAATTTCAAAAGGACAGCATGAAATTGACTTACTAAACCATATCTCAACATGGATTCACCCATTTCTTGTGCCTCAAGATAAATTTCTGTATTATTTAATTTACCTAGTACAGATTCATATTCTTCAACTTTTACATCTGCTGTGCGCTGAGTAGGTCTATATATACTTCGTTGAAAGCTTAGTAACTTTTGATCACTTTCTTTATTGGGGTCTAATTCAATCTTTTCCTTAACTAAAGCAATGATTTTTCTTTGCTTTTCAGTTACCACCGGTCTTTGCTCACAAATTAAGGTCAATTCCTCAGCTAGTGTCCCTTTAACATCATCTAAATGAATCTGGTCTGAAATAAATTTGAATAGATTATGAACTTTACCCAGCTCATGCTCACTCATAGTTAAGCGAGTTTCTTCAACTGGTTCGTTGAATACAAATTCAAGATTAGACACCAAAACCTCTTGTATATAAACTTCTGCCTCTTTCGCAGAAATTACATCAGTTTTGTAGTCTCCTTTTGCAATTGCCAGTAACCGTAGTTCACTTAGGAGCTCAATAGTAGAATTAGGATGGCCACTTTTCAAAGTACCATTCACCAGTCTTGCGACTAATTTAGAAGGATCTGACCAAGGCGATTCATTAAAAATTCCTCCTTCAGATAAATCTTCTATTGCTGCATAAATTAGACCTAATCCCTCAACTGAATCACTCAGAATATCTATCTGCCCCATCAGTCTATTAGCTTTTTCTGGTCTAGTTAAAGAAGTAGCTGCAGAAAATTCTTCTATGAGCTCTTTAAGCTTTTGATTACTATTATCAATTATTGTTTGATTCCCCATGGGATTCTAAAAATTTATAAGATTCATTGTCAAATTTAAAAAATGACAAGCGTTAATAATATTCAAGAAAGCATTAAAAATGCTTAGAATATGAAAATTAATAAAAATTAGCACAAACTAATGCTTGCGCTAATTTTCAATATTACTGGACGCAATAGAGAAGCTTGCGTCAGTTTATCATGATTATATACAAGTATAAACTTGTATTTATTACTGCTTAATATAAAAGATTAATGATAGAAATCTACATTTTCATAATGTAATAACAATTCAGTCATTCTATCAGGATCTTCACCTTTAAAGTTTACTGTACCAAAATGGTTTCCAAATCCAGCTCTATCACTAATTTTTTGTGTAGTCATAGGCGGAATCAAATTATGATCTAAGAAATATGGTTCTTCTTTCAGTTCCTCAGGAATTTCTAGTTTTGAAATAGAATTTTTATGAGGATAAATCATCACATTACCATAGAAATTCTTAGGTCTTGCATCTGGACCAGGCAATATTTCTTGTATTTCTTCTTCTGATAAATTAGGGTCATGCATTAAAACAAACGCACCTAATGCATCAAAATCATAAGCCTTCCCTGCTAATTCCAAAATATGACCACCTGGAATTCTGCAAGCTACCTCTCCAAAACTTAAGGTATCATCTTCTGTTAAGAACCACTCTGGGTGAATCATCCCATATTCTATACCGAATAAATCAACCAATTTCTGCATTTCCTTCATGATTTTATCACGCTTGGAATTCAATAGGTTACCTTCAGGTATAAAATTAGAATAGCCCAATTTCACGTATTCAGTAATATTTAAGAATCGAATTTTTCCTTTGTGAATAAAGGCTTCACATGAAAATTCAGTTCCGGGTAAATGGCTTTCTGCCAAACAAGGAAAGTCATCCTCTTGGCATTTCTGTTCAACATCATCCATTGTACGCAACAGTCGGTGTCCAACAGTACCAGCTGATGCAAATGGTTTAATATGAACCCAGCTATCTTCTTCTCCGTCTACCTGGAGGTTAGCCTGATTTAATCTTTTCATAAAGGCTTTCACACCTTCTTTGTTATAAACCTCTTCAAATAAACCTACACGTAAACCACCAATTAAAGCTTTTCGCTTCATCATGGCTTTGTTTCTAAATAGAAAAGCACGGTTTAATACACGAGGATCATCTCTGTAGATAGAATTTAATGCTCCAGCCCATTCCACAGTTTCTTCAAATAGCGGAACCGCTACATCTGCATTAAAAGGTTTTAATTTTTCATGCAAATCTATAGAGTTGGAAGTATCACTCCATTCATCAAATTGGTAAGCAACAAAAGGGATATCATGCTCTTTAGCATAATCCTCAAAATCAGGAAATGATACCACTACATAAGGTTTATTGAGTTTTTGCATACTCTCGATCACGGGTAAACTCCAACCCATTAGTGCAAAACAATTTGCCATAGTTATTATAGTTTAGTTTAAAAGTTTTGTAATTCACTTATATTAACTATAAAATTACCAAGTCCGATATATTACTATGTTATCTATAAATATGACAAGGTTGCAATTTACACATTTGAAGCTTATAGTAGTGCAATATGAAGGGAAATTCAGATGGTGCCCCCTTAATAATCAAGAGAGAAAAATAAGTTAGTACCACAGATCAAGAAATAGCAAAAACCAGAAAAATTGGATAGAAACGGAAATATAGTTGTGAATTAGCTTGTCATATTTAGGGATAGACAATTGTCTATTGTCTATTGTCTATTGTCTAAACTACCATTCATAAAGCTATAAGTTCTTCTAAAATAAAGTACTTAAATTATTCGGGAAAACAGACTAACTTAATTTAAAGAAAAAATTTAAACAATGAGAAAAGTTATAATACTATTAGTGATTGGCTTAATGGTAAATCACCAATCCTATTCACAGGAAAGAAAAATAGAAGCTGAAAAAGAGGTTGTCACGACCCATCAGGTGAGCATAAAAGGAAAAAAAATATCTTATACTGCTCAGACAGGTACTGAACCAGTATGGAACCAAGAAGGAAAACCCATTGCAGCTGTTCATTATACTTACTATAAACGATCAGACATTTCCAATAGAGAAAGAAGGCCTTTGGTTATATCTTTTAACGGAGGACCCGGATCAGCTTCGGTATGGATGCATTTGGCCTATACTGGTCCTAAAATTTTAAGAATCGATAAAGAGGGATTTCCAATCCAGCCCTATGGAGTAAAAGACAATCCACATTCTATTTTAGATGTTGCAGATATTGTTTACGTCAACCCAATTAATACAGGATATTCAAGAATTTTGGATCCTGAAGCTAAAAAAGAAAACTTTTTTGGAGTGAATCAGGATATTGAATACTTAGCAGAATGGCTAAATACTTTTGTCACCAGAGTAAATCGATGGAATTCACCAAAATACCTGATAGGTGAAAGTTATGGAACCACTCGGGTTTCAGGTTTGGCTTTAGAGTTGCAAAATAGTCAATGGATGTATTTGAACGGGGTGATTTTGGTTTCTCCTACTGGCTTAGGAATTGAACGCTCAGGTGCAGTGGAATCAGCTAATCGCTTGCCATACTTCACTGCAGCTGCATGGTACCATGAAAAACTGCCTGCAGATTTGCAAGCAAAAGATTTAGTTGAGGTCTTAGAAGAATCAGAAGCTTATACGATTAATCATCTTTTACCAGCATTAGCAAAAGGTGCATGGATAACAGACGATGAACAGAAAAAGGCAATTCAAAATTTTAGTAAATATTCAGGTTTATCTGAAAAAGTCATCTCACAACATAATATGGATGTTCCAACCTCCTTTTTTTGGAAAGAACTATTAAGAGAAGAAGGGTTTACAATTGGTAGATTAGATTCTCGATATAAAGGAATTGACAAAATGGATGCAGGAACAAGACCAGATTTTAATTCAGAATTAACTTCATGGTTACATTCTTTTACTCCAGCTATCAATTATTACTTCCGCAACTTCCTTGATTATAAAACAGACATCAAATACAATATGTTTGGCCCTGTTCGTCCCTGGGATAACAGTGATGATAATACTGGGGAGAATTTGAGACAAGCCATGGCACAAAACCCATATTTGCATACGATGGTGCAAAGTGGCTATTTTGATGGGGCGACTACTTACTTCAATGCTAAGTATACCATGTGGCATATCGACCCTAGTGGTAAAATGAAAGACAGATTTTCATTTAAAGGTTATAGAAGTGGGCATATGATGTATTTAAGAGCTGAAGATTTAGCTACTTCTAATGAGGACATAAGGAAATTCATTGAAAAAAGCCTTCCTACTGCAGGAACACCTGCAAAATATTAGGTAACTTATTACTGCCCAGTTAGAGGTGAAGCTGGGCAGTAATATTCTACCACCCTTTTTTAAGCAACTACTAAATTCGCTTAAAAAGTCCTCTTCTTTTTTTCCAGTTTCCTCAAAAGCTTTTTTTGATCTGAGTTGGTAATTTTAAATTCAAACCTTCCTACTATTTTAAATAAGTTTTAAATTTATTTAGTGTATTTATCCATTGAAATGTAGCTTTGCTGTAATCATTAATTAAAATAAAAATCCTTTAGTCATGAATCCGTATTCTTGGCTTCTTTTATCTAAAATAAAATGCAAGATATCATCATAATTGGCGGTGGAATATTAGGTTTGGCTACTGCTTTGAAAATCAAACAGAAGAATGCTAAACTTTCAGTCCTTTTATTAGAGAAAGAAGATAAATTAGCTCAACACCAAACTGGCAATAACAGTGGTGTAATCCACTCTGGCGTTTATTACAAACCAGGTAGTCTTAAAGCCAAAAACTGCATTGATGGTTATAATCAATTATTAAAATTTTGCGATAAAGAAGGAGTTCCTTATGAATTATGTGGTAAAGTAATTGTAGCTACAGATAAAAGTGAGCTCTCTACCCTTTCCATGATTGAAGAAAGAGGTGCGCAAAATGGTCTTCAAAACCTAAAAAGACTTACAAAAGAAGAGGTAAAAGAGCATGAGCCCTATGTAAATGGCATAGCAGGGATTCATGTTCCTCAAACAGGAATCATCGATTATACTGCCGTTTCACTAAAATATGCTGAAATATTTCAAGAATTAGGGGGAGAAATTTCTATAGGACAGAAAGTAATCGATATTCAGGAAAAGAATGGAGTTACCACTATCATCACCAATAAAGATAAATTTGATACAAAATTAGTAGTGAATTGCGCAGGCTTATATTCTGATAAGATCGCCAAATTAACTTCAGAAAAGCTTGATTTAAAAATCATTCCTTTCCGTGGCGAGTATTTTATGATTAAACCTGAAAAACAGTATTTAATCAAGAACTTAGTCTATCCAGTTCCTGATCCTAATTTTCCTTTTTTAGGTGTTCATTTCACCAGAATGATCAATGGAGGTATAGAAGCTGGCCCTAACGCAGTTTTGGCTTTTAAACGTGAAGGTTACCGCAAATCAATGTTTAATCTAGTTGAGTTGGGCGAATCCTTAGCCTGGCCGGGATTTCAAAAGGTAGCAGCTAAATACTGGAAAACAGGTTTTGGAGAAATGTATCGTTCATTTTCCAAATCAGCTTTTACTACAGCATTACAGAAACTATTACCAGATATTACAGAAAATGACTTAACGCCAGGTGGCGCTGGTGTAAGAGCGCAGGCATGTGATAGAAACGGAGGACTGATAGACGATTTCTTGATATTGGAAGAAAGCAATGCGATTAATGTCTGCAATGCTCCTTCGCCAGCTGCTACTTCTTCTTTATCCATCGGTGATCATGTGAGTGATTTAGCAGTGAAGAGGTTTTAGAGCTACTGATAAATCTTTGTATGGATAAATATTGACTTCGTGAGGCCTGTCAGAAGACTTTCATTTTTATATATTGCACTATGATAGAAGAAATCATTTCATATTTTCAAGAATATTGGAATATCAGCCCTGATATTCAAACTAAAATTTTTTACAGCTTAGTCAGTATAGTTGTCTTGGTCATTCTAAGATTTTCTGCTCTTAAGTTGGTCTTTAAAAATTTTAAAGAACCAAAAGTCCGATACTTGTGGAAAAATGGGGTAAAAAATATTTACTACATTTTATTGCTTATCATTTTACTTAATATCTGGATTGATAAGATAGATTCAATTGGTACATTTTTAGGTCTGGTAAGTGCGGGTTTAGCCATTGCATTACAGGTTCCCATAGTGAATCTTGCAGCATGGTTATTTATTGTGATTCGTAAGCCTTTTGAAGTTGGAGATCGAATAGAAATTGCAGATGTTGCCGGTGATGTGATTGATATTCGTTTTTTTCAATTTACGATTAATGAAATTGGAAATTGGGTAGGTGCAGACCAAAGTACAGGTAGAATAATTCATATTCCTAATGGGAAAGTTTTTAGAGTAAGTCAGGCCAATTATAATCAGGGATTTAGCCATATATGGATAGAAATGCCCGTTTTGTTAACATTTGAAAGCAATTGGAGAAAAGCTAAAGAGTTACTAGAAAAAATAATTCAGAATCATGCAGAAGAATTGTCTTTTAGCGCAAAAAGAAAGCTTTTACAAGCCTCAAAACAATTTATGATCTTCTATAGCAACCTTACTCCTATTGTATATACCTCAGTTAAAGATAGTGGGGTCGAATTAACTATTAGATTTCTCTCAGAGCCAAAGAAACGAAGAGTTACAGAAAATAATGTATGGGAAGAAATATTAGATATTATCGCAAAGCATGAAGATATAGATTTTGCATATCCTACACAAAGAATTTATTACAATCACACTGAGGGAAAAGAAGGGACTAAAAACAAATAAATTTTGAATGCGCAGTCTTATCTAAGGCATTTGGATCACTATATTCTAAATCCTTATGCCATAATCATAATAAATTTATATTTTTGCCTAAACACACAATACAGAAAACTATGTCAAATAACTTATTAGCAGGAAAAAAAGGAATTATCACAGGAGCTTTAGATGAAAACTCTATTGCCTGGAAAGTAGCTTTAAAAGCAAAAGAGCAAGGCGCAAAATTTGTTTTGACCAATGCTCCAGTTGCCTTAAGAATGGGCGGAATTCAGGAATTAGCTAAAGAATGCAATACTGAGGTGATTCCTGCTGATGCTACTTCAGTTGATGATATCACTAAATTATATACGGAATCAAAAGAAATATTAGGTGGTAATTTCGATTTTCTTTTACACTCTATCGGCATGAGCCCGAATGTGAGAAAAGGAAAAGCTTACCATGATTTGAACTATGATTGGTTACAAAAGACTTATGATATTTCAGCTGTATCTTTTCACAAAATGATGCAAACGGCAGATAAAATGGACGTAATGAATCAATATGGTTCCATTTTAGGTTTATCTTATATCGCAGCCCAACGTACTTATCCATTTTACAATGATATGGCCGATGCAAAAGCATTATTGGAATCCATTGCGAGAAGCTATGGCTACAGATTCGGTAAAACCAAACAAGTGAGAGTTAACACTATTTCTCAATCTCCTACTCCAACTACGGCTGGGTCAGGAATTGATGGTTTTGATTCTTTCTATAAATTTGCTGAAAAAATGTCTCCTTTAGGAAACGCCACAGCTGAAGAATGTGCTGATTATATCATTATGATGTTCTCTGACTTCACTAAAAAAGTAACTATGCAGAATTTATTTCACGATGGTGGCTACTCTTTTACTGGTATTTCAGAGGAATTAATAGAAGAAATGAAATAAAAATCCTTGCAGGATAATTTTAACTATCAAACCTTCCAGACTTATACAAGCTGGAAGGTTTTTTATTCAATAACTTTCCTATGCTGAAATTCCCCAATGCTAAAATCAATCTAGGGCTTAATATAACTACCAAGCGGACAGATGGATACCATGATATTGAATCCTGCTTCTATCCCATCCCACTGAGAGATGCATTGGAAATTATTCCCTCTGAGAAATTTAATTTTGAAACTACGGGTTTAGAAATACCAGGGGACTCTAATGATAACTTAGTACTTAAGGCTTATCAATTAATTAAAGCTGATTTTAATTTACCCACTGTAGATGTAATCCTACATAAAAACATTCCAATGGGTGCTGGGATGGGCGGTGGTTCTGCTGATGGTGCATTTATGCTAACTTTGCTTAATGAATATTTTAAATTGCATATCTCTGTTAAGAAATTAGAAGCTTATGCTTTACAATTAGGCAGTGATTGCCCATTTTTTATCGAAAACAAAGTCAAATTAGTCAGCGGTAGAGGTGAACTATTTAAAAACACTAAGCTGGATTTATCTGGATATTATTTAGCCTTAGTTTATCCTAATATTCATATCAGTACTGCAGAAGCATACAGTGGAGTAAATCCTAAAAGATCTGAGATTTCTGTAAAAGATGTCATTGAAAAGTATCCTATTGAGGATTGGAAAGGGTTATTAAAAAATGATTTTGAAGAAGGAATTTTCAGAAAACATCCTCAATTACCTAATATCAAAAATGACTTTTATAGTGCAGGTGCGGTCTATGCAAGTATGACTGGCAGTGGATCTACAATTTTTGGGATTTTTAAAGAACAACCTGAGAATAGATATGATTCAATACTAAGTCTATAAATCTTGGATATTAACCTAATAACCTGAGTTCGATTCTAATTTAGGATTCAGAACGCCTGTAAATAGTGAGTTTCAACTAAAAATTCTGAAGCAATAGCGGGCTATTGTAAGGAATTTTTAGGAAGAAAATCGCTGTTTAGAGGTGGGATAGGAAA
>NZ_JAGXGF010000077.1 GCF_024636815.1 Marivirga sp.
CTGTAGTGCTTGGTCTAATTGAATCAGACTTAGGCTCTTATTTTCTAAGTGTACAAATAATGCCAATTCATCAGCAACAGTAAGAATAGATAGATGATACATAGACATCCATGTATCCCACATAAAATTATCTTTAATATCAGGAAGCTTAATTTTTTTCATATTTTCTCTAAGTGTTTTTCAAATTAAGATACTAGCTTGTAGATTTGAACACATTGTATTTATAATAAATTTTCTATCTCATGCCATTTCTTTCATTTTTTTGTTTGGCTAATAACAATAATGCCTTTTCTTTTAGAATTGATTCGGCACCTTGTGTAAACTTAATATCATAAATATCTTGAATATCAATGTTTGTTAGTAATTTTTTATCATTAGCAAGTTCATCTGCGGTTTTCTTAAATTGAGTGCCTTTTTTGTCTTCAATGGTAAAAAGATATTGTTGCAGTTCTTTATCGTAACGTTTCCCTACAATTTTATATAATGGTTCAATTTCAGATAATTTTAAAAACTCAAGCAACTTTCCTTCAGCTGCTTTACGGATCATCTCAGCATGAAAATTACTAAATTCATTAAGATCATAGTTTTTTTGTAGAATTTCTGCTGCTGATAATTGTAATATAATATTTTTATGAGAGATTTGTATGGTAAATACTGTTTCACCAGGGATTGGAGACAAGTTTAAAATATCAACAATCTTGAATGGTTTCATATGAAAATAACAAAGCAAGGCTTTATATTCATTCATTAGTTTGTTTATTAATGACATCAAAAAATTTTCACGAGGACTTACTTTATTGGAGAGATCTTGTTTATTATTCATAAGGACTACCTAATCAATTAGCTCAAGTGGATTTTTTCTTAACTGCTTTTTATATTCTACTATTACCCCAAGAATTTTATGTTCTGACGTAAATATTGCGATATTATATTTTTGTGTCACTGGTTTTAAATACATTTGTCCCTCATCAAAAAGTACCTGTTTCAGTGTGGGTGTTTTTTGTCCACTTCTGTGCGCGATAATAAAATCACGATGTTCTACTTGAAGTTTGGGATCTACAAGCAAGACTGTATCTTTCGAGAGGCTTTCCCAATCATCCTCATCAACAATGAGTGCGTAGGCATCTTTGCTGTATTCGTATTCTGTGGTGATAGTTGGACGAACCTTGTTGTCTTTGAAAGGCCAATTAATTGCTTCTTCCCAGGATATTAATGGAACATGGTTCAAGGTATGTAGATTGATATTATATGATCCTGATATACGTGACTCTGAAAAGGGTTCATCGCCAACAAGCTGGCTGATTGTTAATGAAAAATATTTAGCCAAAGGTGTCAGTGTAGAAAGTGTTGGGTTTGGGTCATCATTGTTGCGAATTTTTTTTATGGTGCTTGCAGGCAGACCTATCCTTCTCGACAGCTCCTCTGCATTTAGATGCGCTTCCTTCATTAGTAAATTTAAATTTGTCTTTAAGTTTTCTGACATGGAAATCTGTAAGCCTTGGTGAATTACGAGGATTTTATAGGTAATTAAAATAAATGTCCAATGTGAAATGACACTTGGGTGTCGAAAATTTTTTAAAAACTATTGAAACGATATTATAATGTCGATATTATGCAGTCCGACAATTAAATGTCAATTGCTGTTTATTGCAGAGATAATTATTTATTTCTGAACAATTTTTCTTGTAGCAAGTATTAAAAGTTAATGAAAGTAATCAATAAGTATGCGTTTTAATTTATTCAAATAGATTTATAAGGAGAAGCATGGATACCACCGACGCACAACCAACTTTAAATAAAATAAACCAAATGAATCAGATGGAACTTGCTAAATTTCTTAGGAAGGAAATATCTGAGGAGAAATTAATTATACTAGATTTCCAATATATTCAAGATGAAATTGAGTGCTGGTGGTCTAAAGAAAAAAATAATGATAATTTTCAGGTTCTTAAGTTTAAGTTTATGAATCTATTGATAAACTCGTTACATGAAAGTGACTCTTATTATTTTTCAAATTTAGGTTTAAATAGAAGTAAAATAGCTGCTGTATGCATTAAAAATATATTTCGAACAGATTGTCATAGGCTTTCTTTGTTAGTTCATGAATCATTGTCTAGTTTATTCCAACTGACAGACATAAAGTACGATTATGAAGAACATAAAGCATTGTTTTTGAAGCCCTCGGGTGAATTTTATAAAGATTGGGGAAATGGTTATGGTGCAATAACACCACATTCTGATGATCTTTATGAAAATCTAAATATTGATTATCTCTCATTAACAATATGCCGAGATATCACAAAAACGCCAACGTCCTATATTTTCCCCAGAGATATTGTAAAGAATTTTAATGACATTGATCTTTGCAAGTTGCTTCACTTAAAGGCAAAATTTCTATCAGGAAAAAATGTAGCGATTCTTAAGGAGCGTGAAAGAAACATAATGGAGTACTCTGAAAAATATGGATTGAGATTTTTCCTTGATTTTCGAATTGACAATCATACTGGTGAGAGAATGCAAGCGGTTGATCCTGGGGAGCAGTATTTAATTGACATGATGAGAGATAATGTAAGTAATTTTTCTCAAGAACAATCAATACCTGAAACAGGTACCTTTTTAATTGTAGCCAATCATAAGGTTCTTCATGGAAGACCTCAAATGAATATAGATAAATCAGAGATTGGAAACTATACAAAACACTCATGTTTTATTGATACTCCTAGACTTCTATTTCGAAGTAAAGGTCCAAGAAATGAAATAAATTTTTATGAATAAAATAATGCCTACGGAGTTACAAATGAATCTTCAAAATGCTGTTTTGATATTGGGTTATAACAATACCAGAATAAATGATGTTAAGAGAATTAGGGAAACTGCTAGAAATACTTTAAATGCAGCAACCATTTTGTGTAAAAAATCACCGACTGTTGAAGACAAAAATACTGCTGATTTTGTCATAGATGTTGCTCTTAATAGTGATCAAAAAAATATAGACAATATAATGAATGCTATTAAAGATATTTCCATTAATGTTGTTGCTGTTCTTCCTTTTTCAGACCCAGGTACTCAACTTGGTAGTAAACTCGCTTTGCATTTGGGGTTGCGGGGCCCTGATGTTAATAAAGTAAATACTGCATTAGATAAGTACGCCTATAGACAAGCAGAGAAAAACGCCCAAGGGTATCCTCGTGGTTATAAGCCTATTTTCGCTGAAAAAATTGATTCTTTTGAACAACTATGCGCCATACACAAACAATTAAATGGAAAAACTTTTTTAAAGCCCACGTCAGAAGGCAATAGCCGAGGCTGCATGAATTTAAGTCATGTGCATTCTTTGGAAAATGCTTGGTCTGAAGTAAGAAAATACATTTCTTCAGGTGTTGTTGCTGAAGAGCTTGTGAGTAATTCGGAAGAATATAGTTGGGATCATGTTGCTGGATTTTCGTGGGTTACAGAAAAAAAAACTACTCAAAATCAGTATCGTGCTGAAATTCAGCAAATTGTTCCAGCCCCTCTGTCAGATGTTGAAACTAGTCTTATTACAAATGCAGGTACATTTATGTCCGAACTAGCAGGTTCTAACCATGGGGCTTGTCACAATGAAGTATTTTATTCTGAAAAATGTCAATCAGTTCAAGCTGTAGAGCCTAATTTACGCCCTGCGGGTATGCGGATTTGGGATTTAGCTGCTTTAGCTTATGAAAACTTTGAACCATGGAAAGAGTGGTTGTTATGGACCTCTCAAAATAATAGACAAGAGTCTTTTCTTAATACATTAAATCAAAAATGTTACGCTGGTCTACGGATGATTACTGCAGTAAAAGAAGGAATTTTACAAAATATTCCTGAAATAAATCTCAACACATTATCTACTGAGCAGGTAGAATTGATCGAAATAGTTTGGACAAAAAAACCTGAGAACTCTGTTACAACTGTCATTAAAGATAATTCCGATTTTATTGGGTATATTATTGCGACATCTAAAGACTATGACGCCTTATCATCTTTTCTAGATATAACGACACAAAAGCTTGCGTTAGAGGTAAAAATATATGATTTTTTCAATTAGATTTGTAACAGCAACCTGTCTTTTTTTATTGTTGGGTAAGGCTAATATATGGTTATCTCCTTTAAGTAACATCATTTTAGCAATGGGGTATCGATTTTTTTTACTTCTATCTCCCTTATTAAATCGTGTTTGTGGAAGATTTGCAGTGAGTACTGCCTTAGTATTAGCAGCTCTAGGAATATGTTTATTTTGCTTTCAGAAAGAGGGTCTTTTAATTCTGGGAGCAGTGCTTGTTGGAATTGGATTAAGTATTTCTGGTTTTTTAATCAAAGCAAAAGCCGCGGAGACTCCCTCTGGTGCGGCGCACAATAAAATAGCCTTGAACTTAGGAAGTTTTGTGTCAGGGCTTGTTTTGCTATTTACCTTTAATTCCAAGCAAATATTTTTTGGTGCTTGTGCAGTAGTTTTAATATTTACTGCTTTAGGCGCATATATCACAAGCAAAAAAGAAGTGAAATACAATGCTAATGTGTCATTAGGTAATCCACATGTGTTTAATAAAAGACATTTTTTTGCTTGGTTATTGATTGGAGTCGCGGTAGGCATAAAATTATTCAGTGTTTTTTCAGTGCTACCTCAATACTTAATTGATAAAAAAGGAATATTACCGAGTTGGTATGGCTTAATGATTTTATTAAATAGTTTTGTTGTTATTATTTTTCAGCTTCCAATTATTCATTGGGTAGAGCGATGCTCTGATACTTACAAGCCATTTAAAGTAGTTATTTTTGTCATGATATTTGGAATGTTGATTATTAGTTGTCCTGGTTTTTTTTATGCCGAATATTTTCTTGGTTCTTTTTTTTGGATACTCTTATTGTCACTTGTTGAGTGTTTTGCCAGCTATTTGGATCTGCTGGGTGCAAAGGCTCAATTTCTTCTTGTAAAGGAAACAGCTGTTGGGCTGGGGGCGGGTTTAACTGTTTTCTTGAGCAGAGAGCTTTCTTCTCCTTTTTCGAGTGTAAGTATAGGATTTATTGGCATCGCTACTATTTTATTAGCTGCTGTATTGTTGAAAAAGGATCAGAAACCAACATTAAACTATGATAAAATGTCTAATATGAACTGGGGAGGAGAGCTTACTTAATACTCTATACTCACTGGAATAAAGGCATTATGTGAGAATTTTTCAAATTAATTGTTTTTGTACAAACATTGAAGACAGTGGTAATCCAGCCGCTGTCGTCGTTGATTGTGATGCACTGAGTCCAACTGAAAAACAGAGCATTGCAAAAAAACTCAACTTCCCTGTCACAACGTTTGTTTTAAATATGAATAACAGTATCCCGCTGTTAGAATATTATTATCCTGAATCTCAAATGCCTTTGTGTTTACATGGCACGATAGCGGCTGCTCACTGGCTTTATCATCAGGGAGTGTTCGTTAACAGTGATCAGTTAACTTGTAATAGACGTTACAATGAACAGTGTTTAAGTCCTCTTATCATAAAAAGAACTGATATAGGTCATTTTTTAGTCGAGGTCTTTGTTGATAAGGTTCTCCAGCTTGATTTTAATCTTATAAAGCTTGCAAGAACTTTTTTGCAAGTACCAAAAGATTCACAACATATTTTTGATTCTGAGCTTTTGTTTGAAATTGCTTCAGTGGGCAGTCCAAAATTTTTCATTCCAGTTAAAACAAGAAAATATTTAGATCAACTAAAGCCTGACTTAGCTGCTATCAAACAATGGAGCATTGATAATCAAATTAGTGGCATATATGTATACGCTAAAGACAATATTCTTAAAAATACATTTTATGCAAGAAACTTTAATCCTAAGACAGGTTGCCCTGAAGATGCAGCAACAGGAGTTGCTGCAGGGGCATTATCATGTGGCTTGGAAAGAAGTTTAACCGTTTTTCAAGGAGAGAATTTAGGACGGCCAAGTAAACTTGAGATATCATATGTAGGTAATGGGATTTCTTGGGTTGGCGGGCTATGTGTTTCTGGAAATGAATTAACTTTTCCTTATAAAATATAATCTAAAGCAGTCCTATGGTTATATAGGGTTAAGAAACTAAATGGAAATAATTTTATTAGCTTGGTGAAAAATAACTTAATCAGTTATTACTATAAGGCTATGAAACAGCACTGGTGTCGCAAAGCAATTCCTATGTTTCTAAATATAGCTGAATTTACCCATTTAGAGCGTTAGCTGCTCTAGGCAAAACATTTTATAAGTGGCGGAATGAAATTGTATGTATCTAGCGATTTAGAAAGTCTAATGGGATTAAAGAAGGGCTTCAGAGGAAAATGAAACTAATACATCGAAGAGCGCTCGTTTATCATAAGGTTGGATCTACTTCAATACATGCAATAATAGTCTTTTCCACGTTACTGACTTCAAATTTAGCGAATAAGTTATTTAAAATAAAAAGCACTTAACTCGAGAAGCTCAATAGATATAGACGTTTTTTCAAGGTCGTTATTCATGACTAAGCCTTTAAGATGATGATGAATATATTCACATATCCTGTTTTTTATTTTAGCAGATCTCCCGGGTAAAATTTTTAACGTTAAATGCATGAATAAATTCTTTTCGAACTCATCACCAATAAAATAGTTGTCATATATTCTGACTCGACTTTTGCAGCTGGTAATTTGGGTTGGTAAATTATCAGCCAAATATTGGTGTAAGTGGATAAATAATGAATTAAAGTTGATGTTCGAAGCGATCTTATCGCTACATTCAAGAATTAAATGGGGCATAAATTCATACTCTCGATATATTTATAGAAAATATTTTGTAAATTTTCACCACTGTTTAACCATGGAAAGTGCCCTTCATTTTTAATAAGCTTTAACTGTATGTTACTTCGCTGCCAGCGTTCATCTGACATAAAAAGATCAAAAGGAGTGATGTGATCAATTTCACCTCCAACAACCAACGTTGGAATCGTTTGCGGAATAAACGCGTTAGTAAATCGCGGATGAAACATGGTTGTTGCCCAATCGTAAGACTCATTAGAATAGGGAAGTATTTCTAATAACTTCATTCCCTTATCTAATGATTCTGGTGAAAAAAAATAAGGTGCACAAGCAATAGTTAGCGCTTTAAATGTATCGTTGTTTTTATTTTTTTCGTATTGCGTGGCTATTTCAGAAATATCTGGTAAATCATATTGCTTGGCTTGTTTTTCAATCTGATGAAGCCATGTGTTGTTGGGAGCGGTGTTTAATAGCACAAGACCGTAAAGATAATTCTCTAGCTTCTTATTGGATAATACAAGCATGCCACTAAAAGAGTGAGCAACAATAATTGGATTTTCAAAATGACTTAATAAATCAATTAAGCCGTCGGACCATCCTTCAAAATGCTGGTTAGCGCTAATTTGATTACTGCCATCATTTGGAAAATCCATGTACCAGCTTTTTCCGGGTAATGATAATTGCTCTGCCAAGTTGTCCAGTGATTCAGAGCCGAAACCAGGACCACCGGGTAAAAACAACCAGTTTAAAGGTTCAGGGCCTTTAGAGTACTTTAATTGTGCTTTAAAGTCAGTGTGTGAGTAAAAGGTCATATTTTGACAATCAAAAAGCCAAATTTCATGTCATATATTACTATATGCTTATGAAAAGTCACAACTCACTTTTTTGAAATCCACTTTATTTTGGGAATATAACTATATATTGATCGATGTTTGTATAAATTACATCAAGGGATATAATAATATTTATTTGAAAGTTTAGACTTGCATTACAAATGAACATATTTTGTGGATGTGGTATTACTTTAAGGTTTAGTCTATGATCAAGTCTTTTCGTGTGGTTTTGGTTACGAAAAACCTGGAAAAACAATGTGTCTGGATGTAAAAACTGCCGCAAATTAATTTGGCTTTTTAATGAATATTAAAATGATGAAAAATAATTCTAGGGTAGGCATATCTATTTTATTAGCTCTTATCCTTATATTGTGCATCACTCCTGTCAATGCGGATAAGTATACCGGTACATCTAAGAAAAAATGCAAACTTCATGGTGCCTTCTTAGATGGGATTTGCGTTGCAGTTGATAATCATTTATTGTTCGTAAAATCCTATGGTCAGCAACCAGACAAAGATCATCCTGTAGTAATTTTTCTTTCTGGCTCTGGAAATACCCATTATGTCTGGGAAAAAGTAGCACCATCTGTAGCAAAATTTGCTCATGTCGTAACTTATGATAGGACCGGTTATGGCCATAGTCAGCAATATACTCAACCTATTCCTTTAACTGCTGCTATTGTTGTTAACAACTTAAAGCAGTTATTAAAAAAAATGAATTTACCACCTCCATACATTCTCGTGGCGCATTCGCATGGTGGTATATATGCTCAATATTTTGCTTTAACTAATCCTCAATTGCTTAAAGGCTTAGTGCTCGTCGATTCTTCCACATATCAATTATTGAATTGGAAACGATTTAAAAAGTATACACCTAGCGAGGATGTAAAAAATACAGAGCCATTTTATTATGAGGCATTGGGGATAACACCCAGCTTGAAAATGGTAAAATTAGAAATGATTAAAAAAGCTGATGCTCCCTTGGGTAACATGCCTTTAAGTATATTAACAGCCGAAGACGAAAACGAGCTTGGGTATTTTACTCTGGCCATGATGAAAGATTGGCGAAAATTTCAAAAGTTGCTGAGTAAAACATCAAATAAATCCACCTACGTTCTAGTTAAGGATAGTGGGCATTTTATTCAAATTGATAAACCTGAGCTTGTCGTGAAATCGATTAAAGAGCTGATAAAATGAAGCAAGGACTGGGTTGATCAAGGCGAAGTCCAACATCATCCTCATTAGATGCGCCATGTATTACAAAGGTCGCACCAAATACGCAAATCTCACGCATGATTATTTTTAACTTTTAACTAACTTTTGACTTCTATTAGTTTGCTCGTTATCACGAGCATAATAGAAAAATAAAAATTTTATTTTTAAATAGGTATAAATTATGAATAAAAAAAATAATCCAGAATTATTTCTGGAAAACCGACTGGCACTTGATGAAAATATACAAAGTCAGCACCAAGAAATAAATAATTTGATTGATGAGATGATAACTCAAATGAAAGCCCAGGCAAGTCAGATAAAAGAACTACTTAAAAGCATTCATGCTCAAAAAAAAGTAGTGGCGAGGCTAGATAAAATATACGAAAGTATGGACAGAAGGCAGTCAAATGATGAGAAACAACCAGCTTCTCAAAAGGTTTTATTTATGTCCGATGTAGAAAACATGATCGGGCGTTCTCGTGTGACACTTCGGCGTTGGTGGATGTCTGATAAATTTCCAAGGCCAGCCAAGCTCAATGAAAGTACCTTGGCATGGTCTGCAAAGGATATTGAAAGTTGGATTGAACAAAATATAGTTTTTGGTGAAAAAGAAGGCTTGCAGTAGTAAATCATATTCTATGAATATGTTCCTCATTTAATTCCAACAAAAATGATGCTGCGGTGTTGAAATTAAAAAATAAGCCCTTTAAAAGGGCTTAATAATTAGAAAAAACATGCACAAAACTGTTTAACTCTACCGCACAAAAATCATCGATAAATAGATCACGGGCAAAAGCCTCATAATCGAAATATCTCATCAAATTGTCCGGCAGTTTTTCGCC
>NZ_JAGXGF010000078.1 GCF_024636815.1 Marivirga sp.
TATTTTAGCGCTCTGTTTGGGAGACATGCCTCCTTCTACAATTCTAATAACTGCTTCTAATCTTTCTTCATACGAATATTTTGACATAAAAATGCACCTCCAAATGTTAGTTTTTTTGTCCAACATTCGGGGTGCACTTCATTTGAGGTCTGCTTTTAAATTACGATATTTACTTGCTATTATTCCCTTTTAGAGTGATTAATGTAATGAAGAAATCTACCAATAAGGAGGATAAGATGAAAGCCATATTTGTAAGAAAGGCTAGTGACCTTGAAGTGGTAAAGGAAGTAACAAAAGATTTAAAACAAAAAGGTTATGAGGGTGCCAAGTACCAGGTAACTAGGGAGATTAAGCTAAGTGATAAAGAGTTTAGAACTTTGACTGCTGACCTACTTGAAGACCAATCCTTTATTCAAAAGGATGAAGGTGGTATTAATGATGAAGGTGAAGTCCTTTGTATAAGGGTTATTAATAAGGACAATGGGGAGAGAATATTAATTGATCCACAAGGTTATGAATATCCAAGATATACAGCATTAGAGGAGAAAAGTGATGAAACCAAAATGTAAATTAGTGGGAGCAGATGGAAATATCTTCAATCTTATTAGACTAGCTAAGAAAGCCTTGAATAAGGCAGATCAAAATATACAGGCCAATGAAATGACTGCAAGAGTGTATGAAGCAGAAAGCTATGATGCAGCACTCCAAATTATAATGGAATATGTTGATGTGGAATGAGGAAAGATTATGGATAGATTTTTCACACAAGAGTATTGTGATAAATGTGGTGGAAGCTTAAGAAATGGTCGAATCATGTCGAGGTTTAATAAAGCTTGCCTTTGCATGAAGTGCTCAAAAAAAGAAGAAGAAGATCCAGGTTATAAGGAAGCAGTTGAAGCAGAAATTAATGAGATTAAAAAAGGAAACTATAACTATAAAGGGCTAAAAGGTTAAGAATTAAACGATAAAAGTGAGCTTGTAAAAATACAGGCTCTTTTTCTTGTATTGGAGGTGTTCCCTTTGATCTTCTATACTGGCAGTATAAGATAATTGGAAATATATTTGGAACTGTTAAAGAAAATGGATATAGGCAATATAATACTGCATATATAGAGATACCAAAGAAGAATGGTAAGAGTGAGTTAGCTGCTGCAGTATTCCATTCAGGTCGACATTCGCTTTGAGACGTCTTTCCTGAAATGTGTGGTTGGAGTGCATCTGAATTAATTGTGAATAGCCATAGGATAACACTATGACTATTCATAATTAACAAGAATTACACTATAGTTAGGGTTTAATGATAAAATTTTTATATAGAAACAACGAGGTGAAGAATTATGAAAACTACAGTTATCGGTTACCCTAGAGTGGGATCTTTAAGAGAATTGAAATTTGCAGTAGAGAAATACTTTAAGAATACTTTAACAAAAGGGGATCTTAAAAAAACTGCTGCCGAACTAAGAAAAAAACATTGGAATGATCAAAAGAGAAGTGGAATTGACTATATATCATCAAATGATTTTTCGTTTTATGATAATCTTCTAGACACAGCAATTTTACTAAATGCAGTTCCGAAACGATATAAGCAATTAGGAATTGATTCTTTGGATGAATATTTTGCAATGGCTAGGGGCTATCAGGGCGAAAAGGGTGATGTGAAAGCTCTGGCCATGAAAAAATGGTTCAATACAAATTATCATTATATGGAGGCGGAAATTGAGGATGAAGCTGATATTTCGCTTGTCGGAACAAAACCATTTGATGAGTTCATCGAAGCAAAAAAATATGGAATAGAAACAAAGCCTGTTATTATTGGTGCGTTCACATTTTTAAAGCTGGCAAGATTTACGGGGGAAAAAACAGCTAAGGATTTCACATCAAATGTTATTAATGCTTACATAGACATACTCAAAAAATTTGATACTCTTGGCGCTCAATGGGTCCAGTTTGATGAGCCGGGATTTGTTATGGATTTATCTGAAGAGGATATAAGTCTTATCAATAAAGTATATAGCGCTATCCTATCGAATAAGGGAAGTGTAAAAGTACTTTTGCAAACATATTTTGGCGATATTAGGGATTGCTATCGTGAAATTATAGCACTTCCATTTGACGGAATCGGACTTGATTTTCTAGAGGGGAAAAAGTCACTCGAGCTGGTGAAGAAAAATGGATTTCCCGATAATAAAATTCTTTTTGCAGGTGTTATAAATGGAAAGAATATATGGCGAAACAATTATGCAAATACAGTATGCTTGGTTGGAGAACTAAGGAAATACTGCAATAATATTATATTAAGCACCTCATGTTCCCTTCTTCACGTTCCATATACATTAAGCAACGAGAGTAAACTAGCAGATGATTACAAAAGGCATTTTGCTTTTGCAGAAGAAAAATTAATGGAACTCTTTGAACTGAAAAATATATTATCAATCAACGACCCGATGTTAACTGATGAATATATTAAAAATGAAAAGCTTTTTAACGGAACGAGAAATTGTGGCGATTCAGCCGTTCAAACTGCAGTTTATGCTCTCTCGCAGAATGATTTTGTAAGGATGCCAGCATTCGGTGAACGAGAAAAAATTCAAAAAGAAGAATTTAATCTACCATTGCTTCCAACAACTACTATTGGTTCCTTTCCGCAGACGGCAGAAGTGAAAGCCAATCGTTCAAGTTACAAAAGCGGCAAGATTTCTTTCGATCAATATACCGCCTTTAATAAGGATAAAATTGCTGAATGCATTGCTTTGCAAGAAAAAATCGGACTTGATGTGCTGGTTCATGGTGAATTTGAGCGTAATGATATGGTAGAATATTTTGGCGAAAAACTCGATGGATATATATTTACTGAAAAGGCATGGGTTCAGTCTTATGGTACAAGATGCGTAAAGCCACCTGTGGTTTGGGGAGATGTTTCCCGCTCTCAGCCAATGACTATTGATTATTCGGTTTACGCGCAGTCTCTTACTACAAAATATGTAAAAGGAATGCTGACGGGACCGGTAACCATATTAAATTGGTCATTCACTCGAGAAGATATTTCACTAAAGGATTGCGCTTTCCAGCTCGCTCTCGCTATAAGGCATGAAGTGCTTGATCTTGAAGCAAATGGGATAAAAATTATTCAGATTGATGAAGCGGCCCTCAGAGAAAAATTGCTGCTTAGGAAAAGTGATTGGCATGAAGACTACCTTGATTGGGCAATTCCAGCTTTTAGATTGGTCCATAGCGGTGTTAAACCTGAAACACAAATCCATACGCATATGTGCTACAGTGAGTTCTCGGATATCATCAAAAATATCGAGGATATGGATGCGGATGCTATCACCTTCGAGGCTGCGCGTTCTGCTCTAGGTATTGTTGAAACGTTAAATGTATTTGGGTTTAAAACGGAAGTCGGACCCGGTGTTTATGATATTCATTCGCCAAGAATTCCGAGTGTTTCGGAAATTAAGGAAGCACTGTTCGAGATGCTTGAGAAAATTCCGAAGGGAAAGCTTTGGGTTAATCCTGACTGTGGACTGAAAACAAGAGAAAACAAAGAAACTGTGCCTAGTCTTGAAAATGTAGTTGCTGCAACAAAAGAGGTCAGAAAGAACTTATATGTATGAAGACATCCGATTTGTTTAAAACGAAAAGAGTCCTGTCATTTGAAATATTTCCTCCCAAACGAACCGACTCTGTAAATACAATTTATGATACGGTTAACGAACTAAAAGGTCTTAACCCAGACTTTATTAGTGTGACATTTGGAGCTGGTGGAAGCGAAAACAGCACTGACACACTTAAAATTGCATCTGATGTCAAAAATAATTATGGGATTGAAAGTGTTGCCCATCTCCCGTGCATAAACCTAACAAAAGGAGAAGTTCTTAAAGTATTGGAGGATTTTAAAGGTGCTAGTATAGAAAATATTCTTGCACTGCGAGGAGATATTAATACAGACTTCACACCAAAAAAAGATTTCAAGTACGCTAGCGATCTGATTTCATTTATAAAAGAAAATGGAGATTTCAATATAATAGGAGCTTGCTATCCTGAAGGTCATAGCGAATGTCCGACAATTATTGAAGATATACGAAATCTAAAAAGTAAGGTGGATGCAGGGGCTAACCAGTTGATAACGCAGTTATTCTTTGATAATAAGTATTTTTATTCATTCTGGGAAAACGCTACCGTAGCAGGTATCAAGGTTCCGATTGAAGCAGGTATAATGCCTGTGGTAAATAAGAAGCAGATTGAGCGTATGGTTACCCTCTGCGGTGTGAACCTTCCAAAGAAATTTCTTTCTATCATGGATAGGTATGAAAATAACCCGATTGCAATGCGTGATGCGGGAATTGCATATGCGATTGAGCAGATAGTAGATTTAATGTCACAGGGTGTT
The DNA here is from genome assembly GCF_024636815.1 of Marivirga sp. Classification (GTDB taxonomy): domain Bacteria; phylum Bacteroidota; class Bacteroidia; order Cytophagales; family Cyclobacteriaceae; genus Marivirga. Next base: position 4,391 of record NZ_JAGXGF010000078.1, read on the forward strand.
GATGGTATACACCTATATACAATGAATAATCCATACATTGCACACCGAATTTATGAAGCAATAAAAACCTTGTTTGTTGCATGAAAAAATGTCTCCGCTAGATTTAAGTGGAGACATTTTGCTAATCAATTTTGTATACATATTAGCAAATAAGTTTTTTTAATTTTGAAATATAATCAAGAGCTAATACACTGAGATGAGTTTTTTCATTTGCAATCCATCCAATACGCATTTTTTCATTTGTTATTAGAGGGACGGCAACAATATTGTCTCCGTTCAAATCGCTATTCAATATGCCTGAGCTGATAGTATATCCGTTTAATCCGATTAATAAATTAAAAAGAGTGGCACGATCACTAACATGGATTGTTTTCTTTCTAGGAACAGTACTTAGGATTTCTTCTGAAAAATAGAAAGAATTATACTTACCTTGTTCGAATGCAAGAAACGGATAATTATCTAAGTCTTCAAGAGAAACGGATGCTTTCTCGGCAAGGGGATGTTTCGAGCTGACAAAAACGTTTGGATCAGCTTCGAAAAGGAGATTGAATACCAAGTGATTTTCCTTTAACAGCTTATTGAGAACTTTTTCATTGAAATCGCTTAGGTATAGAATCCCAAGCTCACTGCGCAAATTTTTAACATCTTCAATAATTTCATATGTTCTCGTTTCACGA